>JBEEMZ010000272.1:0-6683 GCA_041192405.1 Bacteroidota bacterium | reverse complement strand
TTAATCGTTTGGCAATCTAAAATCATTTGGCAATCTAAAATCATTTGGTAATCTAAAATCATTTGGTAATCTAAAATCATGATGGAGATAGAGATAGGGCATTGCCCTATCTCTACATGTGTGATAATTTATCTTATTGATAATCAAGTATTTATAAATCTTTATGGAGCCAACTGCGCAATATTTTTGTCCAAAACGGCAACATCCCGTACACCATCACAGGGACGATGACGAGCGTAAGGCACAATGTTTTTAACAGTAAAGGAAAATCCTTTATGAATGGCGACAAAAGCCAGAATACACAAGTGGCAGTCGGGTAAATGCCGAGCCATATCACAATCGCCATTTTCCAACGTGGTGGTTGCATAAGTAGTTTAGATTTTTGAATGAAGAATGAAGCTGCAAAAATGCTGTTTTTTATTCCAAAAACCAAATTTTTGCTTTTCATTCCCAATGCATATACAATTATTCTATGTTTCCTTGTGAACTTACCTTAATAATTCGATTAATTTCTACTTCCAAATTCCGTCCTGCTAACAGCAAAATTGCATTATCGGCTAACGGCACAATTTTAGAAATGCTCGTTTGTGGCAATTTTAAAGGTTCTGTCCACATCATACCCGCCCCCAAATTAGTACTTCGTTTGGTGATTTTGGCATAAAAATCATTAAAAACTTCGTGATTCGTATAATTTGAAGCATAAATAAAGCCGCCATCCTGTGTCCCAATCAATGAACTGACCGCATGTCGCTCCATGATTGTATCCGAAGGCAATTCGATATACGCCGTTTGGTCATTCACCACAGGCAAACCCATTTGAGGTAACATTTTTATAAAATAAGGGCGGAAATAAAATCGTTTTTGAGGAATACTTTGATTTGGTTCCAAAAAATTAGCATTCAAAACCGTTAAAATATGTCCATCCGACCCACGAGCAACATCCGCTATATAGTTAAATTCCGAATGCACCTCCGCAAAATGACTTCGATGTTGAACCGAACAGGTTAACGGCTCTAAACAACTTACAATACCAGGTCCATCTTGCCTACTAACATTATAGGCAACACCTCCAAAAACCACTTGTTTGTGAATCAAAGCAGCCCCCTTAATATCGTAATAAGGGTAATTTTGATTACAACTGCGTATCCACCCCATTGAATCTATCCTAAAAAAACCAGCAACAGCAGTCGTATCAAGTCGCTCTTGCCCACTTAACGTACCCCGCAAAACGGTCAATTCCTCTTGATTATACGAAACAATTCGGCTCAAAGTCAACCGTGAATTCAAGGGCGGCGGATACATGCGATGCCAGATTTTGTGTAAAGAATCTTTCGTACTGATTTTAAAAACAATGCCGCGAAAAATTAAATTTGGGTCACGAACGCGCCCTGCCATATAAATATTTTCACTACTATCTATTGTCATACAAAAAATTTCGTCATCCCAATATGCTTCACTATTGAAATGCTTCACTTCTTTGACTTGCCCATTTGAATTTAAACGAACCGCTAATGCGTTAAATTCGCCTGTTTTTAGCAACACTTTTCCAACTGCAATAATATCTTTATTCCGCAGTTGAGCTGCATCATATAAATAAATTTTATCAAATGATGGGTCAAGATTGGTTAAAAGATAGTCAAACGGAGGCATAGGTAACGGTTCTAAACGACAGGCTATGAACAAAATAAGGGCAGACATATATCCAATCCAGTGAATCTTTTTCCAAGTATAAATTTTCTGCATATTTTAAATTATTAGAAGGCAAATAAGGGATTAATGATTTATGTTTTAATGAAATATAGATTTATTAGAATCTATATATAATTCCAATACCATTGTTTGTAATCGCTGCTTGTAAACCTTTGTTGGAATCAAACAGCACCTCTGCAGAATAGCGTCGGTTCGCTGAAAAGGAACGCACATAGTAGATTCTACGAATCAGCATCGTGCCACAAACCAATGATAACAAGCCGCCACCAATCGCAATGTATTGATTTTCAATGTATTTTCTATTTTTTTGTGGATAATCATTTTGTGGGTCTGTTGGATGCAAGGCATAATAATTTGTCCAATCTTTTCGGATACGCGCCGCCGTAGAAAGCCCGATATAGGTCACGCACGCACCAGCAAGCACCCCTGCACTATGCGTATAAGTAGGCAGATTCGGCGGCGGCGGCGGTAATCTCAAAATCTCTTTTTCAATGAAAGCCCGTAATTTTTCTTTGCGTTCGCTGCGGTGTTGATACGTGCGAAGCGGCATTTCGAGCACGCCTTCGTATGCAATACTTTTATTATTCAATTGTTCGATTTGGAAAAAAAGGCGCACTTTATCATTTTCGTTCGCGGGTATTTGCTCAACGCAACCCGAAAGGAGAAAATAAACGCGTTTTTCTACTAATTTTTGACTTAAATCGTCGGAAACTCTATCAATACAACTATTATTGTTATTTTGTTGGACGAGATGCTCATTTTTCAAAGCCACCAAAACTTCAGGATGCCGATGGCGCAAAAGGATTTTACAGGTAGCAAGTTGCGCAAACAAGCTTTCTGTATCATCAGTCAAAGCGGGGTCGGTCAATTTTTTGCCATTTTTATCCGTGAAATCGCGGATGAATAAATCACGGCAAAAAAGTTGCTTGGATTGAGCAAAAGCGGTGTAATGAATCCCTACAATCAGGACACCTATAAGTGTAACTCTAAAAATGTTTGTCTTCTGATTCATAGAATGTTCGTTTTAGTTAAACAGGTTCAAGAAATTTAAAACATTTTTGATAAACGATGTACCATGAGGTTTTAAAGTTGTCAATGTTTCAGTCCCATTTGAACGGCAAATGTAAGAGCCTTTTTGGAAATTGCTTTCATTTTACTTCATTTTTTTCACATTTTTTTTAATTCCATACGCTTTTGCATGCTATAATTTAGTATTTTTTTTAAAAAAATGTGTCATTGAAAGCATTTTTTAAGATTAAAAATTTGGAGATTCCAAAAACCTGTTTTATGTTTGCGCCATTCAAAACAACTTTGTTGATTATTAAAACAAATTATTATTTTTCATCATTACAATATACCAATGAAATTCTTAAAATATTTGCTTTATGCGATTTTAACCTTTTTAATCATCGGCTGCTTTTTGCCAGGCAGTTCGTTGATAGAGCGCAAGTCCGAAATCGCGGCTCCTGCTGCGAAAATTTATCGTCAAATTGCAGATGGTAAAAATTGGAACAATTGGTCGCCTTGGAATGCGATGGATCTGACAGCAACCTATCAGTATTCGGAACCATCCGAAGGGTTAGGTTCGTGGATGAGTTGGAAAAGCAAAAAGATCGGTTCGGGTAAAAATACGGTTATTGATACGTTGACCAATCAAAAATTGCGTTTTAAACTTGAATTGGATGGACAAGGCGAGAACTTTTCTGAATTTAGCTTCAAAGAAGAAGCAGGGAAAACGCAAGTAAAGTGGACTTTTGAAGCCGACCACAGTTGGAATCCGATAACGCGTTGGATTTATTTTGCATTTGTCAACAAAATGTTGGGTAAAGATTATGATACTGGATTAGCCAAATTGAAGGCATTTTGTGAAAAATCATAGCAATAGGAGACACGAATTGCCCGAATTTTTCACGAATCGGTATCCTTATTTGTGAAAATTCGTATAATTCGTGTCTAAATGGTATCACAATCTACAAATTTCTAACATTAATTGTTCTAATTTTTTCCGAATTTCACGCTGAGTGCCTGTGAAATTATTGGTCATTGCGGAGAACACCACTTGTTTTCCCGATAGGGTAGTGGCGTATCCTGAATAACATTTTACGCGTGTCAAGGTGCCGCTTTTGGCTCTTAGCCGACCAACGGCTTCTGTTTTTTTCATCATATTGCGCATTGTGCCCGATTCGCCAGGTCTTGGCAACGACTCAAAAAAGATAGGAAAATTTAAAGAGTCTTTTTTGATAGTACGCAAAATAGTGACAAGTTGCAAGGGTGTGATGCCATTGCGAGGCGACAAGCCACTGCCATCCATTATCCATAATCCATCTATGTCAATGCCTTTATCGCGCCAGCATTGAAGGATAAGTTTAATACCATTTTCGGTAGAGCCAAAACCTGTTTTTTCAAAAGCAATGGCTTTCATCATCGCTTCGCAATACAGATTAATGCTTTCTTGATTGGTTGGCACCACAATTTTACCCAAAGTCGGCGAATAATGCGTGTAAAACACCGTTCGTTTAATGGAAGTATCTATTTTGAGTTGCAATTGATTGGCAACAGAATCCGTAATTTCGATATTCATCCATTTCAAACGGCGATGTAATTGCCAAGCTGCAAAATAAGGTGGGTCGGGCATTGCACCTTTAAGAGTCAAATCATTCGAACCCATTGAAACACCGCCTTTTAAATATATTTGATTTACATAAGGCATTCCAACTAAGTAAGGATCATCATCCGTTTTTAATTTGGAAACAGCATCATTAAACAATTGTAAATTTGGAATATCGGGGGTAATACTTAGAATCGAAGGTTTAATATTTTCGGTCAAGGCGGGGTATAGGCGCACGTAAAATAGATTTTCATGCAAATTCAAACCATTCGCGCCCGCGCCATAATAGTTTGCTAAATCTTCATATAACCAAGTCGGTTCAGCCATATCGGGCGAGAATGCGGTACCATCGCCGACAATTTTACCAATAATTTTTTTAATACCTAATGCTTTGATTTTCAATGCAAACGCATCCAAAACGCCATTAAAACTTAATACGCTATCCATCACTTCGGGACTTCCCAATGTCGGGTCACCGTAGCCTTTGAGGTAAATATTGCCCGTCAGAATGCTATCTTTTATCGTTCCGTCATATTGCAATTCGGTTTTGAAACGATAATTTTTACCTAAAAGGTGAAGCGCGGCAGCAGTCGTAATAATTTTCATATTGGAAGCGGGCATCAACGTCATTTGCGCATTATGCGACGCAATGAGTTGTCCCGTTTCCGCATCCGCGACGCAAACGCCCAATTGCCCATGTCGAATGATAGGGTCATTAGCGAATGTCTGAATACTATTTTCGAGGGCTGATTGTGCATAAAGCATTGAAAATAGTAGGTTTACAAAATTGAAAAAAACGAATAAGATTGGTTTTATCATGCGAAAGATTTTGCCACAAATTACACTCTTTTTCACAAACAATTCGTGTAAATTCCTGTCATTTGTGGCAAAATGCTTAAAATTTTGCAGTTACACCGATTTGAGCAAATGCCCGCGTAATCCCTATCTCCAAATACGACCCAACATTTGGGAGGAAAAAATAACGAATTCCTGCGGTTGCCTCAAAAGAAATTGGCAATGGTATGGTCAAACCACCGTCAAGGGGCGTTTTAGGGTTATCATCTGAATAATCTAATCTCATTCGGTGATAGCCGAAACTTGCGCCAATATATGGATCCCAACTTTCTGCATTCGGAATTAATTTTGCAAAATGTGCATTCCCGCGCAATAAAATACTGGTTCTGTTCGCATTTAACGAACCTTTGTAAAACGTATCTATTTTGAAGCTTGCATCAAATGAAGAATAATTTACATTTAAACCCAATCCAAAATAATCAGAAACCATGTACTCGCCTTTGAAAAACAAAGGCGTTGAAACGGAAGTCGTCACAGCAGTTGTTTTTTTATCCAAAAAATCTTGGATAAACGACCGCGCAATACCTTCGAATGATAGAAAACCAACACCGCCAGAAATCATAATATTGCCTCGTTCCAAACCTTCTTGAGCGCGTAGAAGGGGCAAAATGCTGATACAAATCAGCAAAATAGTGATACTCTTTCTCATCATGAATTGATTTTGTTGTATTTGAAATTTTTAAATATAAAAATTAAGCATGAAGGATTATAAAAAATAAGGATTTGCAATCCTTCATTCCTTAAAAATTCCTTATTCCTTATTCTAATGTTCAAGATTAAAACGCCCTTTCCCCGCAACGCTACCTTTAAAAATCATCGTCTTCCGTTTTTCAATGCGTTCATTTTCAGGGAGTTGTAAAAAATCAGAACATTGTTGCGAGCAACTTTGATGATATTTTTCAGCACATTTGGGGCATTGTATAAATAAAATATGGCATGCGTCATTCACACAATTTCGATGCATATCACAAGATTCGCCGCACTGATGACAGCGACTCACGATTTCAGCACTCACGCGTTCACCCAATCGCTCATCAAAAACGAAATTTACACCTTTAAATTTGTTTTTCAAACCCTGTTCTTTCGCTTTTCGAGCATATTCGATGATGCCGCCGTCCAATTGAAACACATTATGAAAACCTTTATGCTTGTAATACGCGCTCGCCTTCTCGCAACGAATGCCGCCCGTACAATACATCACAATATTTTTAGCTTGTTTCCCGTCTAACAATGCTTCTACAATCGGCAAAGATTCCCGAAAAGTCTCCACATCAGGTCGAATCGCGCCATCAAAATAACCAACTTCGCTTTCGTAATGATTGCGCATGTCAATTAAAATGGTTTCAGGGTCGTCGGTCAATTGATTGAAAGCAGCGGCAGAAAGGTGTTTTCCCGACTGCGTTACATCAAACAATTTGTCGTCTAAACCATCTGCAACAATTTTAGATTTGACTTGAATTTTGAGTTTGAAAAATTTCGCGACGAAAAAGTGGGCAAATCTATTTCTTAC
>JBEEMZ010000271.1:0-6747 GCA_041192405.1 Bacteroidota bacterium | reverse complement strand
CCTATCTTTACCGAATTTGATTATCAATCGTTTAACGTAGAGATAGGGCAATGCCCTATCTTTACCGAATTTGATTATCAATCGTTTAACGTAGAGATAAGATAAGGCAATGCCTTATCTCTACAATTACTACTTGTCAAATGTTGCCACAAATTATGCGAATTTACACTAAATAATTGGTGAAAATTCGTGTAATTCGTGGCAAAAATTTAAAATTAGGCAAAAAAGTACATCATCCAAACCATCGCCCCCGACAATAAGCCTGCATAAAAAATATCCGATTCATAAAACGGTGTTTCATAATCGGTTGATTTCCAATACCATAAACATAATAAAAAAGTCAATATTGCCGCAGGAATCGCAACCACTTGTGGCGAAGCGAAACCATTATACGCCAAAAAGATCATTGGAATATGAATCGCCGCCACTTGTAACAATACTTTTCCGATGCCGCCAAATGGAATCACCAATTCATAAGCCGCGCCTCTATCGAAATCGGGCTGATTTTTATTGAAAATTTTGCTTAGAATCACCAACAAAATCGAACCAAATACTGAAATGCTAAACACGCGATATAAAAATCCAAACGTCACGCCAAACGTATTGCGCACGATTTCAAGATGCGTCAACACATTTTCATACATCCAATCGCAGCCCAAACCAATCACAGGACAACCTAACAAGACAATTACAGCCGCCAAAGGGTTGGTTTGCCGCCATAAAATGCCCCAAAAGAACGTAATCACCAATCCAGGTTTGATATAGGAAGTGCGTTTTGCAATATCTAAGAAAAAATTACCATTTGAATTGGGGTCAAAAGTCGCCCAAGCGAGTACGCACGCGACCGCACACATGAGCACCACAAACGATTGTCCAAAACGAACGACTTGATTATCAGGCGCATCAGGCTTGATATATTTTTTGAATAGGTCATAAGCCGCCATCGTCGAAACAGAGTTCATCATGGAGTAAATCGCGGAAAAAATAGCACAAATCAATCCTGCCAAAATCAATCCTTTCACGCCATAACCGTCTGGCACAACCGTTTTCAATAACATCAAAAAAGTGTCATCTGGCTTCACTGAGTTTTCGCCGAACCGCGCTTTGAACAAATAAAAGGCTGCCGTTCCTGCGCCAATGGAGAAAAAGGGTATCAATAATTTTAAAAATCCTGCTGCTATAATGCCTAATTTGGCATCTCTATCCGTTTTCGCAGCCAAGACGCGTTGCACTTGATATTGATTCGTTGTCCAATAAAACAAATTTAATATCGTTAAACCTGAAAAAATGCCCAACCAAGGCAGGTCTTTATGGTTTGCGGGCAAATATAAGTGCATTTTGTTTGCAGACGCATGATCCATTTTGAGCAAACCCATTAAACCGCCGACTTCGGGTTGCATATATGTCATTGTTCCCATCAAGACGACGGCGGTAATCATAATGACGGTTAAAATATTGTCCGCCGTCACGACCGATTCCATCCCGCCGAAAACTGTAAACAAAATAGTGATAAACGCTATCAGCAAAATCCCTTGTCCATAACTCAATTCATAGCCCGTTCCAACGGTCAAAAGTCCTAACATGCGGCTGCCGATATAGAAACTGCCGACCAACGTAATTGTAATAAAAGTGATAATCAGAATCGTATATGCCAAGCGCGCTTGCGCGTTGTAACGCTGTTCTAAAAATTGGGAAAGCGTGAAAAATTGTCCTTTTCGGTACAATGGTATGAAAACATACGCTAATATGAGTATCGCAGGAATCGCCCAAATTTCATAATGGCTTTGCGCAAATCCGACCGAATAACCAACGCCCATCATCCCAACAATTTGTTGTGCATGAATATTCGTCCCGAAAATCGAACCCGCAACCGAATACCATTTCAAGGAACGACCCGCCATAAAATACGTTTCAGCATCTTTTTTTTTGAAACTGGAATACATGCTCGCTACGACTAAAAATAGCAAAAGCAACACCACGACAACTAAATCAATGGTACTCAATGTTTTTAACATAAGAATAGTTTTTAATTAGTGATAAATGATGAATTATGGATTCACAGCCCATTTCAAAAAATCGGGCAATACTTTTTTCCATGTTTGAGTATTATGTTCGCCACCTTCGACCTCCGTATAACGAATATCCTCATGTGGTTTATACCCTTTTTCGGTTAAAATGTCAATTAACGCCATCGTATCATCAATCGCATCAATGATACCATTATTATTACGGTCATCCGTTTCATCTTGTGTGCCGTTTTGAAACCAAAATTTCATATTTGGTCTCGGCGCGGACGCTTGCACAATCGCATGTATAATGCGATTGGCATCTGGATCCTCATCCGTCGCTTCCGCAGAACGCCACCAAAATGAGCCTGAAAACACGCCCGCCTTTCCAAAAAGTTTAGGATTATTCCAAACCAAGTCAAACGCGGACAACCCGCCTAACGAAAATCCCGCAAAAATCGTTGCATCTAATTCGGGTTTGCACCGATAGCGATTGCGCACTAATGGCACTAACTCCCTGATAACGAACAAGTTATACGCTTTCGCCAAATCGCCTCGACCTTTATAATCGGGTTGACTCGCCGTCCCGTACTCGCGCATGCGATTGTCAGAAGCCGAGACTGCTACTAAAATCAAAGGCTGAATAGATTTGTCCGCATAGCCATTTTCCAACACTTCTGGCACACCGACAGCATTCATGTCTTGCCCATCATTGAAAAAAATGACAGGATAACGCATATTTTTATCTTTGGCGTAACGCGGCGGCATCCACACGCGCACTTGCACCAAACGGTCTAAATACCGTGATGGAATTGTCCATTGTTCCGTGATGCATTTCACAACGCCTGTTTTTTTTGGTGGGCTGAAAAACCCAACTATTTTTTGAATGAAGTTCATAACAAATGGTTAACCGTTGCACAAATTTAGCCATTTTTTTTGAATGCGCTGCTAAAAAGGATTCTTTTTTTGTTAATAATCAACCTTAAATGATGAATGATGAATGATAATTGATGAATTTTGCAGTAAATTGATTATCAAGCAATTACAAAAATTCATCATTCATCATTCATCATTCCTCACTAATGAGCAGTATTATATTATGTTTTTTTGCCTTTTTAGCGGGTTTCATAGACTCGATTGTGGGCGGCGGCGGGCTGATTCAAACTCCTGCCCTATTGATAAATTTGCCGAATATGCCCATTCCCGCCTTGCTCGGAACAGGCAAAATTCCTTCTGTACTCGGTTCGGCAACGGCGGCAATTCAATATGCGCAAAAAGTGTCTTTTCATAAAACATTTTTATTAATCACAAGTGTATTAACCATGATTTTCAGCGTTTTAGGTGCGCGAATGGTGAGCCATTTAGACCCACAACAATTAAAACCATTGATGTTAATCATCTTGATTGTGGTTGCGATTTACACGTTTTGGAAAAAAGATTTCGGCTCATTTGAAACAAAAAGTGTTTCAAAAACCAACATGGTCGTTTATGGAAGTTTGATAGGTGCGATTGTTGGTTTTTATGATGGTTTTTTCGGACCTGGAACGGGCAGTTTTTTAGTATTGGCGTTCATCAGTTTGATGGGATTTGACTTTTTAACAGCTTCAGCGCATGCCAAAATTGTGAATGTCGCGTCAAATATTGGTGCGATTGGTGTTTTTTGGATGAATGACAATATTTTATGGCAGTATGCTCTGCCGATGGCAATATTTAATATGGCAGGCGCAGTTGTCGGGACGCGCATGGCGATTTTGAAGGGCAATCTTTTTGTTAGAAATATTTTTTTATTAGTCATTATTGGGATGATATTGCGGTACGGATATGACGTTTTGAAATGATTTTTTCATCTTTGCAATTTTTAATCAATTAAAATGGACATCACCACCGTTTCACTCTTAACCGCCTTGATTTTCACGGCGGCACTGCTGTATTCTGCTGTCGGGCATGGCGGCGGTTCGGGTTATTTGGCAGCGATGGCAATTTGTGCCATTTCGCCCGCGATTATGAAACCGACTGCATTGACTTTGAACATTTTAGTAGCCACAATTGCTACCGTTCATTACTATCGCGCAGGTTGTTTTTCATGGAAATTATTTATTTGGTTTGCAATTGGAGCTGTTCCTTTTGCGTTTTTGGGGGGCAAAATGACGCTACCTGACCAAATTTACAAACAAATCGTTGGAATCATTTTGCTATATGCCGCATTTCGTTTGATATTCAAACCTAAAAATGTGGTTGTGGACGAAGTTATTCAAACGCCTGCCATTCCACTTATGATTGGAATTGGCATTTTAATCGGTTTTTTGTCGGGGCTGACGGGCGTTGGCGGCGGCATTTTTTTAAGTCCACTCATTTTATTGATGGGCTGGGGCGCGACGCGAGCCGTTTCAGGCGTATCCGCCATGTTCATTTTGGTCAATTCGATAGCAGGATTATTAGGCAAATTATCTTCCTTGAATGATTTGCCAGCGGCACTACCTTATTGGATGGTCGCTGCCGCAATTGGTGGTTGGATTGGTTCCAATTATGGAGCTAAACAATTGAATATCAATGTTTTGCAAAAAATATTAGGTGTTGTTTTAGTGATTGCAGGCGTTAAAATGATATGGGTTTAAATGAAATGATGTTTTGGAAACCTTCAAGGTTTCCAAAACATTTTCAAAAATATAAAATAAAATAAAAATATGTTTAAAATTGATAATCAATATCTTGAACAATTTGTCGAACAGGCTTTATGGGAAGACGTTCGCACAGGTGACATTACAGGACTCGCCACAATTCCATTAGAAAAGCGAGATAAAGCCGTTTTGAAAATTAAAGCGGATGGCATTTTGGCAGGTGTCGCGGTTGCTGAAATGATTTTCAAAAAAAATGATCCTTCTATTCAAATCAAATTGTTTAAAAATGATGGCGATTTGATGCGTTTTGGCGAAATTGCCTTTGAAGTGGAGGGGCAAACGCAAGCATTATTGCGTTCGGAACGGTTGGTTTTGAACACGATGCAGCGCATGAGTGGCATCGCAACAATGAGTCGGCGATTTGCGGATGCTGTCAAAGATTTGCCCGTCAAGGTTTTGGATACGCGCAAAACTACGCCATTGATTCGACATTTGGAAAAATGGGCGGTTCATATTGGCGGTTGTCAGAATTATCGGACAGGTTTGTATGATTGGTTTATGATTAAAGATAATCATACGGATGCCGCAGGTGGGATTCAAAATGCGATTGAAAGAATTGATAATTACCGAATTACGCATAACATAAATACTGGTTTGACGGTTGAAGTCCGCAATTTGGAAGAGTTGCAACAAGTTTTGGATTGTGGCGCGGGCAAGGTAACGCGTATCATGTTAGATAATTTTACAACTGTATTGATGAAAAAAGCGGTCAAAATGGTTAACAAAAAGTTTGAAGTAGAGGCTTCGGGGGGCGTGACTTTGAAAAATTTGCGCCAAATTGCCTTGACAGGTGTGGATTATATTTCGTCGGGTGCTTTGACGCATTCCGTAATTAGCTTAGATTTGAGTTTAAAAATTGTTAAATGAAAACATTTCCGTTTAAAAAATGGCTAATCCGATGCGCTGTTTTGGGACTCGGCGTTTTGTTGGCAGCGTTTATAGCGCATCGCGTCATTGCAAAATCTGTTGAAAATCAATTATTTACAGATGTGAATAAGGTTCCATTTTGTAAAACAGCTTTGCTTTTGGGTACGAATCCCAAGACAAGAGGCGACAAGCTGAATCTATTTTTCCAGTTTCGGATGGAAGCGATTTCCCAACTTTATAAAAGTGGGAAAATTAAATATGTTATTGTCAGTGGCGATAATAGCCGTTCAAAATATAACGAAACCGATGAAATGAGGGCGTATTTGGTTGGTTTGGGCATTCCTGATTCGGTGATTTATGGCGATTTTGCGGGTTTTCGGACGTTGGATTCGGTCGTTCGGTGTAAAGAAGTCTTTGGGCAAGATTCTATTATGATTGTTTCGCAACTGTTTCATAATGAACGCGCCGTTTATTTGGCAAATCAATTTAAGATTCATGCCGTTGGTTTCAATGCTAAAACGCCGCTGGTTCGGTATAGCGTCAAGACGTATGTGCGTGAATATTTTGCTCGATTGAAAGTTTTTGTAGATTTGCTTTTTGGTGTGAAACCGAAGTTTTTAGGCGAGAAAATTAAAATTGATTGAAAATAAGACTCAAATTGGATGCAATTCGAGTAAAAATCAAGTTTAATGCTTACATTTGTTGTTAAATTCTTCAAAAAAAATCCGATGAAAAAAAGCAATTTTAGAGATTGTACTTTACTTTTTGGAACGTGAGTTGACCGCGCAAATCAATGATTATGAATTACTTGGAAAAGTAATTTTCGATTTAATTTAACACAAATGGAGGCTAAAAATGTCAGTTTTGGATTTGATTTTGAAGGTGTTTATACGCAAGTCGTTGGAAATCAATCTATTCAACCCGTCATGGTGGAAGTAACTTGAAGCAATAAATGGATCTAAGTTGGGTTCATGGAAGTATGGATTATGCAGATTTTCACAGGATTGGTACGGATGTTCATTGTACAAAATCCGTATCAATCCTATGAAAATCTGTGTAATCCGTACTTCCATGAACCCAACTTAGATTCCTTGATTGCTTCCAAATACTTATATGTAACTATTTGACAATGAATCCATTACCAAAAATATCTGTT
The DNA here is from genome assembly GCA_041192405.1 of Bacteroidota bacterium. Classification (GTDB taxonomy): domain Bacteria; phylum Bacteroidota; class Bacteroidia; order Chitinophagales; family Saprospiraceae; genus JAAFJT01. Next base: position 40 of record JBEEMZ010000271.1, on the reverse strand, counting down.
GTGCCAACCAATCCTAATTTCCCTAAATCATTCTCTGCCG
>JBEEMZ010000270.1:0-6778 GCA_041192405.1 Bacteroidota bacterium | reverse complement strand
TTCGTCAAAATCATTGATATGTGCCGGTACTATTTTTATGTCCCAAAATAACGCCAGGGAGGGTTTCCACCTCCACATCGCGGATACCCAACATTTGAATTTGAGCAAAACGCTTAATTTGCGCTTGCGCAAACTTAATATCTTCAATCGCTTGTTTTGGAAGACTATCTATACAAGCTTGGATTTCTAACGCGCTGAGTTTGAACGCATTAGGATTCCAATTATCAAATTTTTGACTATATTTGCGAATTGCTGACCAACCATTTGCTTCAATTTCCGCTAAAATCGCTTCCACCGTTTGACTAATTTGACGGTCAATATCGCGTTTTTCATCGGCGGGTTTCCCAGTTTTAAGGTATTGTACCATGATAAGATTTAAAATTAAAATAAAATTTTGCCATTGCAAAGATGATGTCAATAAAAAACTTCCTTTTATCAAAACAAGGCTAAATAGATTCAAAATCAATCAATCCGCTTGTTGTTGATATTCTTTGGGACTCATTCCCGTTTGACTCTTGAAAAAACGCGCAAAATTGCTTGGATCTTCATTACAAAGTTGAACCGCGATTTGAGAAATAGACAAATTAGAATATTTCAACAATGATTTTGCTTCCAAAATCAACATTTCTTTAAGCAAATCTTGAGCAGTTTTATCGGTGGTTGCTTTAACACATTTGTTTAAATGATTTGGCGTAACACACAGCAAATCAGCGTATTCATTGATTTTTTGTTTAGTATAAATGTGCTGAGAAAGCGCATTTTTATACAATTGTGTCAATTGAGTGGCTGAATTTTTAGGTGCATTTTTCTCTTGTAACACAAAACTTTTTGCTTCCGTCATCAAGGTCAACAAATAATGGGCAACCAAACAAAAATCTTCTGATTTTAACTTTCGATTCAACTTTTCCAATCGTTCAAATAGATTCAAAATTGGTTGCTGCATTTCAGGCGGGACGCTAACCACAGGATTGGTCAAAAAATCAAAAAACGGAAAATGATCCAAAAAACGGTGCGAAGACAACACTTGAAAAATTTTTATATCAAAATGCAAGTAATAACCTTTTATATCTGCACTCATCGAATGATGCTCCGTAATTTGGTACGCGGGCAAAAAGAAAAATTCATTCGCGCCAAAACGATATTGATTCAACCCTTTACTCCGACAAGATTCCCCTTGTGTTAAGAAAATAATATCATAAACCGTTTTGCGATGAGGCGGCAACGGAAACGATAATTTATCTCTAAAATCTTCTAAACGATTGATATGGAACAAGTTATGTGTTTCCGAAAAGGGTAATTGCCATTTGACATGCCCAAAATGGAAATCATCTGAATTCGTCGGTGCAATCGTCGGTATTTGATTAGATTTGGTCATGAGTAGCCTATTTTTTAGCGAAGATGGAAGAAAGTTACAAAGAAACTAAAAAAATGATTCTGCAACTCTATTTTGCCCTGAATTACACGAATTTTCACAAATGATTCGTGCCAATTCGCGTAATTCGTGTCAAACTTATGCTCAAAAAATATAAGCGTTTTTAAAAAATGTCAAATAAAAATGCTAAAATGATTTGGTATTCTATCATTTTGTTACTTTTGCGGTGCGTGTTTTAAACATTTAATTTGAAAATAATATGAAAAATAATGAGTTAGCGCGTTTATACTACCGCGAAATCCTTAAAATTTGGGATAATACAGGTGGTGTTTCTTTGGCGGTCAAAATCAATCGGTTACATGATTTGTTGATACAAGTCTTCGTAACGGCGACCGCATTAGAAAAAATTCAATTCACAACCCTCTTTGCGCGAATTGTTTTTGCATGTCAAAAATATGATATTCCAAGTCGCAAGCAATTTTATATACATGCGTTCCGCAGGGTGGCGCGAGGGATGACCGAGACCGCAGGAGACAGCGAAATCAATGAAAAAATGACCGCAGAATATTGGCTTGGCTTGAAAGTCTGTGCCGAATCGGTCAAATATTTGATTGAAGTTGCCGAAAATCCATTGGATTGCGAGGATACAAAACGGTTGTTTAAAATCCTGCCGCGCAATTATGCCTATCAGTTGCAACCTGTCGAAATTCAAAAACATTATGCCAAAGCGCGTGTCACCGTGTTGCATGATGACGCTGCGCATGAACAATTAGTAGCAACTTGGGAAACGGATCCTTCGGCAGTCATCCGAATTCAATATAATATTCCTGAACGCAATGAAAATTTTAAGAAAACCATTGCGGTTATCAAACAATATTTTGGTTTTCCGTTGACGCTCAACTTGATTGATGTCGAGGTGGATACGCAAGGCATTTGGCGACCGCGTATTTTCGTGGTGGAACCCGATTATTTGGTGGATGTAACGAGCATAGCCGAGTGTTTTCGAAGCGATGGAACGGAAGCATTGACGTATTTGCTCAAAAAATTTCAATCCAATAATATGGGAAAATCATTGATGATTGGAAATATTGCCAACTTTTTTTTGGATGAATTGATTGCCAATCCAATGGCAGAATTTCCTGATACGTTTCGCAAAGTATTCAGACTCAATCCATTAGCTTTTTGCTTATATAACGATGGCGAAATGGAATTAATTATGAATGAATCTAAAAAACATTTTTCGGGTATTCAACTGATGGTCAAAGGCGAATTCCAAAGGCATGATATTCAATTGGCAGATTGTTTTATTGAGCCTTCGTTTGCAGCAGAAACGTTTGGCATTCAAGGACGTTTGGATTTATTTTATAAAAATCCTAAAAATGATAAATCTGCTATTGTCGAGTTAAAAAGTGGTAAATTATTTAAAGCAAATGTTCATGGAATTAATCAAAATCATTTTACGCAAACCCTTTTGTACGATTTGATGATTGAATCTTCCTTTAAAAACGCGCCGAAACCAGCCAATTATATTCTTTATTCGGGTTTGGAAAAAGACCGTTTGAAATTCGCGCCTGTCATCAAATCGCAACAAGCGGAAGCGATTAATGTACGGAATCAAGTCTTGGCATTAGAACAATGTTTGGTTAATTTGAATAAAGATGATTCTTTATTTCAAGAAAATCATATTTTTCAACGGATGATTACGAAAATGCTCAAAGATGCAAAAGGTTTTGAGCGCAATCATATAGAACATTTTGAAAAAGTGTTTACAGGGATGAGCGATTTGGAACGGACGTATTTTATGGCATTTACATCCTTTATTTCGCGGGAACATCAATTGGCAAAAACGGGGGCGCAAGGTGTTGAGGGCGTGAAAGGGGTTGCGTCGCTTTGGCTGAAAAATTTGCAAGAGAAATATGATGATTTTGAAATATTAAGTTATTTGGAAATCGAGGAAAATAAAACAAAAGCGGCGGATCCATTCATCACATTTGCCCGCACAAGCCGCACGAATAAATTAGCGAATTTCCGAATTGGCGATATTATTGCTTTGTACCCTGCCGATGATGATACAACCGTTTTGGATAACCAGATTTTCAAATCAACAATTATTGATATAGATAAAAACCGTGTAGTCATCCGATTGCGTTCAAGACAGTTGAATCAAAGCATGTTTGAAACAACGCAATTTTGGCATATTGAGCATGATTTATTGGATAGCAGTTTTACGGCGATGTATCGAAGTTTGTTTGATTTTGCGCAAGCGTTGAAAGCTAAACGAAACTTATTGTTGGGTTTGAACCCGCCGATGAGGGCAACTGAAAGTGATTTTGAGGCTTCCTATTTGGATGGAAAAGGTTTGACGGCAGAGCAAAGGCGCGTTTTTCAGAAAGTAATTGAGTCAAAAGATTACTTTTTGTTATGGGGCCCGCCTGGTACGGGAAAAACAAGCATTATGTTAAAACATTTAGTTGGTTATTTATTGAAACATTCGCAGCAAAATTTGTTGCTTTTAGCATATACGAATCGGGCAGTAGATGAAATTTGTGAAGCGATTGAAGATTTAGGCGATTGGGTTAAACCGTTATATTCGCGCATTGGTTCGCGCTTTTCGACGGGCGAAAGTTATCGAAATCAATTATTGGAAGGGCAAATCGCACCGATTGCGACCCGAAAAGCATTGAAAGCGTACATTACTGAAAAACGGGTTTTTGTGGCAACGGTTTCTTCGATTTTGGGAAAAACTGAATTATTACAACTCAAAAAGTTTCAAACGGTGATGATTGATGAAGCATCTCAGATTTTGGAACCGATGTTAGTTGGTTTGTTGCATCATTTTGAACGATTTGTTTTAATTGGCGACCATAAACAATTGCCCGCCGTCGTGACGCAATCTGAAAATGAATCCGCCGTTGAAGCACCGAATTTACATTCGATTGGGTTGAAAAATCTGCGCAATTCGTTGTTTGAAAGATTGTACAAAAAGGGTCAGCAAGAAGATTGGCATTGGGCTTATGACCGCTTGAGCCGTCAAGGGCGCATGCATGATGACATTATGAAGTTTCCAAGTGCCGAATTTTATGAAGGCAAATTGCGCATTTTGCCCGACGGCATGAATGCTAAACAATTGAATCCCATTGGTTTAAAGCCCCAAAGTGAGGAAGAATCGTTTCAAAAATTGTTGTTATCCAACAGAATGTTATTTTTTAATACGCCAACCGATAACACCGATAGGCGCAGCAAAACGAATCGGCATGAAGCTGAATTGATTGCAAAAATTGTAGCTTCGTTTGAACAAATTTACGCATCGAATCAACGCGATTTGAAACCCTATAGTATAGGTGTGATTACGCCGTATCGCGCTCAGATTGCACAAATTCGTCAAGTGTTGCAAGAGCAAGGCAAAAATCCAGATATTTTGACAATTGACACCGTAGAACGGTATCAAGGTGGGGCGCGAGACATCATTTTAATTTCGCTTTGTACAAATCGCCCATCTCAATTAGATTCATTGATGTCGTTGTCCGAAGAAGGCGTTGATAGGAAATTAAATGTGGCGATTACACGGGCAAGACGACATTTAATTTTGGTTGGGAATGAAGCTATTTTGAAAAGTAACGAAATTTATAGAAAATTAATTGAAAATGTACGTGCCGCATTACCGATAGAATTACAATCGTGAAGCAACCTTGAAGCGAAAATGCACTCTTTGTCTAAAAAAATAACAGATTGGTAGTTATTTTTATCTTAAAAACGTGTTTTCAAGCGTTTTTAAACGTCAATATCTAATACCTTTGCGGTGACATTTTCTAAATCAAATAAAATTTTAAAAAATATGAAATTACGCTTCCCGATATTAATGGGATTCAGCATGGTTTGTGCCAATCAAGGCTTTGCGCAGAAAGACAAAGCCCCCGAAAATTGGTTTAATTTGGACAAAACAGAAAATAGTGTCAACGGTGTCAGCACCGAAAAGACCTATCGGGAATTGTTGAAGGGCAAAAAGGGTAAAACCGTGATTGTTGCCGTGATTGACGGTGGCGTGGATCCGCAACATGAGGATTTAAAAGACATCATGTGGGTCAATAAGCGAGAAATTCCGGGCAATGGCAAAGATGATGACGGTAATGGTTACATAGATGACATTCATGGTTGGAATTTTTTGGGCGGCAAAGATGGCAAAAATGTACACCACGAAACGCTTGAAATAACGCGTGTTTATGCGAAATTGCGTACAAAATTTCAAAATGCAGATGCTTCCAAACTGTCGGGTAAGGAAAAGAAAGAATTTGAAATGTATGAGAAAATCAAGAAAGAAGTAGAGGAAAATCGCAATGAAGCAACACAGGCATTAGAGCAAATTGAAATGACTAAAACGTTGATTAACAAATCATTAGATGCAGTCGCACCTTTGTTGAAAGGACAACGTGTTACTAAAGAGAATGTGGATAAAATCAATGTGAAGGATGACCAAGCGTTGACGATGGGGAAAGGCATTATGTTGAAATTGATTGAATCGGTTGGCGACCAAGAATCCATCGAAAAAATGCGTGAAGACCTTGATGTGCAGTTGAAAGAGGAAATTGAGCGTTATGAAGGCAAAGCAAAATTTCAATATAATCCAGATTTGGACACCCGTAAGGATATTGTTAAGGACGATTATTCCAATCCAGATGATAGAAATTACGGCAATCCTGATGTAAAGGGACCTGATGCATTTCATGGAACGCATGTTGCGGGCATCATCGGCGCGATTCGGACGAATAATAAAGGTATCAAAGGTGTTGCGGATAATGTGCAAATTATGGCAGTTCGTTGTGTACCTGATGGCGATGAGCGTGATAAAGATGTTGCAAATGCGATTCGTTATGCGGTTGACAATGGTGCGACCGTTATTAATATGAGTTTTGGCAAAAGCTATTCATGGGATAAAAACGCCGTGGATCGCGCTGTGAAATATGCTGCTGACCATGATGTTTTGTTGGTGCACGCGGCGGGCAACGATTCTAAAAATAATGACTCTGATCATACCAATTTTCCAACACCGATTTTTGAACGCAAATCCTTGTGGAAACGTTGGTTTGGCAAGAAACGGGCATCGAATTGGGTCGAAGTGGGTGCATTATCTTGGAAAACGGATGATAATTCTGTAGCGCGTTTTAGCAATTATGGTCAAAATAATGTAGATGTTTTTTCACCAGGTGTTGATATTTATTCGACTGCGCCTGATGGCAAATATCAAAATGCGAGTGGTACTTCCATGGCTTCTCCTGTGACGGCGGGCGTTGCGGCATTGATTCGCTCTTATTTTCCAGAATTGACGGCAGAGCAAGTCAAAGAATGTATTGAAAAATCGGTTGTGAAACAGGAATATCAAGTTAAAAAGCCAGGTAATGAGGAAAAAGT
>JBEEMZ010000269.1:0-6819 GCA_041192405.1 Bacteroidota bacterium | reverse complement strand
TGTTAAAGATTTAAGATGTAAATAATGGATTATCAATCTATTTTTTCTCGCAGATGCTCGCCGATTTTCTTTTGGACTCTTTTGCTGCGAAAATCTGCGGGAAAAAAACATATTACAACTTTAACAACTCAGTAGTGTATTCATTGATTATCAATTTATTATTTAATATTTGACAAATGTTAGAGTTGGGTTGATGGATGTATGGATTTCACAGATTTTAACGGATTTTTACGGATCTTCGAATCTACTATCCGTTAAAATCCGTGAAATCCGTACATCTATCAACCCAACTTAAATTTTTGTCCTGTACTAAAAATTCATCATACATCATTTCACCATTCATCCTTAACGAGCTATCATTTTATAGAAAAAATAATATCTAATGACGCAAAATTAAATATTTTTTTTACTTTTGCCTTGATTATGAAAATATATTTTTACTTTTACTCTTATTTCTTTTAAAAGAATTAGGGTATCAATCATTTGATTCTGAATTATTAAGACATCATAAAAAAAAATTGTTTTACTTTGAAAAAAGTAGTTTATCTCATCGCCGCGTTATGGCTTTTGCCACTCCTATCTCATGCCACACATATTGTTGGCGGAGATATGACGTATCGTTTTATAGAACGGGTTGGGGAGAGCAATCGTTATATGTTTAAAATAAAAATTTATTACGATTGTTATCCTGCGGATGGTCATGCAGCGATTGCTTCCGATTCGACAATTACAGTTGCGGTCTATCAACAAATGACCGTTTCGCCTGAATTGTGGCGATTGACGGGGAATAATGGTGGTTTGCGGATGTTAACGATTCGTCGGGGCCCGTTAGTCACGATTCCAAATCCTGTTTTTGAATGTATTGTGCCACCTGCGAATATTTGCGTATATGAAAGTGTTTTTGAATTTGAATTGTTATTGAAACGGATTCCAATGCCGTATTGTATTTCGTATCAACGGTGTTGTCGGAATCAAGCTTTAATTGCGAATCTGCCGACGAATGAAGCAAATATGGGTAGTAATTACCATGTGATGCTCACGCCACAGGCACAATTGGCGAATAATACGTCACCAACGTTTAGCAATTATCCGAATACAACGATTTGTTTGGGAGATCCATTGGATTACAATCACGAGGCAACCGATTTAGAAGGCGATAGTTTGGTGTATAAATTTTGTCAACCGACGACAAGCCCTGGACAAGCGGGAAATCCCAATTTTTGTTTTGCGTCGCCAGCGGCGAATCCTGTTGGGAATTGGAATTGTCCGCCGCCGATTCGTTACGCGCAATCGTATCCACAATATCCGTGGCATCAACCGATGGCGGGCGATCCTGTGGTCGCAATGGACTCCGTGACGGGCAGAATTCGTGGAAAACCGTATTCATTAGGGCAGTTTGTGGTTTCGGTCTGTGTGGAAGAGTGGCGGAATGGGGTCTTGCTGGGTAAAGTTTTTCGGGATTTTCAGTTCAATGTGGTGCGTTGTCCGAAAAAAGTAGAAGTTTTTTTGAATCAAGCCGACTCGACTCGACTTGTCGGTGATAAACAATTCATCATATCCAAATGCGATTCGACGACGATTACCATTGTGAATAATAGCCGTCAAGCGCGTTTTGTGAATGATTTTTATTGGGAATTCAATATTCGGGGCACGCGGCGCGTGATTCGGGATTGGCATCCGACGATTACGTTTCCCGATACGGGTTATTATCATGGGATGCTTTGGATTAATAAAGGTGAAAGGTGTTATGATTCGGCGTATGTGGATGTAATGATTGGTTCTGGGATTCAAAATAATTTTAGTTTGAAGTTTGATTCCTGTAAAGCAGCTCCGATTCAATTTTATAATCAATTGATTAACAGTTACTTACCACTTTCGAGTGTGCGGTGGCATTTTATGGATACGTTGATTTATAAAAATGTGCCTTCCATTACCTACCCGTATCAACCTGGCATACGACAAGGGCGTTTGACGATTCGGAATATTTACGGTTGCGAATCGGATAAAATTTTGAAATTTGATTATTTGCCAATGCCAGATGATGTGGCATTATCAGCGAGTCCCATTAAAGGTTGTTTGAATACGAAGGTCACTTTCAAAAGTACGCCAACGTTGCTTGATTCGTTGTATCCTGTAAAATGGACATTTGGCGATGTGGGCAGCAGCACCGACCGCAATCCTTCGCACGTATATGCGCAATCGGGCAGGTATCCTGTGACGATGATGTTGCGGAATCGGAATGGTTGCGAAAAATCGTATCTATTGCCCAATGGCATTTCGATTCATCCAACGCCGTCCGCAGGTTTTGATTATGACCCGAAAACGATTAACAATGCGGCGGGCGAAGTGCAATTTAGAGACAGGTCAACGGCAGATGTGGCGCATTGGGTTTGGCAATTTGGGAATAAAGGTGGCTCCATTTTGGAAAATCCGATGTTTCTTTTCAGAGATACGGGCAGTTACAAGGTGCAATTGACGGTGCGCACAGAATATGGTTGTACCGATTCGACATATCAAATTTTGTTTGTGGAACCGTTTTCATCGTTTCATTTGCCGAATGCGTTTACACCTAATTTTGATGGTCACAACGATTTGTATAAAGGCATTGGATTTGGTTCAAGCCAATTTAAGGAGTTTTCGATGCAAATTTACAATCGTTGGGGAGAAGTCGTGTTTCAGGCGAATGCGCCCGACGAAGGTTGGAACGGACGCAAATATAATACAGGAGAATTATTGCCCGAAGGCATTTATTTATATGTGGTTCGGTATAAAAATTATGTTGGGAAAGAGACCCTTTTGAATAATCATTTTTCGCTCATTCGATAGTTATTTAGTTGGTTGGTTAGTTAGTTAGGCGGTTGGTTGGTTAGGCGGTTGGCTAGTTAGTTAAGTCATTGGTTATCAATACTTTAATTAACCAACCAACCAACCAATTAACCAACCAACCAACTAACCAACTACATCATTCACCATTCATTAAAATATGAAAAAAAATTTCACAATCATTGCTTTTTTAAGCCTTTTAGTGAGTCTCACGGCTCAAGATAATCGTCGAAATTTCGCTATGAAATTCGCATTTGCCCATTCCGACACGTTGCGCAAAGTTTTACCTGCGGCATCCATCGTGAATACGGGCGCATTGGTGTATAATTCGGTCACCAAAGAACTTTGGATGGCAAGTGGTCACAATGACACGATTATTCGGATGAATACGGCGGGTCAATATTTGGGCGCGTTGAAAATAGATGGGTTTAGTTATGGCAACACGACCCGTTACATCCGCCAAATGACCATGAAAGATAATTATGTGTGGCTTGTCAACAATTCAGATACGGTTCGCAAACTTGACCCCGTGACAGGACAAATTGTACAACGCATTGTGGTACCGAAATGGGCAGGCTTGTTGCAACAAATCACTTATGATTCGATTTCCAAAGGTTTTTGGGTTTACAGTAATGTTTATATTTCGGCTCCTCCTGCGGGTTACAAATACCGACTGATGGATACGACTTTGATGAACGTTAGAGATTCCATTAATTTGAGTGATCCAATCGCTCCAGAAAATGTTGCTTTTAACAGTTCAACAGGTGGCATACAAAATGTTTTATTCGACGGCGTGACAGCAGGTGGTCCTTATTTATGGTTTTTATGCTGGCGACATGTTGAATTCCCACTTTTAGGTGCGGGCGGCTCGCTGTACACGCCTGGTTATCCTGCGACGTTGACGCAATTCTCCCTCGCCACTCGGAAACGAACAGGCGTTCAAAAAACGATTGCCGACGATTTCGATTTGCAACAAAATATCAATCAAGCACCACGCGGTGCGGTTTTGGCGCGCCTTCCAGGTATTACGAACCCTGTTTTCATTATACAAGTGGGTAAATTTATTACAGGATCGTCGCAATTATTAACGAACGATTTATCGGGTGTGACGGTTGGTTACGAAGTGAATACGCCTTGGTTCCCAGATGCTGCGGTAGATTCGGTTCAACTTATGCCGAATTTTTCGATGATACCGAAAGCATGGGCGCGTCCCTTGACGGTCAGCGCGAAAGTGCGGAATGTGATTGCGAATCAAAATGCGGCAGGAACGGTTCGTTTCGATACGCGCAGTGAAGCAGGTGCTTTAATCAATACGCAAAGTGTTCCGTTTAGCCAGACCCCTTGGACTTATGCGTTTTATCAAGCGACGGCAACCGTTAGCGGATTACAAATGGGTATCAACACGATTAAGGCAAACCTTTTGCATCCAAATGATTACGTATTAAGAAATGACACGATGTCAGCTTATGTGCAATTAACGGATACAACGCTTGCGCGTGACCACATTGATTTTTATCCGATGAATCGGAATCAAAAGGTGTGTTTTTGCGATGGTCCGACAACGGTTTATATCAACAAACCAGAAATGGGTACTTCGTATAAATTGGATGTGCCAGTGACGGTGAAATCCATCACAGCACGCATGATTCCGCAAAAAACGGGTGATACGACGCGGGTGAGAATCCATTTTATCAATGCGCAAGGCAAACCTGTATTGATGGGTCAATCGGCTTTGTATCAAATCAATGCCGTGGATTCTGCTTCTACTTATATGACGTTGCAGTTGTTAAGCCCTGTACAAGTGCCTGCGAATCAAGAGTTTTTGGTCACGGTAACGGAAGGTTCGTTTACAGGCGCACCACAAATTATGGTTTCGACAAAAGGGGCGGATTTGTCTAAAATCTATGTTTATGCGGCGGTCGCGTTAGGCGGCTGGCAACGGGCGGATACTTCCTCTGCATTAGCTTATACGTTTAACAATGCGCCTTTAAATCCACCTCGTGCGTTGGGTATTCGTCCGAATTTCTTAATTCGGACGGCGGCGGAAGATGTTTCAGGCGTGAGTCAATGGAATATTGCGCCGAATCCAACCGATGGTTTGGTGCGTTTGGACATTGATTTGGCAACCGAAGCGGCGGTTCAATTGCGGGTTTATAATTTGAATGGTCAATTAGTGCATACGGCAGCTTACGAGAAGGCGAAACATTTCGAGCCAACGCTTGATTTGAGTCCTCTGGCGAATGGCATGTACATCCTCTCGTTGACGACTCCGCAAGGAACGGTGAATAAAAAAGTGGTCAAAGAATAAAGTGATTTCGTTCCTGCGGAATGACACGTTTCCGTAGGAACGAAATCCAAAGTGGCAGCAATTGGAAAATTGTTGCCACTTTTTTTTAATGAAATATTCGGAATTTAAGTGTACAGGCAAATTAAATGATGTTTATAAATAACATAACTAATTGAAAATCAATGAGTTGAAATTTTGTTTCCGAAACGGTTTTACATTCCTTAACAATGAATTTACTAATTCTTTTTACAGCGATAGTCGCATTACTCTTTTTAATCCTTCGTTTTCAAGTCAATGCGTTTTTAGCACTGATTCTGACCGCCTTAGGCACAGGTATTGCCTTCGGCATGCCGATTGAAAAAGTTATCAAATCTATTGAATCGGGTGTGGGCAACACGCTTGGACAATTGGCAATGGTGATTGGTTTTGGAGCGATGTTAGGCGAATTATTAGCCACAAGTGGGGCGATTCAACGCATTTCGACGCAATTAGTAACGGTTTTTGGCGAAAAAAGGCTCCATTGGGCGATTTTAGTCACTGCCTTTATCGTCGGGATTCCCATGTTTTTCAATGCGGCGTTTATGATACTGATTCCGATTGTATATAGTCTCGCGGCAGCCACCAAACTGCCTTTATTGCGACTTGGGATTCCGATGGTCGCAGCCTTGTCCGTTACACATGGGTATTTGCCGCCGCATCCAGGTCCGACCGCCATTTGTAGCTTGTACAAAGCCGATATTTTGAAAGTCATGTTTTATGGAATCCTTGTTGCGGTGCCTGCGGTGATCGTTGGCGGCATTTGGGCTTGGCGTTTTATGAGTACCATAACGGTTCATCCACCTGCTTTATTCGGCACAAAATCGCCCGTTGCAGACCCACTTAAACAGCCGTCGCTGCCCATTTCGTTATTTGTTGCATTATCGCCACTCCTTTTTATGGCGATTGGCAGCCTTTTAAAAATTTCGACGCTGGGCGATTGGATTCAAAAAGTGGGTATGCTGCTGAGTGACCCTTCGATTTCGTTGCTTTTAGCCGTGTTTTTGGCAATAGATTTATTGGGCATTCGGCAAGGCAAACCCATGTCTCAACTCACTGAATCGCTTGGAAACGCTATCCAACCTGTTGCCATGATTTTATTGATTATTGGCGGGGGCGGCGCGTTCAAACAAGTTTTAGTAGATAGTGGTGTTGGGAAACAAATTGGCGATGCGATGATGCAATTACCCATCTCGCCTTTAATTTTGGCATGGTTAATCACCGCGATTTTACGCGTTTGTCTGGGTTCGGCAATGGTTGCAGGCTTGACGGCAGCAGGTTTGATGGCTCCTTTAGCGGAAAGTTCGGGTGTCAGTCGAGAATTATTGGCGTTGGCAACGGGTTCAGGAAGTATCTTTTTTTCCAATGTGAATGATACAGGTTTTTGGATGTTCAAAGAATATTTTGGGACGACCATTGGACAAACGTTTCGGTCATGGTCTATCATGGAAGCGATTGTCTCCATCATTGGTTTAATCGGCGTGCTTTTGTTGAACCTATTCATTTAACGAGTTATTGGAGTTGCGCACAGGTTTCCGAAACTTGAAATAGGTTGTATGCTACTGAGTTGTTAAAGTTATACTTCGCATTGGATGGTTTTGTGATTTTGGAAAAAAAAGCATCTCTCTCCACCCCGCCCGTTCTCAAGCCGAACGGTTGCTTGGCGAAATCCC
>JBEEMZ010000268.1:0-6899 GCA_041192405.1 Bacteroidota bacterium | reverse complement strand
TTTTGAATCCAACTCTAAATCCAATGGAAAAAGAATTTAATGTAACAGGGAATTGTTTTCCCGACCGCCACTATATGGCAGATGTCTCCCACAAAATGGTAGAGACGTTGAAATTAGTGGAAAAAGGGCTTTATTTCATTATCAATCGCCCGCGCCAATATGGAAAAACGACGACTTTATATGCGATAAGTCATGCGTTGCGTCAAAAACAAGGTTATTTGGTCTTTAACATCAGCTTTGAAGGTGTTGGAAACGATATGTTTGAAACCGAAACGGCATTTGCACAAGGATTTGTAGGCATCTTGGCGGATTATGCGGGTTATCAAGCAACTCATTTAGAGGAATGGCTCAACGAACGTATTGAAAAAACAAATAATTTAAAGCAATTATCCACGCTCATCAGTCAGTTAGTCAAAAAAAGCACTTCCAAAATAGTGATTTTAATAGACGAAGTAGATCAAAGTAGCAATAACGAAATTTTTATTAAATTTTTAGCAATGCTGCGGAATAAATTTCTTTCTCGAAGTGAAATGCCTACATTCCATTCGGTCGTATTGGCAGGGGTGCATGATGTGAAATCGTTAAAAATGAAAATTCGACCCGATTCCGAACAAAAATATAACTCGCCGTGGAATATCGCCGCCGATTTCAAGGTGGATATGAACCTGCATCCGCATGAAATCAAGCCGATGCTTGATGAGTATATACGGGAACGCGGGGTTTCGATGGATTCGTCAACGATGAGTTATGGGTTATTTTACTACACATCAGGGTATCCGTTTTTGGTGAGTCGGTTGTGCAAAATCATGGATGAAGAGCTTTTGCCGCTTAAAAAAGAACGTTCTTGGATGGTGGAAGACCTCGAATGGGCGGTGAAACGGCTCCTCAAGGAGACAAATACCAATTTTGAGACGCAAATCAAGAATTTACAAAATTATCCCGAATTATATGACGCAGTGTATCGAGTGGTGATTGACAATGATATTCGATTGTTCAATATTCATAATCCGACAACAAACTTAGCCGTCATGTATGGCTTATTCGTGGAAAAAGAGGGGCGGATTGCCATTCACAATCGCATTTATGCCGAATTGATTGTGAATTATATGATTGATAAAATGCACTCGACGCAATTGCCGATGGCAATGGATGTGGGTGCGGGCTATCGCAATGACGACCGAACCTTAAATATGGAAGCGGTTTTAGTGGGTTTTCAATCGTTTATGAAGCGCGAATACAGCGGGAAAGACCGCAAATTTCTGGAACGACATGGACGACTCGTGTTTTTGGCGTTTTTGAAACCGATTATTAATGGTGCAGGTTATGATTTTAAAGAACCGCAGATTTCGGAGGAAAAACGGTTAGACGTGGTGATTACGTATTACGAACATAAATATATTGCGGAATTGAAACTCTGGCGCGGACCCAAATTACATGAAAAAGGATTGGTTCAATTGACGAATTATTTGGAATCGCAACAACTTTCCGAAGGTTATTTATTGATTTTTGACCATGCGGAAGTTAAAAAATGGGCAAATGAGTGGATTGAGGCGCAAGGAAAACGTATTTTTATGATTTGGGTTTGAAATATGGGTGCGTTCACTCGTTCCAAGTCGTTCAACAGAAATAAGCTATCAAAATGTAATTTATTGAAAATCAACGAATTAACTTGCGCCAAGTTTGAAACTTGACGCAAGTTTGGCTTACGATTTACGATTATGAGCCAATCGGTTCATCTAATAATTTCAACAGTCGAGTCACTTGCGCTTCTGATAATGTGGCACACTTTGTTTTCCTTTTTTCTAATAATTTAACCCATTGTTTTGGCGTAAGCACTTTTTTGTCATCCCGCAGGGAACGACTGGCTTGGATGTATTCAAAAGCGGCTATCCATAATTGAGTTTCTTTTAATGGAATAGAGGCTATGTTTGCAATAAGCGTAGCATCCGCTTTTTTATGCCAACCGTAAAGCAGGCTTAAAAAGATTCTTGTATTTTCTGCCTCAATTAGAGCCTTTTCAGCTTTAATTCGCTCATTTTCAGTTTTGATTCTTTCCTCTGCTAATTCATTTTCAGTATTTTGCAGTTTTTCCTTCCAGATTGCAGTAGCTTCGTCTCTACCTTGACGGTAAGCCTGCCCAAAAATACCTTTATTGGTTGCCAAATCCATTTTTTGTTTAATTTTTGGTGAATAAATATTTTTTAAAATGCTATTGACGATATTCTGTTCCAATTCGCCATTGCCGAGAATGTACGCGAAGACCGTTTGCCACAAATCTTCTTTTTCAGGATGTTCTTCGATAAAATTAATCATTTCTTCAAAATGATTTTTCAAAAAATCCACATTTTTGTAATGCTTCATTGCCAATAATACGCCGCGCAACGCACTATATTCCTGCAATGTCCGAATTTCATCATCTGAAAAGTCCGCCAAATTGAACACAAAGTACGCAAATTCTGGAATAAATTGTAACAAAGATTGTGGTGCATTTGGAAAACAACTTCTGAACGATTGTTGTTCCCAACTTTTGGCACTTTGATTAAAAACAATTGGAATCACAATACTTTCGGGTAGCTTTTCCACTTTGTTTTTGCGCTGAATTGAGTGAATGTACTCCAATAATTGAAGCCGCATATTAAATTCGGATGTTGGCATCGTACTTTTGTGCTCAAATAGAAAGGAAAGATAGATGATTTTGTCCGTCGAATCCGCTTTCAATTTGCAACGATACACCACATCGGAATATAAATGATGCAATTTTTTGGAAACATGTTCCGTATCATCTAAGTGTAAACTGCTCAAATCCAACTCAATGTCTGGAAATTGAGTTAAAAAATAAGTTTTCAAAAAATCACTTGCATTTTCTTTGTCTTGAAACGCGATTTTAAAAAACTTATCATGCGCTTGGAATAACGGCGGAACCGTAGGTTTACTTTTTTTTATCCGCTTTCGCGGAGCCGAAACCAATTTTAGTTTTACCATAGTGATTGTTTTAAAATTTTAATTGGTTAATGGATCTTTTTTAAATTTTCAAATAGAGGAAAGCAGTGCTAAATACGCTTTAAGAATTCAAATAGGCTTCTACGGCTTCCAAATTCATAAAAATAGCATCAGAAACGCCCTTCTTTTGAAGGGTAGGATAATTACGAGCCATGATTGGATATTTTTTGTTTTATTTTTTGTCAAAACAAACTGAATTGTTTCGGTTGTTCATCGAAAAAAATAGGTTTTCTACAGATGGGTTGAAAATCAATATCAATTATTTTTTGAATTTCATCATAAACAAATAGAGCCAATTCAGGAGCTAAAAGATTATCAGGCTCATGCGTGAAAAAATATACTTTTTCTAAACCATTCAAACACCAAATTTTCAATCGTTGAACCCATGCTTGAATGCGTGTATAATCTGTTGGATGCAAAGCATTTCCAACAAATCGAATAACGGCGGTTGAAGTTGTCAACCGTTGATGCAGCACATCGCGCCTGCCAGAAACGTCTGTTATAACGGTAGAAACATTATAATTTTCCAATAGTTCAAACAATAAATTGCCGTAATTTGAATTTTCAAACCATTCTTCATGGCGCACTTCGATTGCCAAAGGCGTTTGATGTGCATATTTTTTTAAAAATGTTTCTAAAATGGATAAATTTTTTGTTTTAAAATGCGGGGGCAATTGCATAAAACAAATCCCGTTTTTTGCTTTCAAATGCAAAATCGCGTCTATAAATGATTGTGCCAAACCTGTATTCATGCCTAAATCTGTTGTATGTGAAACATTTTGTAACATTTTAGGTGCAAATCTAAAATCCGCAGGCGTTTTAGCGTACCAATCTTCGCAGTTTTGAACAGACGGAGTCCGATAATGGGTTGTATTTAACTCAATGGTATTGAATTGTTTACCATAATGAAGCAAAAAATCATTTGATTTCGCTTTGGGCGGATACGTTTTCCCAACCCATTCTTTCATAGCCCAGCCAGTGCAACCAATATAAATAATTGGTTTTTGTTGACCTATTTGAGTGGCATGGCGTTGTAAGAGTGCGGTTGTTTGTGACGCATCGGGCGGAAGGTCAAAATTGACCTTTGAAATATCAGAAAGTTTTCCAAAATCCATAATTTGATAGATTTAATTAGCAAATTGGGTCAAAAATGCAATAATCTTTTGTAATTTTGAAAAAAAATATTTTCAATTCTGTTAAAAATCCTAATTTCGCAGGTTCATTTGGAAATTTGACCGTTCATCATATATATTTTGGATTTTGGAATGTGGATTATGAATTGCGTAAACCATTGATTATCAATGAATTCCGCAATCCATAATCCACGTTCCACAATCCTTTAGCTTGACATAACAAAAACATGGGTTGGTTCAAACGTTTACGCGAAGGCATTCAAACCGCCACCACTGGTAAAAAAGAAATTCCGGGCGGTCTCTGGCATCAATGTACGCAGTGCAAAGAGACGACGATGATGAAGGAATTTATAGACAATTACCGCAAATGTCCGAAATGCGACTATCATGTGCGCATCGGCTCCCGAGATTACTTTGAAATTTTGTTTGATAACAATCAATACACGCTCTTATTTGAAGAGGTCGTCTCCAAAGATTTGTTAAATTTTGTGGATACCAAAACCTATCCTGACCGTTTGCGCGACGCGCAACGCAAAACGGGTTTAACGGATGCGATTTCGGTTGGCGAAGGCAAAGTGAATGGATTCGGGTTAGTGATTGCATGTATGGACTTTTCATTTATCGGCGGTTCGATGGGTTCGGTGGTTGGCGAACGCATTGTGCGAGCGATTGATAGGTGCGTTCAAACCAAAATGCCTTTTTTGTTAATTTCCAAATCAGGCGGGGCGCGAATGATGGAATCGGCATTCTCACTCATGCAAATGGCAAAAACAGCTGCCAAGTTGACGCAATTGGCAAAGGCGCGCCTTCCTTATTTGTCGCTGATGACCGACCCGACAACGGGCGGTGTAACGGCTTCCTATTCGATGTTGGGCGACATTAATATGTCTGAACCTTGTGCATTGATTGGTTTTGCGGGCCCGCGAGTGATTCGGGAAACGATTAAACGCGATTTGCCCGAAGGTTTCCAAACCGCAGAATTTTTATTGGATAAAGGCTTTTTAGACTTTATTGTGAATCGAAAAGATTTGAAAGGTCGCCTTGCAGATTTGTTAGAAATGTTTCAAAATCGGTGACTTGGATTTGATGGATTCTGTGGATTTTGATAAAAATCCACAGAATCCATCAAATCCAAAAAATCCAAGTCAAACAAAAAGAATTGTAATTTAAATGAATTATATTTATCATATCGTTTTGCCCGATTCATGGGCAAAACAAGGTAATGCGGACACGTATCAGCACGAAAGTTTGGAAACGGAAGGTTTCATTCACCTCAGTTATGCGCACCAAATCGAAGGCGTTTTGCAACGCTATTATATAGGTGTTGAAAAAATTTTGATTTTAAAAATCAATCCAAATTTGTTGACCGCGCAATTATTAGTTGAAGCATCTACGGCAGGAGCGTTATACCCACATCTATATGGCGTATTGAACAAAACTGCAATTGAATCCATCGAAGAACGATTTTTAAATCAATGATGAATTATAAAGGATGAATGATGAATTCTCAAATTCATCATTCATCATGCGTCATTACGCCTGCGCTTTGGGCGTATTGAAATTCATAGGCATTTGCGGAGCTTCTTTGTCTTGAATCTTGCCAAATTGTTGCTCATATCTACGAACATTATCATTTAATGCTTGTAACAATCGTTTTGCATGTTCGGGAGTCAAGATGATGCGCGATTTGACCTTTGCTTGTGGCACATTCGGCATGATGCGGACGAAATCCAATACAAATTCACTGGGGCTGTGCGAAATAATTGCTAAATTCGCATAAGTACCTTCTGCCAATTCTTCGGGCAGCTCGATATTCATCTGATTAGGATTCTGATTGGGATTCGGATTCTGATTTGGGTTATTAGCCATTTTTTATTTTTTAAAATTGGATATGAATACGGATAAAACGCCCAAAATTACAAAAAGGTTAATGATTTATACAAAAAAAATCATAATCCTAAATTTAAAATCATTGATAATCAATTACTTACATTTTTAAATTGGTTTTTGATTTTTAAAATTTCGATATAAAATCTTACCTTTGCGCCCCGTAATCAAAAAAGTAGATTGTTTTTAACCAAAATGTCAATCAATGACTAAATATATTTTTGTTACGGGCGGCGTAACTTCTTCATTAGGCAAAGGTATTATCGCGGCTTCTCTCGCAAAACTCCTGCAAGCACGCGGTTTTTCGGTAACGATTCAAAAATTTGACCCTTATCTGAACGTAGATCCTGGTACGTTGAATCCTTATGAGCATGGGGAATGTTATGTTACGGACGACGGCGCGGAAACCGATTTGGACTTGGGACATTATGAACGTTTTTTAAATGTGCCGACTTCGCAAGCGAATAATGTAACCACAGGTCGAATTTATCAAACGGTGATTGAAAAAGAACGTCGGGGCGATTATCTCGGCAAAACGGTTCAAGTCGTGCCGCATATTACCGACGAAATCAAACGGCGCGTTCAATTATTGGGCAATGCGGGCAAATGGGACATTGTTTTAACCGAAATTGGCGGCACGGTCGGCGATATTGAGTCCTTGCCGTACTTGGAGGCGTTGCGGCAATTGCGTTGGGAACTTGGTAGCGATAATTGTTTGGTGATACATCTTACGTTAGTGCCTTATTTGAACGCCGCAAAAGAATTGAAAACAAAACCCACTCAACATTCTGTAAAAGAATTGTTAAGCACTGGAATTCAAGCGGATATACTCGTTTGCCGCACGGAACACCCGCTTCCGATGGAATTGAGGCGCAAATT
>JBEEMZ010000267.1:0-6943 GCA_041192405.1 Bacteroidota bacterium | reverse complement strand
GTCACGACTTGCCCCTACGAATTAACTAAATTTAAAACCCAAAAATAGGGGGCAAGTCACGACTTGCCCCTACGAATTAACTAAATTTAAAACCCAAAAGTTTGAATAAAACTTACTTCCCAATAAGAAAATGGATTCACAGGGTTGGGCGCGACGGTATTTACTGGCACATCATAATGATAAGTGATTGAAAAATCGGTTTTTTTATAAGCCAAACTACCTGCCAATGCCGCATCATAATTCAAAACTTTAAACGAACTTTTCCGAGCTGCCCGCACTAACGCCCGCCCACCCAATTTTGTAGGAACATCATTTCCATAATCGCCCGTCACCGAAGGTTTCAAAGACCATTTAAAGGAACGCGCTTTGCCAAACCGCCCCGACCATTCATATGTTAGTGAAGGTTGCAAAAAGAGGGCGCGACTGGTACCAAATAGTACACTTGATGTATTTCCAAATGTAAAATCACCGATATTCCAATTGGTTTCTAAATCAATGATGTTCCCAAAATCGCCATTGGTCGCGGCTTTATTGGTGTGGAACAACCAACGACTATACCCAATCGAACCTTCAAAAGATTCGCCAACCTCAAATTTTTTAGCCAAGCCGATGCTGGAAAACGCATATTTGGGATTCGCCGCCGACCAAACTGCGCCTTCATACGAGAGCGACCAACCTTTTCCGAAATGCGCCGTTACAGAGGGCGATAAACCATATTGTTCAATGCCTTCCGTCCGCCCATTGTACGACACAAGCGAAACATAATTACCACCAATTTCAAGGCGTGGACTGGATTGTGTTATCAAATCAAGGCTGTCTAAACGCTCATCAATGACTTGTATTTGTTCGCTCGTTTGCGCAAGACATGGCATTAAAACGCTGATAGACAGCATCATACAAATTAAACTTTTCATACTTTTTTTATAGTTGAATTCTTTTCAGAACAAATTTACAAAAAAGAATCTCAAATTAGTGCTTTATATTTCGTCAAAAACTTCATCTTTGTCTAAGAATCCAAACAATTCGATTTGCGGCAAAATTTTAAAAGCCAGTTTTTCATTTGCTTTACTCAATGCTTTCAATGCATCGGCTGCCAAATAATGTTCTGTCAAACAACGCTTGATTTGATACCATCCTGCATCCCAACTATCAATTTTCCATTTATGTGTAATCATTTGGTTCAGATTAGCATAAAAAAGTTTATATACAACTTTAGCCATTTCGACGACTTGTTTTGCTAAATTCCAAATCAGAAACCCATGAGGTAATCGCAGATAATCGGCGCGGGCAATCCTTTGTAAGTCACTAAACCGTGTTCAATGACATGACTTAAATCTATATATTTTTTTTTCATTGTATTGTTTTTAAGCACAAATGTACGTTTTTTGTTATTTTATAAACGCTTGATTTTCAATTCAATACGTTCATTAGCAGCGATTTCTGTGGTGCTGCAATCATTATCAAGACAATCTTTCAACGGTTGCAAATTGCCATACCCTTTTGCTTTCAACTGACTTTCAGCAACGCCCTGTTCGCGTAAAAAAGCAACAATTATTTCAGCGCGATGCGTTGTAATTTCTTTATATAAATCTTTATCACCTGTCTGAACCGACAAATGACTTCCAATTTCCATTAAAAAACGTGGATTTTCTTTCAAAAACAAAGCTAATTGAGCCAAAATCGGTTGCATCGTCGTTGAAAGCGTGGTTTGATTCAAACTATCATAAGCCAATTTTTCAATTACAAATCGTTGATTGATTTTCAATAAATGACTATCTGCTAAATCTGTAATTTGTTGTAAATAAGCACGTTGCGTTGTGCGAGCGACCATTTTTTGATTAGAATCCAAACGCGCTATTGTATAACTTACACTATCAATTACCTTCGGATAAGAAGGTTCACGTTTGATTTTGAATAAAAAAATATCATCGCCGCGCCCACTCCGCGACGACGTAAATGCGCCCGCATAACCCGTCGAATCCAAACAAAAAGTGTGGTCATCATAAGAACTATTCAACGGCAATCCTAAATTGATAGCTTTTCCCCATATATTAAGCGTTGAATCATAATGACTTACAAACATATCAAATCCTCCAAATCCAGGATGTCCTTTCGACGCAAAATATAAATTGCCCTTGCCATCATAAAAAGGAAAGGCTTCATGTCCTGCTGTATTAATATTGTCTCCTAAATTTTCGGGACGCGACCAGCCTTTTTTGATTTTTTTAGAAACATAAATATCCATGCCGCCCAAACCTTGCGCCTTATCCGCAATGAAAAATAACATTTTGCCATCAGGCGAAACCGACGGATATAAATAATTATTATCTGGCGTGCAAAAAGGCAATTTTTTAACCTGCTGCCAATTCATCCCATCTTTCGCAGCAGCCGTATAAAGTTGCATGTTATACGCGCCCGTCTTGCTCGGAGTCACACTATTTCGACAAAAAAAAATCTCAGAACCCGATTTTGTGAATGTTAAATTACCTGTATTTTTATTCAATTCGTTGACTTTTGGGAACAATTCCGCGCTTCCAAAAGTGCTTTCATCCCACTGCTCGGCGTAGTAAATATTGATAAAATCGCGTCCAGTCGTTCCATTTGCGAGTTTCAATAATTCAAATCCTCTATCGCGGTCAGACGCATATACGAGCCACTCTTTGTAAAAAAAAGGAGCATTTTCATCTGCGTTTGTATTGTGTTGAAAATCAAGCAGTTCCACCGATTTAAAATGCGCAGGAATTGAATTTACCTTGTCACATGCAGCCAATAATAGGATTACAGGTGCATCATCAGGAGCGCGTTGCTGATACAATTGCAAATATTTTTTCGCTAAATCATAATTGCCATTAGACATCAATGTTTCACCATAGTTTAATAAATCTTTACTGATAACCGATTCATTATCAACAACTTGTGCGTACAATGGAGCTGCTTTTTGAGGTTGATTGAGGATTCGATAAGCATTTGCCAATTTAGATTTAACCGCCATTAAATTTGGTTTTTGTGCGAGTGCGGCTTCGTAAATCGGAATCGCTTTGGAATACGCGCCTGCTTGATAATGTTTATTGGCTTTGTCAATATCTTGACTGTGGGCGGTCGAAATAGCAAAAATTGATATAGCAAAAAATAAAAATTTTAAATTTGTGACAGTCATTTTCTTTTTGAATTTTAGTTAAAATTTGTTTAAAGGTTATGATTATTGTGCAAATGTATCGTACCTTTATCAAAAATTATGCAAAATCATCCATTTTTAATTTAAACAAAATCATATCATGAAAAGAATCTTGATGTACGCGCTGACTTTTTTGGTTGCAGTGCTTCCCTTTGTTGCCGCCGCACAGGTGAAAGAAGGTGAGAAATTAATGAGTTTGGGCAATAATAATTCGCTTTCTATCGAATTACCCAAAGTAAAAGCGGATTTCGCTGAAAAAATTTGGAAAAATTTTGTCAAAAATTATAAAGGCAAATATTCCAGAGACAAAAAAAATAAAGAATATTTCTTGGATAATGCGCTTATCCCTGGACTTGGTTCTGGCAATACGGTAGATCTTCATGCGAGTTTCGTGGAAATGGGCGAAAATACTCAATTTACAGTATGGTTTAATTTGGGTGGCGCGTATGTTTCATCGGCGCAATTCAAGGAGCAATATACCGAAGCCGAAAAATTGGTTTTGAAATATGCGATTGAAACGGCGGCGGCGCAAACGAAAATTCAGTTGGAAGACCAACAAGATGAGTTGAAAAAACAGGAAAAGCATTTGAAAAAGTTGGAAGACAAAAATGCTGACCACAAAAAAGACATCGAAAATTGGAAGTCGAAAATCAAACAAGCTGAAACCGATATTGAAGTGAACGTCAAAGCGCAAGGCGACCAAAAAACTAAAATTGGTGAACAACGCAAAATGATTGATGAAATTCAGAAAAAATTAGATAGTTTGAAATAAAATTCTGAATGCGACACGAATTTCACGAATTTTCACCAACGTCAATTCGTGAAATTCGTGTCCCATTCCTAATTCTTAACCCAAGTCGTTCCTTCCTTCCCGTCTCGCAAATCAATCCCGACCGCTTGCAACGTATTCCGAATTTTATCGGAAGTTGTCCAATCTTTGTTAGTGCGCGCCTGTTGCCGCATCTCAATAATCAATTGCATTAAACCGTCCATCGTCGCGTGCGTACTCGCTGCATCTGCCGATTCGTCGCGCAAACCAAAGATTTTAAACATAAAATCGTGAAAAACGTGTTCAATCCGCCGCAAACAATCTTCTGAAACCTCCTTCATAGATAATTGTCCACCTTTCAACGCATTGATTTTTGAACCCAATTCAAAGAGCCGACTCATGGCTTTCGGACAATTAAAATCATCACTCATATCTTCAAAAGCAGCATTTGCCAATTCATCTAACTGTTTGTCTAACAATGGTTTAGCACCTTTTGGCGCGACCATAAGTTTCAATGATTTATACGTTTCCATCAAATATTTCCAACCTTTTTCCGCCGCCTGCAAACCCGAATCCGTCAAATCCATCGTGCTGCGATAATGCGCCTGCAAGATGAAAAAACGAACCGTCATCGGCGAATATGGTTTGGTCAATATTTTGTTACCATTTTCATCTTTCAATTCACAAGTGCCAGCAAAAAGTTCATTCGGCGCGACGTAATAACCATCACTTTTCGACATTTTTTTGCCATAAAGCAATAACATATTGGCATGAAGCCAATATTTCGCGGGTTGACAACCACACGCACCCACATTTTGAGCAATTTCATTTTCGTGATGTGGGAATTTCAAATCATTACCGCCGCCGTGAATATCGAATGTTTTGCCCAAATATTTGGTGCTCATCGCCGAACATTCCAAATGCCAACCAGGAAACCCAACTGACCAAGGCGAATTCCAATGCATTAAATGTTTTGGCGCAGCTTTCATCCAAAGCGCGAAATCAGAAGGATGCTTTTTTTCATCCTGATTTTTCAAATCACGGGTCTCGACCAACAAATCGTCCAAAATCCTGCCCGAAAGTTGCCCATAACCTTTATCGGCATTGGCATATTTGAGCGTATCGAAATAAACAGAGCCATTTTTGATGTATGCCCAACCATTTTTCAAAATGGATTGAATCATTTCGATTTGTTCTAAGATGTGACCCGTCGCACGCGGTTCGATGCTCGGCGACAACGTATTAAGATGTCTCATCACATCATGGAAACCATTCGTGTATTTTTGCACGATTTCCATCGGTTCGACCTGTTCGGCACGCGCTTTTTTGGCAATTTTGTCATCCGCGTCGGAATGATCCACATCGCCGACGAGATGCCCGACATCCGTAATATTGCGAACGTAACGCACTTTGTAACCACAATATTCAAAAAAACGATATATGATGTCAAAATTCACAAACGTTCTGCAATTGCCCAAATGCGCATCGCTATACACGGTCGGTCCGCACACGTATAACCCGACACGACCTTCATGCACAGGTTTAAAGACTTCTTTTTGTCCAGATAGGCTGTTATAAAGCCTGATAGTTTTGGGAACGATAGCTTTCATGGCGCAAAATTAGGTTTTTTGCATAAACGTTGCACGATTTTTTAAGCGGAACTTGCATAAAAAAACTATTTTTGCATTCTTGACAACAAAATTAAAGGAGTAAAGAATGAATAATACTTTTTTTATAGATATAATTATTGAAAATTTCAAGTCTTTACGCAAAGTCGAATTGACCGATTGTCGGCGCATCAACGTATTGATTGGCAAACCCAATGTTGGGAAATCGAATCTTTTGGAGGCATTGAGTTTTTTTTCATTAGCTCATAATAGGAGTTCTGAGCGCATCAATCCTGCGCTTGAATCCTATATTCGATACGAAAATAGTGGTGAATTATTTTTTGATGGCAATCGCCAACAGCCCATTAAGATTCAAACCAATTTAGTAGATTGTTCCGTCCATTTTGAAAAACCTAATGGATTAATAATTGATTTTAATGGAAATACACATAAGTCATTTATTAAATGCCAATTAAATAAAAAAAATGGTTCTGTTCTTAAATATTCACCACTTACTTATGGAGCCTTATTTAAAACCGTCAAACGATACATTTTTGAAAGAGACAACGCACATAATCGCTCTAAACAAGCCTTGAGTCCGCAAATGTTATCCTTTTTGAATCCGCCTTATGGGAATAATTTGATGGAAATCATTGAAGAAAATCCCATTTTGACAAGTGATTTTATAGCTCTTTTCAACGAATACGGGTTAGGTTTGCTATTCGATAAGTCGAATTATACGTTACGCGTGTTGAAACAATTGGAAAGTGACAAAGAATCTTTCTTAAATGGCATCACTTTACCATACAGTTCGATGGCGGATACCTTGCAACGCATTATTTTTTATAAAACGGCGATTGCTTCCAATCAAGATTCCATTTTGTTGTTGGAAGAGCCTGAAGCGCATTCATTTCCACCTTATATTGTAGATATTACGCAAGGCATGATTTATGCGAAAAACAATCAATTTTTTGTTACAACGCATAGTCCGTTCGTTTTAAACGATTTATTAGAAAATGGACGCGATGAATTAGCCGTATTTCTAATGGATTGGAAGGATGGAGAGACCATTATCAAAAAATTAACTGATAAACAATTACACGATATTTATCAATATGGTGTTGATTTATTCACTAATCTTGAAACATTTCTTTAAAAATGATAGATTTGGACTTTACAATTATTCCAGAATGTTATGTTGACACGAGTTTAATTGAAGCCATCGTGCCGCCAAAACAAGGATATAATCATCAAAAAGGTTGCTCAGTCGTAGCTAAAACCATGATGGAACATAAACAATTGAAAGATGGTTTTGCGCTCGGCATCATTGATAAAGACAAAAAAGAGGTAGATTATGCTTTATTATTTGACGAAATTGCGTGTAAAGAGCAA
>JBEEMZ010000266.1:0-6958 GCA_041192405.1 Bacteroidota bacterium | reverse complement strand
TACCTTTGCATCGCAATCAAAAGCAATAGCATTGCAATCAAAAGCAATAGATTTTGATTGCAATGCAAAGGCAACGCAAATATAAAAAGTATTTTCGGTATTGCGCAAAGTTTTTTTGAGCTATTCAGGATGATTTCTTTTCAAGGGAATTTCAATCATACAGATGATTGACGAGTTGAATGGCGGGGGCGGGCGAAAGATTCTTAGTTAGAAGAATCTACGTGAACACTGTGGGGCATCCCGAGAACCGTACCAGCGCGCAAAGCGATTCGAGCCAAACCATAGAAACGGGATTCGTAAATAAAAAGTACGAAATGGTTTACTCAAAGGATAGCAAAGGAGATGAAATGGTTTATTTTTTTTAGGCAGAATACTTTAATCAATGAGTGACATGGGCGGCATGACACGCGGAAATAATAGAAGAAGTAATTGCTCGTGTGGGAGCAGGTTAAGCATTAGGAACGCTTAACTATACACAATGCACACATTCGGCAATATATCTATTTAGCGGAACATGTTTTAAGGCTGCCCGACACTGGAGCAAAATGGTAGGACAGAAATTATGAGATTCTGTATTGGGTTCGATTCCCAAATTGCTTTCAAATTATTTTTTTATTTATTTATAAATCATTCAAATTTAATAAATTATGGCAACTGAAGTCATTAAGTCAATTAATATGACAGAAGATGTGAACAATTGGTATCGAAATGTAATAATTCAGGTATTAAATGAAATCACACCGATGGAAAATCAAGGCAAAAAAATCATTCCTAAAAACTTGAAGTGTTTGCGCTTCTGTAACGGTTCCGCGAAAGCAGCAAATGACTTTTACAAAGCAGCTTTGAAAGCGAGGAATGCTTATATCGCAGCACAAAATTCGGAATTAAAAGAAAAAACAAAATAACATGATAAAAGTCTATCAAACGTACGCTCCGCAAATCAAAGACTCCTTAGTAGAAGGCGATATTCAAGCGATTTGCGCCGAAACCAAATTCAAATATGATTATGTGCGCCGCATTTTGATGACTGGCAAAGCCGTCAAGATAGAGAACGCTGATAAAGTCATCGAATTGGCAATCAACATCATTGATGCAAGAGCTTCGGGATTCCAACGGCTTATCAGAGCATTTTCAGAAGCAAAAAAAGTGGAAATGCTTGTTGAACAGAAAAAAAATGCATCGGATCCCCTACTTCATGCCGAAGCATTAGCCGAAATCAGAGGCGAAAAACTTATCCATTTTTAAAGACAAAAATCCAATGTAGTAACTGGATTTCCTATGACGAGTCGCGCCCGTCGTAACGCATGCGCACGGGCGGTTGTCATGGTTGACATTTTTTGTAAACAATTTTAAATCAATTATTTGTATGACGGATTCAAAAAAAGTCATTGATAAAGCGACTTTCCAAAACGATTTTGTTGCGTTGCTGTCGAAATGCCAGCATTTCGACAAAATGCCGCTAAAAGCGCGAACCGATATGTTAAAATTTCATGCTGCGGTGGATGATGCGGTAGACTCTATTTACGCTTGGATCGAACGCAATACACGGTGGAATGAAATGGATATGCTCACGCTGTACGCCGTCAAAGCGGATGATACCAGTGCGTTGGCAATTGCCCGATTGCTTTGCCTTGATGAATCAAATTCTTTTCACGGAAAAAATTTCAGAGGAATGGTGTATAACGCGGTCCGAAGAATGAACAACATCAACATTGATGAACGCTTTGCGAACACAGCCCCTTTTTTAAAACGCCACAAAATAGAAAAAGGTGGGTGGGTAGAAAATTGGTCAAAATTTATATTAGCGGCACATTCGGAACGAATGGATATTAATTTCATGTTTCTATTTAACTAATTAAAAATCAATTATTTATGAAAAGATTAACGGCAAGTTCGAGCATCGTCCACCATGCAAAATTTAACGAAGCCGCGAAAAATGGTGCTTTGCACGAATGTTTAGTGTATTTGCAGCAGCCCACAACGGTAAATAGTATATACCAAGGCTATCCCGCAAAAAGGTATTTGTATCCAATATATTTTGAAATCAATTGTGGCGTGTTGTACGGAACGCTTATCTTTTGGGAAAAATATGAGTATCCGTATGTGGTTATTGCGAATTCATTAGGTGGCGAACCTTTCAAAGCGAAATCGTACTATTTGCACGATATTTTTCCAGAAATTGAAAAATATATCAAGGCGCAATAAGAATGATAAAAGCGGCATTGTGTAAAGCATTGATAAACACCGATTTAAGTTTGGTTTACGCCAAAGAAAATTGCGGCATATCGGTACAACAGCTTTGTGAATATAAACGCGGCAAGCGTCCCGTTTCGCTCGAAAGAGCTTTGACGGTGGCAATAGCGTTTGGATTGCATGAGTCCTTTATCGAAAATCTAAATGCGTTGCTGAAACAAAAAGTCTTGGATGAAGGCTTTCACATTTAGTGTGAACTTTTCTAAACAATTTAAAATCAAGTAGTTATGTTACAAGTGATTACGTGCAAATGTGGGATGGACTATGCAGCAGCAGTGATACCTCACAATCAAGATGCCGATTTTCAAAAAGCAATCGCACGGGGAGCCAAATTAGGACACACGATTGGTGAAAAACCGTCGAATGATTTTGCCTTCCAAAAGTGCCTTTGCAAGAAGCTTGAAAAGCGTAAGCAATCCACAAAAAAAGCCGCCCAATAGGGCGGCTCTCAACAAGTTAACAATTGGTTGCAAAATTACGGGTTTTCTGCGGTTTTGCAACCTTAAAATCAATTTAAGATGAATAAAGATTCCATTTCACGTTACGAAAATTCAGAAATTGAAAAGCGTGAAAAAGCAGAAATGGACAGGATTTTAGAACGCAATTCATCTGTAGCAATCGCATTGCGTGGTGTTCAAACAAAAACAGTCTTATATGTTGTATTTGCATTAATCGCTTTTTGCGAATTAGGTGCGGCACTCGGACTGTATTTGATGGGCGCGTATGGTTTGGAACCCATCACTGCCATTGGTTTTGGAATGGTTGCATCGGGTATCGTCCACTATTATTTGCATCATCTTTTGGATGATACCTGTGCCAGTATGGTTTTCAAACGAGATTCTGATAGTCGTGCGATGCGTTCGGAGACGCGCACCAATATCGTTTTATGTGCAATTTTATTGGTTTTGGTTGCTTTGGTGGTGAATAAATTAGGTGCGAAAGGGTTGGAAATTTACCGTTTGCGAAATCAACCTGTTACTCAAACGGATAGTATCAAGCCGTCCCCTATCGTATCTATTGAGGCACTTAGCAAAAATGGTCAAGTGATTACGGAGCGCGTCGCAGCCGTTACGGACATGGTTAAAGCGCAAAACGGTCAAAAACAGTTACAAAACGGTCAAAAACAGTCCGAAACAGACCGTTATAACGGCGAAACGGCGCAAATTGTAAGTATCGTAGGCGTAACGGCGTTTGCGGTGGAAGTGCTTTTGGGACTCCTGGCGTATGCCGTCCAAACGGCAAAACGAGCCGCTTCGATTGAAGTTGAATCTCGTACCGTAACGGACAACCGTAACGGTGAAGCCAATGCGACCGTTACGGACAACCGTAACGGTGAAGCCAATGCGACCGTTACGGACAACCGTAACGGTACGAATAATACCGTTCCAAATCCGTATGCGGAAATATTCAGGCAGATTTTAAATGAACGTCCCATAGCACCAACGGCGCAAACCAATCCAATCGGTTTCCATCAAGAGCCTGAAGCAAAACCCAGTGAAAGGACTTGCGCGCAATGTAGTGCGCCGTTGGGCAATAATCCAAGACAAATCTATTGCGGCAATACTTGTCGCATTGAAGCATGGAAAGTTAGGACGGGACAGGAAGTTATTAAACATGGCTAACGCTAATCGATATGCATTAAAAGCGTTGAAAACCCGTGTTTTGAGCCATTTTTAGGCATATTGATAAGTGTCTCAATAAAATTAAAATGTGTGATTACGCCACTTATCCGCCAAATTGGCGAAGCGAAATTGTGCCGCGCATCAGGGAACGAGCGAAGAACTGTTGTGAGTCGTGCGGAGTCGAAAACGATGCGATTCGCAACGGGAGCAAAATTATCCTGATGACGGCACATTTAGACCACGATCATTGGAATCTTGACATTCAAGACGACAGGCTTCGCTATTGGTGTCAAAAATGTCATTTGAAGTACGACCGCCCGTCGCATCTTGCAAAACGCAAATACGGCAAATTATATATTAAAAACAACTTATCTCTTTTTTAAAACCGTCGTCATGGATTATACCGTAAGATTAGCAATGTGCGAGTGCACTGATCCAGATTGTGATGTGCACAGTTGCGAAGACTTGTTGCCGTTGCCCAAAGACCACAGCGTTGAGGAAGCCGCAGGATACTTGGAGAAAGATGCAATTGATTTGCGGGTTGTCGCGGATAACCTATTCGCTACATTCAAATGCGACAGCTTTGAAATTCGCGTGGATCAATTCTTAGTAACCTTTTCAAAAGCGGTCTAAAACAAAAAAAATGGTCAGACTTCTCAAACAAGTCTGACCATCCCATCTCCTTAAAAAAAAGTAATAAATATTATTATGATTACAAATATAATAGGTTTTCGCCAGAATAACAACCCTTTGCCACAAAAAAGTGATGGAAAACTGGATTTTAAAGAAATTACGCGTGTTTTTAACATTGGTATGAATTTCTTGGGCGGTCAAAATGAACAAGGTCAAAATAAACTGGAACAAGTTGTATTCGGCGGGTTGCCCCCAAATGTACTGGATATTGAGGAAGCGATTTTAGGATCTATTTTACTGGACTATACCGCGTTCCCAAAAATCAAAGGCATTTTGGGTAAATTTCCAAAACCTTTTTATAAGGATGCTCACAATGCAATTTGGAGAGCTATTTTATCCTTGGATAAAAAGGATAATGAATTCGACCGAGCCATTGATAGGCTTACAGTTTGGATGGAGATGGAACGACTCGGCATCGACAAAGAAATTAATGGAAATCCTTATTTTCTCGTACAGTTGACCGAAGGTATTAGTACATCCGCACACATAGAAAGCCATGTAAGAATTTTGTTACAAACCACGATTCAAAGAAAATTATTGAACATGTCGTTACAGATGGTACAACAGATGTACACCAAAACGACGGACGCATTGAAAGTACTGGATGCACACGTTAAGCATTTGAGCGAATTCCAAGACCAGATTTTTGGTGATGATTTGTTATTAGAGAAGAAATCAGGAAATGATTTAATTACAATGATGCACGAAGCGCGTGAATCCAAACGAATTATAGGTGATTTTTTGACTCAAGGCAGCATTACGCTCATGTTTGCACCCGCTAAAGTTGGGAAATCTATTGCTTCAGTAATGTTGGGAATAGATGCGGCGGCGGGTACAGGCTCATTGGGCGGCATTTTGGAAAATGAAGTTGGTCCGCAAAAGGTAGCGTATTTCGACTTTGAATTGACACCAAGCGATTGGAAAGCGCGTTATGGTTGTAAAGAAACGGGTACTTATTTTGATTTTGCGACGAATGCACCGACATTTGCACGTTATTCGGAGAAACAAATCTTTAAAAATTACGAATCATTCGCGTCCATCGTCATCAAAGAATTGAAATACAATGTGCATCAAGACCAACCCGATGTGATTATATTGGACAACCTAACGTATCTAACGGACGGTTCCATTAATCCAGAAATCGCTACAACGATTATGAAAACGCTTAAAGAGTTTAATAAAATGTATGGAACCTCTATTATTGTGCTTTGCCACACGCCTAAAAACAAAGACCGTCCGACACCAATAACAGAAGATAATATGGCGGGTTCGGCGCAACTCAAAAATTTTGCAACGGATGTTGTTGGAATTGCAAAAAGTTGTTTGGGTGTGGGACACGTTTATTTCAAACACCTAATTAGTAGGGGACGGCAAGTTGAATTTGATGAGAAAAAAACCATTCATTGCAAAATTGAAAAAACGGGTCCGTTTTTAGGGATGAAATTTATTGATTTTTGTGAGGAATCCGAACATTTAACCACTTGGGATGAAAAAGAAGAAGAAGAAGACATGATTAAAGAAGCTGCCAAATTACAAGGTACGATGTCGCTTAGAGATATTATGAAACAATTGAAATTGCCGTTCAAAAGTCCGTCCACGTTGCAAAATAAAATTAATAAGTATAATAAATCGCTTGAGCAGGAAACTCAAAAATTCAATGAAGTATTAAAAAATAATACCATTGACCCAAGTTTAAGTTTAGTAAAAGAATCGGATGATGATAAAGTAGAACTGTACGCGCTACCCGAATTTGACAAACATGCTGACAATAAAGAGTTTGAAAGCATTGAGGATTTCATGGAAGCAACGAAACTTTATTTTCAAGTTGTAACTAAAATAAGCAATAATGAGCATTTGAAATTGGAATTCCATAGTGAGCCAGAGAAGGATAAAAAAGGAAATGACGATAAAAAAGACATTCTAAAATTGGCTTATGTTTATAGAGGTACATCAGTCGTCCATGTGAATAGTTTTAATTGGCAGCATATACTTGTTATGGATGAAAATGCTCCCATAAAAGGAGAATACAAGCACGAGATACTCAAAATAAGACAAAGAGGTATTCGCGGGCAATTCGCAATGCTTTGGTTATTATGCCATGAGATTATGCATCTCGTTGCACCAGAATTAAAGCACGGGAAAGTCTTTTTCGACAGAGTGGAGATGTTTTATAATAAGTGTTTGCGGCATATTAGAGAAACACCATTTTGATTTTGGACAATTTGTCCAATTTGTCCAATTTGTCCAATTTGTCCAATTTGTCCAATTTTGGACAAAAAAAATAAATCTTAAAACAAAAAAAGCTGTTGCGGAATATTCTGCAACAGCTTATTTTGTTTTAAGATTTAGGGTCTAAATTTGTTTTTTTAAAACAAAAAGTTATGTTTAAT
>JBEEMZ010000265.1:0-6985 GCA_041192405.1 Bacteroidota bacterium | reverse complement strand
TCGAGATCCATCGCGCGCTCCCCCACTCTTCATTCGCTGGATGAATAAACTACGGCGGGCGGAGCATAATGCGCCATGCGCAGAGTTACAAGCTTGGGTTTCGGGGAGCGTTTCGTGGCACGGACATCCTGCCCGTGTTCGCCGAGGAGCAGCACTGGCGAAACGCCAGTGGCACCCAAAAACGTTATACCCAACAAGAGAGATGACAGGACAGGCACATTTCAAGTATAGAAGGACATTATATTTTTTTACGCCACCCATGAACGAACAAAATATGAATAAATAATTGATTCACAATAAGATATAAATAGTAGTCGGGGAATTTATGTTTCCTGCCATCTAAAAGAGCCTATTTACATAGGATGGGGTTTAATAAGGTTTTGGTTTGCGATTGGGCGGCATAGCGGTAACATCATAAAGGAGCATCGTGTAGCATTGTAAATAAAGAAATTTTGCCAATATGCCGCCTCATTGCTTTTCGAGTTGGGATTGTGGATTTCAAATTTAGCTTCGCTGAAAAATTGCACATTCACAAACAATTGAAAATCAACACGTTCCGAAATCCATTGATACCTCAGCCAAAAACATATATATATTAAATTTTCTAAAAATGAAAAGAATAAGTCTTATTGCAGTCTTTTCGATGACTGCATTTTTATCGCTCAACGCTCAATCTATGATGGGCGGGCGGCGCGGACAAGGCGCAAACGACGGCGGCGTAAGAAGGGAACAAACGGTTCAATCTCCACAAGAAATGATGGAGAAACATCTGCAAAAGGAAACAAAATTATTAAGTCTTACGCCCGAACAGGTTGAAAAAGCAAAGGTGATTCATTTTAAATTCAATCAGCAACGGGCTGAATTAGTAGCGGAATATCAGCAAGTTAAAAATGCAACTTCTGCAGAAACTAAAATGCAAGGGATTCAAATGGCTGAAGATACAGAATTTAAAGAAATTTTAACGCCAGAACAACAAATTAAATTTGCAAAAGTGCGTAATAAATTGCGCCGTTGATAAATAATTTTAGACTAAGCAAAATTTCCGTAGCAACAAAACGAGAAAAAAAACTCAACATTTCTTTTTACACAATTGATTGTAAACAGCAATCCGAAAAACCGAAATCAGGGTTCGCGTTAAAACGAACCCCTATTTTCACAATTTGGCTTGTCACAAATTGCACGAATAAATCTAAATTATTTTTAAATAAGAATTATTTTGTATAAATTCGTGCAATAAGCGACAGCAATTGTTCAAAAAATCCAACCGAATCTTCCAGTGAACCATAGTATTTTGCGAAATTGAATGATTTTGCAAGCCTAATTTATGCGTTTAATAAAGTTTAACAATAATTAACATATTTTAAACAAGCAATAAAGCGAACCTTCTATGTGAAGTCGTTATTTTTGCGCCGAATTTACCAATTCTTACAATCTTCTATTCAAATTCGTTGGAAAACGCCCCCCGTTTATTCCAAACGCATCAGAGTAGGCACATGGTTTAGTTGGTTGGTTAATTGGTTAGTTGGTTAGTTAAATAATTGATAATCAATTATTTAACTAACCAACTAACCAATTAACCAACCAAAGGACACAACATTTTCTTAATCAAAAAAAGCGATTCACTCATGAAAGATGAAAATCTTTTAAACCGAAGCGCAGGACGCTATGGAAGCAAAATCTTACATTTCTTAAAACAACACAAGCGCGGGCTTATCAAAACAGCAGGGGGAAGTGCTATTATTTCAAGCGTTGTCTTGTTTGGCTGCGATCATCTGCCGCGTTATACCCAATATTTGGGCGGGCGTTTTCAAGAAGAAATCCCTACTTTGGGTGCTTTTTCGGTGGTTAATCCGACGATAAAGTATGGTTTTGCATTCGATACCTTTACTGTTGCGGAAGCAAAAGTGGTAACAACCGATGTTTTTCAACGCCTTTTGAGCGAAAAAGGACAGATTTCGCCTCAAATAGCCGATGATTTAACTAAAAACGCTAAGTCTTATTACGATTTTGACAAAATGCAGAACAATTGTCTTTACACTGTTTTGAGTCAGGATGAAAGTGCAGCGTATTTTGTATTTGAACCCGACCCAAAACGATACATTTTGTTTGATTTGAAACAGCAAACGGTTAAAGAAGTCAAACGAACGATTGAAGTCGTCGAAAAAGAAGTTTTTGGAACGGTCAAAAATTCTCTCTGGGAAACGATGGTCAAAAACGGGATGACCTATCAATTAGCGGACAAAGTGGAAGACGCGCTCAAATACAAGTTCGATTTGCGCAAATTTGAGGACGGAGATACGTATAAATTGATATATGAAGATGAAGTTTGTGAAGGTCGCTCGGTCGGTATTAAGGCATTGAAAGCGGTTTGTATTCAAGAAAAAAGAGAAAATAAACCTGTTTTTGCGTTTTATTACGAAGGTTCGGGCGAAAAAGGCTATTATTCTAAAGATGGTTTGCCGATGAAGGAAGGTTTTTTGAAATCGCCTTTGAAATATACGCGCATTACGTCTCGTTACAATTTGCGTCGTTTTCACCCTGTTTTGCATTATCACCGTCCTCATTTTGGGACGGATTATGCAGCATCTCACGGAACGCCGATTTTATCGGTTGCCGATGGCGTTGTGGAGGAGGCGCGTTACAAAAGTGGGAATGGCAATTATGTGAAGTTAAAACATCAAAAACCTTATGAAACCCAATACTTACACATGAGTCGTTTTGCTAAAGGGATTAAATCTGGCGTAAAAGTTAATCAAGGTCAAGTGATTGGTTATGTTGGTTCAACAGGTTTGGCAACGGGCCCGCATGTGTGTTTTAGATTTTGGAAAAATGGGCAACAAGTGGATCATTTGCGCGAAAAACTGCCTAAAAGTTCTACGTTTTCTGCTGAGGATGTCGTTAAATTTAAAAATGTAGCGGATGAGTTGATGGCGCGTTTGGAAAAAATAACGCCTGCAACTCATGAAGAAAATATTGCAAAGCAAAAAGAAATTGCTGGATTAATGGCGAAACCATAATTAGTTGGTTAGTTAGTTGGTTAGTTAAACTTTTGATAACCAACCAACCAACTAACTAAAAATAAAAGGCACATGATGAACTCATGCGCCTTTTATTTTTCTATGTCACAACTGTATAAAAAAAAATACGGCATGCCTTTTGCAAATTACAGAATGATTTTATAAGTTTAAAACAAATATATAAAATTAAAATGTGTTAAAAACATATATTTTTTAATTCAAAAAGCATACATTTGCACCTGTTATTCAATGTTTTTATCATTATAATTTGTAATTATATTGTTTTAAACGAACTCTAAACCAGCTATTCGGAACAAACATAGCTTCATTTAGATAACTCACAAAAAAATCGCATTAATTTTCTGTTTTAAAAGTTATAATCACTCCCTATTGTTGTAACAGCAATAAGTGCAATTGTTTTTTAACATAATTCATAAAAGATTGACAGTCAGTTATTTATTTTAAAGAAGTGTATTAAACAACACAGAACAAATGATTTTGAAAAGAAATTTACTAAGTTATTTTTGCTCGTTGATTGCCATTCATGCGGTCACGGCACAAGTCACCTTGCGAGGGACTACTTTATTATTCCAATCCAATAAACAGCCCTTGTCAGGTGTGAAAATATCGGCATTGGGCGCGAGAGACACAATTTCAGATGCGGAAGGTAATTTTGTTTTAAAATTTGACACGTTAAAAGTGGGTAGCGAAGTCCGATTGACCTTTTCTAAAATGGGTTTTGAAACGACTTCTGACTATCCGTTAAGTCTTCGATTGCCTGAAATCCCTCATGTGGTCTTGTATAAACCATTTGCTTTTCGCCCCGAAGGAACGATTTTGAAAGAAATGGATCACTATTTTGGTGTGTTTAAAGTTAAAG
Source organism: Bacteroidota bacterium (assembly GCA_041192405.1). Lineage (GTDB taxonomy): Bacteria > Bacteroidota > Bacteroidia > Chitinophagales > Saprospiraceae > JAAFJT01. Next base: position 3,088 of record JBEEMZ010000265.1, on the reverse strand, counting down.
TAGGCGAAAATTATAAACGACAATTGGCAGAATTGCAACGAAAATATGCCAGTTTAGGAACGGCGCACCTTGAATATCGTCGTGTACACACGCTTGCGGCGAATGATTACACGGCAGCAATGCAGCAAGCACGGGTTATTGCAGAGAAATTGGCTCGTTTTAATCCTGATTTAGTTTCGCCCGAAACGCAGGATGTATTAAAATTATTTAGCATCGGTGCGCTTGATTCTGTTTGCGCACTTTGGAAATATGACGATTTATATCGTCAGTGGCAATCACCGCCTCAAAGCCTTTACAGTAAAGGCGATTCAATGCTCCTTTTCAAACAAGAAAAAATAACTCAAATGTTGTTTTTGGCGCGTGTATTCAGTTTAAAACAAGCTTTTGCGGCGGCTGAAACAATATATGAGCGATTGTCACAAATTGACGGTTTTGAACGTGAAACTATGGCGGAGTGGGCAACTTTTTTGGAATATCAACAACGTTGGGAAAAAGCGGCGGTTTTTTATAAACACGCAGAACAATTGTCTAAAATAAATGAGTATAAAGCATTTTATCAAAACAAATTATATGAAGTTTGGTTGCCCAAACCAGATACTGCTAAAGCTGAAAACGCTTTAAAAGTCGCTAAAAATTTGTATGTTGATTTATTGAAAATAGATTCAAATGCGTTTCAACCGATGTTGACGCTTCAAACCGTAGGGCAGGGGACGTTTTTTGAAAACCAAAAAATGTTTGAAAAAGCTGATTCGTTTTATCACATTGCAAATATTGAACTGGATAGTGCGAGCGCGAAAAATATACAATATTTGCCTGAATTCGCATATTTTCAACAAAAATATGGTGATTTTTATAAAAAACAAAATTTATTTGCAGCCGCAGAGACAAACTATCTTGCTTCACTAAAAAATTACAAACAATTAGTTAAAAAATATCCACAACAATATGAGCCTTCTCTTTACAAAATTCAACATAAATTGGCTCGAATAGCCCTAGCGAAAACGCAATTTAGAAAAGCCGATACGTTTTGTAATGATGCAGCAGACGTTTTAAAAAGATTATTGGAAAGCGATTCCATTCATTATAAAGCTGATTGGGCGGCATTGTTAACAGATTGGGGAAAAGCATTTCAAGGCAAAAATAATTCTGGGCAAGCAGCAACGAATTATACACAAGCATTGGAATTATATAAGGATTTAGTAAATACAAATCCTAATGAATATGAAGGCATTGTAGCGAATATTTATCAATACATGGGTGTTTTAAATGCGGAACAAAATGATGTTCAAAGTGCAGAAAAAACATTTCAAGAAGCGTTAAAAATGCAAAAGCAACTTGCTGAAACGCAACCGATAACCTATTTACCGCAGGCGGCAGCCACGTTGAATCAATTAGGGAATCTGTATGCAAGTACTGCGGATTATGCTAAATCAGAAACGAATTTTACAAATGCTTTGAAATTATATCAAAAATTATCTGATTTAGATATAAAATTTAAACTATTAATTCAACCAGAAATTGCAAAAACAAAAGCAAGTTTAGGAACGATTTACGCAGAGCAAAGTCAATATCCGCAAGCAGAAGTGGTTTATATGGAGGCTTTGGCGATTACTAAAATGTTGGCGGCGGCGGATCCGCAGTATAACAATGCTTTAGCGGTGACTCAAGGGCAATTAGGAGAGTTTTACAAAGCTAAAAATGATTATTTGAAAGCAGAAGTTGCTTTTACGGAGTCGTTACAATTGCGGAGTGCTGCTTATACAGGCACAGGTACGCCTGCTGAGTATGACCCTAACATTGCTTCTACGCAAGCGAATTTGGCTTTTTTATATAAATCAAAATATGAGTACGAACAAGCAGAATCAGCTTATCTCAAAGCGTTAGGCATTTATAAGCGATTGCATGAATCCAATTCTACTACATATTATACAGAACTAATACGTACTCAATACCAATTGTCAGATTTATACTTTGAGAAAAAAGATTATATAAAAGCGCAATCTTTTTATGAAAATATTTTGGCAGCGTATCGCAAATTGTCAGAAACGAATCCACATACTTATCCGTCTGATATTGCAAGTTTGTTGTCGAAATTAGGAACCATTTATATAGCGAAAAAAGATACTGTAAAAGCAGAAAATGCCATTTTGGAATCGCTTGAAATTCGTAAGAAATTAAATGATTCTAATCCTTATGCATACAAATCGGTTTATGCGACTGCGCTTGGGCAGGCAGCAGGATTGTATTATTTTAAACAAGATTTTGAAAAATCTGAAACTTTATATGTTCAAACGCTGGATTTAAGGAAGAAAATGGCAGTTGGCAATCCGACTCAAATCACGGCTTTGGCAGATGTACATACTGAAATCGGTACTTTTTTTGCGCGTCAAAAATCGTTTGTGAAAGCCGATTCTTTTTATCAAATTGCGTTAAAATCATATAAAGATTTAAAAGATAGTGTATCAGAACCAAAAATTGCTGAAATTCAATATTATATTGGTTTATTACATTTGAATCGTAAAAATTATATTAAATCGGATAGTGCCTTAAATATTGCATTGACTCTTTTTCAGCGAGTAGCCAAAATTACACCTCGTGCTTATCGGATGCATGTGGGCAATGTGCAAAATGATTTGGCAAGGCTTTACCGTGCGCAACAAAATTTTGCAAAAGCGGATTCTATGTATTCATTTGTATTGGCGTTGCGCGAAAAAGATACGTCCAGTGTCGGGCAACAAACTTTACATGAGACTTGGAAGGATATGGCAAATTTATATTTGGAAATGGCGGATTATGAAGTTAGAAATGCGGATAAAGTGGTGCCATTGCAAAAAGCTGTTGATTTTTGCGACAAATTGTATTTAAAAGAGGCTAAAAATCAGAGTTCTACTTATCTTAAACAATATGCTCAAATCTATGGATTGTTAGGAGTCTGTCAACTTTTTGCCAAAAATTTTCCTGCAGCAGAATCGGCTACTCGAAAAGCATTGCAATTGGACGAAAAACAACGCGGTGCTACTTCTAATTTGGCACATGCCTTGCTTTTGCAAGGCAATTATGAGGAAGCTGAAAAGATTTATAAGTCGCT
>JBEEMZ010000264.1:0-6991 GCA_041192405.1 Bacteroidota bacterium | reverse complement strand
ATAATGATATTTTTGTGATAGGTCATTTTTACGGTTTTTTTTTATCAAAAAATGCAAAAGTTTCGGAATAATTTCTTTCCGAAATTTCACAGAAATGGATACCGCGTAAATAGTGATGAGTGAAAATTGCTGAAATAAATGGGGTAAAATTATTGTATAACTCGCTCATTAGCCACAAATTGCCCGAATTTTTTACTAATTTTAACCTTAATTCGTGCAATTCGTGGCTAAATTAAGATTTTGAATAATGAAAAAATTAATACGACCCTTTTTAGGTATCGCGCTGCTCGCCATAACAAGGCTTTCAGCACAAGATCCATACAAAGAACAACGAGCGAATTGGCTCAAAATCGCGGCTCTAACCGAACCGAAATTAGTGGAAACCATCAAGCGTCCACTGAATATTGTGACCGTTGAAAAGAGCGAAACGGCTTTTCAAGGTTGGAAAATCACGCCTAAATCAAGTATTGATACGTTGTATCAAAATTCGCTTAAAAAACAATCGGTTGTGATAGTGGATTTTGGCGAACATTTGACAGGTTTTGTCACCTTCAAAATAGAAGATTTTGGACGGGTGGCAGATGCGCCTTTGCGCCTCAAATTCATTTTTGCCGAAATGCCTGCTGAATTAGCCGAACCTTTTGACCCGTATAAAGGTCAATTGAGTCGTGCGTGGTTGCAAGATGAAATCATTACGATTTCGGAAGTGCCGAAAACGATTACAATTCCTCGAAGAGTCGCGTTTCGATACGTGAAAATAGAAGTTTTGGGCAGTTCGATTTATTCGGATTTCAAAATGACGGATATGAATGTTGTTGCGACCACTTCGGTACGCACGCCCCCTGCACCGTTGGCGAGTTCTACGCCTGAAATCATTCAAAAAATTGATAAAATTGGTTTGAATACGTTGAAAGAATGTATGCAAACGGTTTACGAAGATGGTCCAAAACGCGATAGACGGTTATGGATAGGTGATTTATATTTGGAATCGTTGGCAAATATTTATTCGTTTAAGAATGATTCCCTTACCAAACATTGTTTATATTTACTGGCGGGATTGAGTTATGAAACGGGCGTTGTGCCTTCCAATGTTTTTGAACGACCTACGCCGCATCCGCAAATCAATCCATTATTTGATTACGCATTGATTTACAATGTGGCTTTGAAAGAATATTTGGTGGCGACAGGCGACAAGCAAACCGCGCTTGATTTATGGCAAGTGGTTAAAAATCAAGTCCAAATTCCTAAAAAATACATTGGCGAAGATGGCATGATGGATTATGAGAAAGCGGGCAAAGAATGGTGGCTCTTTTTCGATTGGCGCGACGGTTTGAATAAACAAGCGGCATTGCAAGGAGTCGTGATTTGGGCGTATAAAAATACTTACGAATTGGCAAAATTGCTCGGAAAAGAAAAAGAAGTGGCTGAATTGCCCGCATTGATTGAAAAAATGACGCGAGCAACGCATAAAAATTTATATGATAAAAGTTTAGGTGTTTTTGTAAGTGGAAAGGACAAACAAGTGTCGTATGCGTCGCAAGCATGGATGATTTTAAGCGGCGTGGCTTCTAAAAAAGAAGGTGCAACGGCTTTAAAAACCATTAAAACAATGGATAAAGTGATTTATCCTGGTGCGCCGTACTTGTATCATTATGTGATTGAAGCGATGATTCAAGTGGGCATGGAACAAGAAGCAAAAGATTTGATTACAACCTATTGGGGCGACATGGTGAAACGAGGGGCAGATACGTTTTGGGAAGTTTACGACCCGAAAAATGATTTTCTTTCACCTTATAATGCGTATTTAGTGAATAGTTATTGTCATGCATGGAGTTGTACGCCCGTTTATTTCATTCGGAAGTACCCGCAAATTTTTCAAAAATAAAAGTTCTTTTCATACATTTAGAGTTGAGTCATTACAAAGAGGGGAGCAATCCCTTCTTTGTTGATTTTTGGTTCATTTTATATCATAAATTCTTGACTTTAAATAATTTACAAATGTGGAAAATAATAATCTACCTAATTTTGCCACGAATTTTCACCAATCTTTTGTGCTAATTCGTGGCAAAATTGCAGGTGCCAGTTCAAAGTTCGCTTCTTTTTATAGCGGCATTATAATTTTAAAAAATCAGTAGTATAGAAAATGTCTAAAAAATAGAAAAACGCATGAAAAAATTAGGATTATTCTTTCTTGGTATGGCAATAACGTTGTTTGCGTGCAAAAATGTAGCAAGTGACTCCAAAGAAAACAAAGATTTTCTTTGGGGCGTTGCGACCGCAGCGTATCAAGTGGAAGGAGCGTATCAAACCGACGGCAAAGGCGAATCAAAATGGGATTTTTTGACCAACAAAGTGGGCATTACGCAATTTACGATTGGCGAAAAGCAAACAGGTAATGTATCTATCAACATGTATGATAGAACGCAATACTTGAAAGACATTCAATTAATGAAAGCATTGGGTGTCAATGTGTATCGTTTTTCATTGGATTGGAGCCGAATCATCCCCGACGGAACGGGTGCTGTCAATGAAAAAGCATTGGCACATTATGATGTGTTGATAGATGATTTATTAGCGGCTGGGATTGAGCCTTTGGTAAACATTTATCATTTCGATTATCCTGCGGTTTTGTTGCAAAAAGGGGGTTGGGGCAATCCAGAAATGGTGCAATGGTATGTGAATTACGCTACAATTGTAATCAAGCGGTATGGTCAAAAAGTGAAAAAGTTTATGACGGTCAATGAGCCATACATTGAATTCTTTTTGGTGGAGAATATGCTCAATGCGGACCAAAATAAGTTGCCTGCCAATGTTTATTACATGAGTCAAATGCAAAAAGCGCATCGTCAATTGATGGCAAATGCGACGGTGACGAAAATATACCATGATTTGAAGTTAAAAGGAGCAATTGGTATTGCGTTGAACCTTAACCCAGGTACGCCTTGGGATGCGAAGAAGCCCGCAGATGTTCAAGCGGCGATATTTCAAGATGTGCTTATTAATGGACTTTTTTTAGACCCATTGTTAAAAGGCAACTATCCGAAAATGGCGTTGGATTCTTTTGCAAAATATAATCCGAGTTTCAAACCAAGTGAAGCAGATATGGCATTCATTGGGGCGCATAAACCTGACTTTTTGGGTATTAATTTTTATGCTCCTGCGATTGTGAAAGGTGAAGATAGTCCGATGTCCTTAAAATGGTTAGATAATAATCCAGATTCATTAAAAGCAAGTATTGGTCCCGTTCGCCCTGATTCCCTTTATGGCATTTTGATGCGTTTGAAAACGGAATATGGCAATCCAAAAGTGTTTATTACGGAAAATGGCACTAATTATTCGTCGGAAGACACGCTTGTAAATCAAAAAGTAAATGATGTTTTGCGGATTGATTACCTCAAACGGCATATTAACGCAGTGCTTAAAGCCAAAAAGGACGGTGCAAATGTGAATGGATACATCGTTTGGAGTGGTTGGGACAATTTTGAATGGGTATCGGGATATACGAAGCGATTAGGTTTAATTTATGTGGATTATAAAACGCAAGAGCGCATTCCGAAACAAAGTTATTATTGGTATCAATCGTTTTTGAAAGCGCAAAAAAAATTGAATTAAGTATAAAATTACGTACAACAGCCTTCGTACAACAACCTTTGGAGGGTTTTAAAACCCTCCAAAGGTTTAATAATCAACGATTTAAATAATTTATATAGATGAAAAAAACAATATCAACATTCACATACATTTGTGTCTCGCTGATAATACAGGCGCAAAACCTTCTTTTACCCAATTTCCAAACGCCGCCGAATGCAGCAAAACCGCGTGTCTGGTGGCACTGGATGAACGGCAACATTACCAAAGACGGCATTCAAAAAGACCTTGAATGGATGAATCGGGTTGGAATCGGTGGATTTCAAAACTTTGATGCCAATCTTTTTACGCCTGTCGTCGTGCCCAAAAAGTTGGTTTTTATGACTCCCGAATGGAAAGAGGCATTTAAATACACGACGGATTTAGCTCAAAAGTTGAATTTGGAAATGGCGATTGCAGGTTCACCGGGTTGGAGCGTTACGGGCGGTCCTTGGGTTGAACCCAAAGACGGTATGAAAAAATACGTTTGGACGGAAACGCGAGTCAAAGGTGGCGAAGTTTTCAAAGGCGTTTTACCTAAACCTGCGGATAATATCGGCAAATTTCAAGATGCGCAACTCAATTCAGCCTCTTTTTTAGGTGGTTTCATTGGGCAACAACCCACTTTCTATCAAGATGCGCTTGTTATTGCGTATCAGTTGCCCAAAAAGGAGGTTTTTTTTACGACATTAAACCCCAAAATCACATCCAGTGGAGGGCAATTTCAATTGAACGATTTGACCGATGGCAAATTAAGCAACCCCGTTTTTTTACCGCCGATGAAGGTGGGCGAAGAGATGTGGTTACAATACGAATTTGAAACGCCTCAAACGTTCAAAGCATTTTCTATTGCAGGGGCGGTTCAAAGTGCGATGCAAGATTTTGAAGGCGGGCCACTCAACCGTTCTTTGAAAGTGAGTGATGATGGAGTTCAGTTTAAAGAAATCACCCAATTAACTGGAAGTACGGTTCCATTCAATACGGTAAGTATTGCGCCCACGACGGCAAAATATTGGCGCATGGCGTATAAAACCTTGCCGCCGCCGTTCAATCTTTTCGCGGCGATGGCAGGAGGCAATCCAATGGGTGAAAAATCCGATGGGGTCAACATTGCAGAATTTGTGTTACACAACACAGACCGCATGGATCAAGTTGAAGACAAAGCAGGTTTTACGCCTTGGAAAGAGGATAATAAAACGGTTACGCCCAAAAATGCAGATGCGATTGCGCCCGAAATGGTGATAGATTTGACTGCTACATTGAAAACCGATGGTCGTTTGGAATGGACGGCACCCGCAGGTAATTGGGTGATTATGCGTTTTGGTTATTCGTTGACGGGTCGTCAAAATCATCCTGCATCGCCCGAAGCGACAGGTTTAGAAGTGGATAAATTGGATAAAGAAGCTGTCAAAAAGTACATCAATACCTATTTGGACATGTACAAAGATGCGACAGGCGGCGCAATGGGTGAAAAAGGGCTTCAATATATGATTTTGGACAGTTACGAAGCGGGGCACATGACTTGGACAAAATCATTTCCCGACGAATTCGCCAAACGACGCGGCTACGACCTTATAACTTGGATGCCTGTCTTAACGGGCAGGGTCGTCAAAGATGCCGAAGCCAGTGAAAAATTTCTTTGGGATTTCAGAAAAACGATTGGCGAATTGATTGCAGAAAATCATTACGATGCGATTGGCGAAGAATTGCACAAACGCGGCATGAAGCGTTACACCGAATCGCATGAAGATAAACGGATTTATTTAGCCGACGGCATGGATGTCAAACGAAATGCGGATATTCCAATGGCGGCGATGTGGACACCTGGCAGTTTGGCGGGTGGCGGAAACGAAGAGATTCGCAGTGAAGCCGATATTCGAGAAGCGGCATCGGTTGCGCACCTTTACGGACAAAATATTGTTGCGGCAGAATCCATGACTTCCATACAAAATGCGTTTTCATGGCATCCTGAGAAATTGAAACGCACCGCAGATTTAGAAATGGCTTCGGGTTTGAACCGTTTCGTCATACACACGTCGGTACATCAACCGTTGGATGATAAAAAACCGGGATTTTCACTCGGACCGTTTGGACAATATTTCACGCGCCAAGAAACTTGGGGTGAGCAAGCCAAACCTTGGATGAGTTATTTAGGACGGAGCAGTTATTTGTTGCAACAAGGCAAATTTGTGGCGGATGTGTTGTATTATTATGGTGAAAACACCAATCTTACATGGCGTTTCAAGGAAAAATTGGCAGATGTGCCTGTTGGTTACGAATACGATTTTGTGAATGCGACCGCCTTGAAAGAGATTGTTCAAGTCAAAAATGGTAAATTGGTTACACCAAGTGGTATGAGCTATTCGGTTTTGGTCTTGGACGAAAGTGCTAAAACAATGACTTTGCCTGTATTGCGTAAAATCAGAGATTTAGTTAAAGCAGGTGCTAAAATCGCGGGTGTAAAGCCTGAAAAATCACCAAGTTTGATGGATGATTCTGCTGAATTTCAAAATATTGTAAATGAAGTTTGGGGACAAGGAACGGTGACTGCTGCTGACGCATTAAAATTAGCGAATATTCAAGAAGATGTGTTGGTTAGCAATGCTCAGAACAAAATTTTATATGTTCATCGTCAATTGCCTGACCAAGAAATTTATTGGTTGAATAACAGAGGTGAAAATCCAACCGATGCAGAAATTAGTTTCAGAATCGCAGGAAAAGTACCCGAAATTTGGAATGCGCAAACGGGCGAGGTCGAAAAAGTTTCTTACAGAAGCAAAGAGGGTCGAACGACGATTTCATTACATTTTGAATCTTGGGATGCGTATTTCATTGTGTTCAAAGACAATGCGCCGACTTCGTTTACCATGCAAAAACCTGTTGTAAAACCGATTGTCAAAGTAGAAGGTGTTTGGAAAGTGGATTTTCAAGCGGAAAGAGGCGCACCGCAAAGTGCAAATTTCACTAAATTGCAATCATGGACTGAAAATGCAGATACAGGTATCAAATATTTTTCTGGTACGGCAACGTATTCAACTACGTTTAAAGCACCAAAATTAGTCAAAGGTGCGACGTATGAAATTGATTTAGGCGAAGTGAAAAATTTGGCAGAAGTGGTTTTAAACGGTAAATCATTAGGCATTGTTTGGAAAAAGCCATTTAAAATGAATTTGGCAGATGCGTTGAAGAAAGGTCCGAATACATTGGAAATCAAGGTAACGAACCTTTGGGTCAACCGAATCATTGGCGACCAACAACCCAATATTACCAATAAAATTACATTTACAACGATGCCGTTTTACAAAGCGGATGCGCCATTATTGCCATCGGGCTTATTGGGACCTGTGACAATTTTGATGAAAAG
>JBEEMZ010000263.1:0-7950 GCA_041192405.1 Bacteroidota bacterium | reverse complement strand
GATTTTCTTTTGGAGTCTCTTTCTGCGAAAATCTGCGGAGAAATCTGCGAAATTTGCGGGAAAAAAACATATTACAACTTTAACAACTCAGTAGTGTAAATAAAAAATAAAGATTAAACTGTTTTCCTATTTTTGCGTCCAAATAAGACTATTAAAATCAAACAAAAAAATGATACAGCATTTAGTAAAAGTCATTGCGGACACAATGGGAAGTCGCTCGTTGTTAGCGCAAAAAACATTTCGCGTACATGACGTGATTAGCCCTTTTCATTGGACGAGTGTGCAGGAAAATCCGTCGCGTATGACCGTTCAAATTGGTGAAAAACAACATATTGAACTATTGCCACATGCCTTGGAATGCGCCAATCATAGTTGCGAGCCGAATGCATTTTTTGATACCGAACGACGACAACTCATTTGTATTAAACCGATTACACATGGTGAAGAAATCACTTTTTTTTATCCATCTGCGGAATGGGACATGGGTGCGCCCTTTGATTGTCATTGCGGCAGTGCGCATTGCGTCGGCAGAGTGGCAGGCGCAAAACACCTTTCGGCAATGCAACGAACACAATATCAATTTACGGAATTTATTCAACAAAAAATAACGAAATCTCCTCTATGAGTTTTCTTGAACAAAAAGACGTATCTAAAATTTGGGTTTTTGCCCCTTTTTTAGATACGGATGACCCCAATCTTCAATATTATTGCGATTACACTCAAAGTATTGCGGAATATACACAGGTGTTTGCAGCAGTTGGTTGTGAATGGGAATGGGTCAATGTGACGATGCAATCGTTTGAAACAGACATTCTAAACGTCCAAAAATCAAGTCATAAACAAAATATAATTTTGAATTTATGCGATGGAGACGAAGTAAATGGCGTTCCTGGTATTTCGGTTATTCATGCTTTGGACAAACATAACATGATATACACGGGCGGAAATGCCTTTTTTTATGATATAACCATGTCCAAAATCACGATGAAACGCGCTTTTGACCAATATCGGGTCGCTACGCCGAATTGGGTTATTTTGGGTGGAAAAGTAGATGAGACGATTTTTAAACAAATTGGTGATACAGCGATTGTGAAACCATCGGTTTCGGCGGGGAGCATGGGTTTAAGCATCAAAAATGTGGTGAGTACGGTTGAAGATTTAGAAAATGTTTTAAAAGATATTGAAAAAGGCTATCACGGTTGGAAATTGGAAGGCGATGGTTTGATTGCGGAACAATTTATTGCAGGTCGAGAATTCACGACTTTGATAGTGGGTTCGGCGACCTTGCCCGATAAAATTCAATTATACACGCCTGTGGAGCGTGTTTTCCACAAATCGTTGCCCGAAAACGAACAATTTTTGTCATTTGACCGCCTTTGGGAGACCTACGATGAAGAATCGCCCATGCCTGACGGTGGCAATTTATATGAATACGCGGCGGTTGAACCCGAATTGATTCCAATGTTGCAAGATTTGAGCCTTCGGGCGTATCAGGCGGTGCAAGCGACGAGTTATGCGCGATTGGATATTCGTTTAGATAAAAAAAATCATCAATTGTATGTATTGGAAATCAACGCGCAATGTGGGTTGAGTGATGATGAAAATTACACTTCGATTGGAGCGATTTTGCGATTGAGTAACACGACCTTTACAGAATTGATTGTTGCCATTTTGGAAGACGCATTGCAACGTTATCGCCTAAAATAACCCAAATTTGACCCGAATTTTGACTAATTTTCACGAATCATGTGATGGATTCGTGAAAATTAGTGAAATTCGTGTCTTATTTTGTAGTAAAATGAATTATCACCTTTTATTTGAACCAGCACCTAACAAAAAATGAAGATTTGCGTCCTTCAACCCGATTTTTCTACATCCGATGTGGATTATAAAAATTACGTGCCACCCCGAGATTTGTCAAAATGGCTACCGAATGACACTGTAGAACACGTTTTTTTGAACAAATTGACCACTTATCAACAATTAAAACAGTTGAAAAAGGAAAATTATGATATTTATGTGAATCTTTGCGAGAGTTATTTGGATTGGTCCGTGCCTTCGATTGATGTGATTCATACGTTTGATTTGTTAAATTTGCCTTACACGGGTCCGACGGCGGCTTTGTACGACCCGCCAAAACCGTTGATGAAATACATTGCGTATTGCGCGGGTGTTAAAACGCCTCATTTTGTGGAAATTAACCCCCATTCCAATATCACACCACAAGTTCAATATTTAAAGTTTCCTTTATTTGTCAAGCCCGCCAAAGCAGGTGATAGTCTGGGCGTTGATGATAACTCATTGGTAAACAATGTTTTAGAATTAGAAAATAAAATTCAAGCATTGCTTCAAGAGGAATATGATGATATTTTAGTGGAAGAGTATATTGCGGGGCGAGAGTTCACAGTGCTTGTCGCAGCAAATGCAAATAATCCACATGTGTACACGACTTTCGTGCCGATAGAATATCGTTTTCCAGAAGACAGGAAATTTAAAACGTATGCAATGAAAACATCAGAATTGCATACAGATGTGAATTTTCCTTGCGATGACCCCATTCTTGAACAAAAATTGCGCAACGCTGCTGAAAAAATATTCATTGGTTTTTCAGGCGTTGGCTATGGGCGGATGGATTTTCGAGTGAATGCGAAAGGCGAAATTTATTTTTTGGAAGTCAATTTTACTTGTTCTGTGTTTTTTGAGGATGGATATGAAGCATCGGCTGATTATATTTTGCAACACGACCCGATGGGAACAGCAGGTTTTTTAAAACATATTATTGAAGAAGGCATTGCGCGACATGCGATGAAACAAAAAAAATATGATTTAAAAATGAATTCATCTAATGGATATGGCATTTTTGCCAATCGGTTGTTGAAAAAGCATGAAGTTGTTTTTCAATTTGAAGGGGCAGCACAACGCATTATTACAAAACGCTATGTTCAAAAGCATTGGAATACCATTGAACAAGAGACTTTTAAACATTATGCGTATCCCATTTCCAAAGAAGTTTACATCCTTTGGGACGAAAATCCTGACAAATGGGCTCCACAAAATCATAGTTGTCAACCCAATACACATTATGACGGTTTAAATTTGATTGCTTTGCATGACATTCAAAAAGGCGATGAATTAACCTTAGATTACGCTCAATTATTAGACGAAACCATCATACCATTTGAATGCACTTGTGGCAGTGCGCGCTGCCGCAAAACCGTCAAAGGAACGCGCAACAATTCGATTACAACGCGAGAAACAAAAGCATGGAAGGCACCAATTATTTAAAAAAGATTCTTTTTGAAAACAAATTCAAACTTATTGTAACGTATATCTTATTCACTTTGGAGATGATAGGGGCTTTATTCAAACCTTATTTCATAGGACAGGCGGTGAATGATTTAATGATAAGTAGTTATAAATCGTTCTATATTTTTCTGGGGTTACATCTGATGTGGGCTCTTGTAGGCATGTTGCGGCTGCGGTATGATACGCGCACGTATTCGACGATTTATAATTCGATTATGTTAAAATTCTTATCAGAGAAAACAGATAAGGCTCAACAAGATGTTTCAAAATTGAGTGCACACTCGACTTTAACGCGGGAATTGACCGATTTTTTAGAATATGATTTGGTTTATATCTTAGAAGCGATCTATAATATTTTTGGCTCTTTGATTTTACTCTATTTTTATGATGTAAAAGTAGTGTTATTATGTATAGTGGCGTTGATTCCGATTTCGATTTTGAGTAAGTATTACGGAAAAAAAATGAGTGTTTTGACGCATGAGAAAAATAATGAATTAGAAAATCAAGTAGATACCATTGCAACTTTTGACCAAGCGCAAATTAAACAACATTATGAGTCGCTTCAAAAATGGCAAATTAAAATTTCAGACCAACAGGCGTATAATTTTGGCATTATGGAACTTTTTGTAGCGGTTTTAGTGGGGGTTTCGCTGTTGATTTCGACGCAACCGAATGTGCAACCTCTAAATGAAGGCGAACTAATTGGAATTTATTTTTATATTTTAAAATTTAATACAGGTTTGGAAACGGTTCCTTACATTTTGGAAAAATATGCCAATTTGAAAGATATTATTGAAAGAATTACACGTTTTGAATAATGTAAACTTGCAAACGCATCGGGACAGATGATGCATAGATTATTGGTTTTCAATAAACGATGTGTCCGATGTCCCCAAAAAATCAATATTCCGTTTCAAACCAACAAATTTAGTGCGTTTGACTGCTGATTTTTTAAACAATTGATTAAAAACATCTTGTGTAATTTCCGCCCAATCTGCTTTTTTGAGTTCCAACAAATCGGGATGTGGTTCAAAAGCGGGTTCAACATGCTTTTTTGCAAACCGATTCCAAGGACAGACTTCCTGACAAATATCGCAACCAAACATCCAATTTTCCATCTTATCTTTAAAAAAATCGGGGATTTTATCTCGTAATTCTATTGTTAAGTACGAAATACACTTACTTCCGTCCATAAAATAGCCATTTTCGGAAATCGCTTCCGTCGGACACGCATCAATACATCGCCGACATCGCCCACAATAATCTTTCATCGGCGCATCATAAACCAATTCTAAATCCAAAATCAATTCCGCCAAAAAAAAATACGAACCTTGTTTGGGATGAATCAACAATGTATTTTTGCCAACCCAGCCTGTACCACTGCGCCGCGCCCAATCGCGCTCTAAAATCGGCGCAGAATCCGTAAAAGCGCGACCATTGACTTCGCCTATTTTCGTTTGAATGAAACCAATTAAAGTTTTGAGTTTATCTTTTAAAACAAAATGATAATCTTGTCCATAAGCATAACGCGCAATTTTAGGCGCGTCAGGGTCAGATTGCGTTTTTTCAGGATAGTAATTGTGCAGCAGCGTGATAACCGTTTTAGCACCTTCCACCAATTTGCGCGGGTCAATTCTTTTGTCAAAATGATTTGCCATATAACCCATTTCGCCCTGATAACCCGCATTCAACCAATTTTCTAAACGCCGCGCTTCTTCATCCATTTGTTCGGCTTTGGCGAAACCTATGAAGGAAAAACCTAATCTCAAAGCCTCTTCCCGTATCCATTTTGAATAATTCTGTAACATAGTAATTACTTGCAAAAAAATTATATATTTTTTAATATTATTTGTAATAATAAATTCTAACAATCGAATTATATATCATCAAAAAATTAAATATTTTAACAACTGTGTCACGAACATTGTTAAAAAAACTTTAAAGTTTCATGTTGCAACTTGTTTTATCTAAAATTATTGTGTAACTTGCACACAAAATTTTATTTGAACTGATTTTTAAAGAGTCACATTCATAGTAAAAACTTTTTATCACTCTAACCGACCTCCAATCAATTAATTATATATCGTAAAAACGATTAACTTAAAAAATCAAACTTGCCGATGAAGCGAAAAGTACTGATGTGTATGTTTTCATTTTTGAGTCTGGTAACATTTAGCGCGATAGCGCAGACAGACAAAAGTGGGAATGCTTGTGAAAATTGTGGCAATGTAACGCGCAAAACATCGCCCGAATTGAGCATTTATCCGAATCCTGCCCAAGATTTTATAGGCATCACTCAAGAAGAGTTGGTGGGACGCATCCTTGTGTATAACATGGTTGGCAGAAAGATGAAAATTTTTGAAGTAGAAAAAGGCGAAAAATATGACATTGCAGATTTGCCACATGGCATGTATTTGGTTCAATTGGTTGGTAAAAACAACAAAGTGTTGCTCACACAGCGATTGAGCAAGCGTGCTTAACACCAATTGAATGCTTTTTTCAACAACTAAAATGGTGGATAATGAATACATAAATAATTGATTGTCAATTGATTGTAGTGTTCATTCTTCACCATTTGTCATTTATTCAGCATTGTAGCATGGAAAAATTAAAAATCGGTTTACAAGTATTTTTATTAGGCGGGATGGGTTTTTTGGTGTTTCGCTTGAAGCAAACAGATACTTATCTCGAAAAAGCAAAAGCTGAAATCTTCGCCGCACAAGCCAAAATTGATTCTGCTCAAAATCTAATCAGCAATGTTAAACTCAATTTGAATCAATTAGATACACAATCGGTTGCAACGCAATCGCAATTAGCACAGTTGCGCCGCGAACGCGAAGCACTCAACAAATTGTATAAAGCATTGATTTCCAAGCAACAAGATGAAATAAAACGCTATCGAACAAAGGTGGACAGCCTGCGCACGTCGCGTCAAAAACTGATGGAACAGTTAGAAACAATGGAGCATTAAAAAATTTAAATATGAAAAATAAATTATGTTTAATTGGCTGTCTGATAGTGCATTTTGCAACAGCACAAATCGCATATAAAGATAGTACTTTCGTTGTACCGAATGATTTTGATTTGACCTATAAAAAATTGGTTCGTGCCGCGCCTGGTTCAATGCTGAAAATTCATTCACGAGACACTTTATTTATTTTGAGCAAACAACGATATGAAATTTACGAAAAAGTTGCAGAAACCTTTAAAAATGATGATTGTTACAAAATGATGGATGAGGTTTTAAACAATTATGATAAAACTTTAATACAATTGTCGCAACAATATCAAAATTTGCATCAAAACGCGTCTTCCACAGATAGTCTTGGGCAACAATTTATAGATTCGACACGGGCGGTGATTCGGACGAGTTTGCAATCGCTCAATCGGGCAGATGCACAATTGCAAGCCGCGCAAAATCATTTGAATAAAGCGGTCGAATATATTGACAAAGCCAAAAATCAAAAATGGTTGTGGATTGGTGTTGGTGCGGCAGGCGGGTTGCTTGTAGGCATCTTATTGACACGTTAATTTTTCAGAATTGATTACTTTTGCATTTTTTATTCTGAAACTTTTTAGTTAAAATTTGCGCTTTTCAACCGAAAAAATCCTTAAAATCCTTGAAATCATACGCATCCTATTTCAAGAATTTTCCAAAGCGGAAATGGCTAACTAACCAACTACTTATGATAAAAGGTATTTTGCTCGGTTTAACCTTGAGCGTTATTGTGGGACCTGTTTTTTTCGTATTGCTGCAAGCGACGATTGAACGTGGTTCAAAAGCAGGTTTAATTTTTGTCTCAGGCGTTTGGTTGAGCGATTTTTTGTATATGATAGCCGCTTTTTACGGGATTGCGGGGATTCAAACACTGGCAGGTTCGGGTGATTTCCATTTATGGATGAGTTGGATTGGAGGGATTTTGCTGCTTAGTTTCGGGATTGCAAATCTTTTAAAATCAAAACCACTTGTTCAAAAAGTTGATAATCAACAAATTACGAATAATTATTGGCAATTATGGGTCAAAGGTTTCCTGATTAATAGTACGAATCCAGGAACGATTCTTTTTTGGATTGGTCCCGCGAGTACGAGTGCCACAGACGCGCAAGCCAATCCGATGGACGCATGGATTTTGTTAATTTCCTTATATTTGACGATTGTTGTAACCGATTTGCTTAAAATATTCTTTGCCAAACGATTGCGCCAAAGGATGAACGCTGATTATGTCCTTCGACTGAGGAAAATTTCGGGTTGGGCATTGATTCTATTTGGATTATTTTTAATTTGTAAAACCTTTTAATTTCGGAATGTGGATTTCGGATTTCGGAATATAACCACATTCCGAAATCCGAAATCCACATTCCGAAATCCTTATAACCCGTCAATCCCCGTTACGGTTGTATATTTAAAAGACCGTTTTTTATTGGGATAGACATACTGGAACGCAGATTGCACTGCCATCGTGCCTTCGTGAAAACCACACAATATTAATTTCAATTTGCCCGAATAAGTATTTATGTCACCAATAGCAAATATGCCTTCGACATTCGTTGAGTAATCCAAGGTATTGACTTCGATGGCATTTTTGTCAATTTGTAATCCCCAATCTGCAATGGGACCCAATTTGGGTGATAAGCCAAAAAGAG
>JBEEMZ010000262.1:0-7064 GCA_041192405.1 Bacteroidota bacterium | reverse complement strand
ACGGAAAATAATCTTACTGTTGGGGTTGGCTATCGGTTTATGAATGGGAAATTAAGCCAAAATCCTATTGTGATGGTGGGTGGACAGTATCGGTTGAGCCGCAATTGGATGTTAGTGGGCGAAGTGATGAATCAAAAACTGAGTTCAGGGCTGCGCGACCCCGATAATCCTGAAGTTTTGTTTCCGATAATGAATTTTGGCGTTCGATATTTGACGCGGCGATATGTGTTTGATTTCGGGATTTCGCGCTCTAAAACGTATAATCAAGAAAATAATGGTGGCAACACGGCTCCCGCAACAACCATGGGGACGCGTCCTGTTTTGACGGTTGCGATGCCTTTTTATTGGCATTTGAATTAGGATTATTTGCGTTTTGGAACATAAAGCTGCAAATGGTAAAATGCAACTTGCTATTAAAAATGAATCTATCCAAATATTAAATATCTTAAATGTATGAAATACGATTATATCATTATCGGCGCGGGTTCTGCGGGCTGCGTTTTAGCGAATCGCTTATCTGCGAATCCTGCCACTACGGTTTTATTACTCGAAGCGGGCAAACCTGATACCAAACTTGAAATTAAAATTCCTGCTGCTTACGGACAGTTGAATTACACGGATGTGGATTGGGGTTTCTATACCGAACCACAATCACATGTAGATAATCGCAAAATGTATCAGCCGCGAGGCAAAACATTGGGCGGTTGCGGCTCGACAAATGCAATGGCTTATGTGCGCGGACACGCAGCAGATTACGATTATTGGGCAAAAACGGGTTGCAAAGGCTGGTCTTATGCTGAATTATTGCCTTTTTTTAAGAAATCAGAGCATAATGAGCAACATTCAGATGATTTCCATAGCAAAGCAGGCGAATTGAATGTAACGTATGCAAAGGAATATCGCACCCCTTTGGCAGATGCATTTGTGGCGGCTTGCGTCGAAAATGGGATTCCTGCAACACCTGATTTTAATGGAAAACAACAAGAAGGTGCAGGTTTATTGCAATTTACGATTAAAAATGGTCAGCGTTGTAGTCCTGCGGCGGCATTTTTGAAACCGATTTTGCATCGAAAAAATTTAACGGTGTGCACTCAAGCCCTCGTCGAACGCATTTTGATTGAAAACGAACGGGCAATTGGCGTTTCGTTCAAAACAAAAACGGGGATTGAAACCGCACATTGTCAAAAAGAAGTGATTTTATCAAGTGGTTCATTTGGTTCGCCTCAAATTTTGATGCTTTCGGGCATTGGCGCACCCGACGAATTGAAAAAACATAATATTCCCGTTAAAAAAAGTTTGGAAGGCATTGGTAAGAATCTGCACGACCATTTAATGTATGGTGTGACTTGTCTTTCAAACTGGCATGGTACGATGAATGATGTTTTAAAACCATTCAATCAAGTCAAACACTTGATACATTTTTTGATTGCGAAAAAAGGTGCTTTGACGATTAGCCCTCTGGAAGCAAATGCTTTTGTTAAAACAAATCCTAATTTATCGCAACCTGATTTGCAAATTATGTTTGTTCCTGGTCACATTGGCAACGAAAAAGATAATGTAGATATTTACAAACCAGCTTCTTATCCTAAAACTTCAGGTTTTACGCTGTTGCCGACCTTGTTACAACCTGAAAGTAGAGGTTATGTAACGTTGCGTTCGGCGAATGCGGCGGATGCACCTATCATTCAACCAAATTATCTTCATGCAGCAGCAGACAGACAATTATTGCTCAATAGTTTCAAATTAATTAAAAATATTTTGTTATCAAACGCTTTTTCCAAATATAGAATTGGTAATTTAAATTATCCAAGTCAGCATCATACAGATGCACAAATCGAAGCGCATATTCGGCGGACGTTGGAATGCGTTTATCACCCTGTCGGCACTTGCAAAATGGGCAATGACGCGCTTTCGGTCGTGGATGCGCAATTGCGAGTACATGGTATTGCGGGATTGCGGGTTGCGGATGGTTCGATTATGCCGCGCATTTGTTCGGGCAATACGAATGCCGCTTGCATTATGATTGGTGAAAAAGCCGCTGACATGATTTTGAACCCTTAGTGAGGGATGACAAATTTTACAATTCATTGATTATCAATGAATTGTAAAATTTATCATTCGCCTTTCTTTCTTTAATTCATCAATTGCGTTTCCAAAATAGATTTGAATTTGCGCAAAATCGCAATAATCATTAACAACCCTGTTTTATCCGTTGCGTCAAAACTTTTAGAAATGCAATAATCCTTGCCTTCCATAATCACAAATTGCCAATTGGCTCCACTAATTTCAATCCCATACATTGGTTTTTGATTATTATTTTTAACTTGGGCAATTAAAAAGGCTTCAAGGAGTTGCGCCATCGGTTCACCACTCGGATTGAGTTCAGGTTTGTACTCTTGAAAATGAAAATAAGGTGTTTTCACTACATTTAAAGTCCCTTTCGCCAACATAAAATCCGATTTCACTAACAACGGAATGGTCTCAACAATGGCTGAAATCGTTTTATCAAAATAGCCAATCACTTTATCATCATCCGTCAAATGCCCCAATTCCAAAATAGGTCCTATGAATTTCACTTTTAAATCTTCTTCACTCCATCCCACTAAATTTTTTTGAGCTTTAACCAATAATCTATCGAAATAATACTGTTCAGCAGGATGTAATTCTGGCAATCCAACAGATAACCATTCTTGCATTAAAAGTGTTTGATAAGTGGCAATCCGATTGAGGTGAAAAGTATCAATCAATTCTCCTTCACGCCAAGCCTTTGTTGCGCTATGACCATTTTGCTTTTTTACGTTTTTTACTTTTTTTGCCATTATTTAAAACATTGAAGGGTTTAGAACACTTTTTTGTCTGCTTGTGTGGCAAATGTAAAACTTTTTATGAAATGGAACGCCTTTTTTTACGACAAGTCACTTGACATCAGTAAATTTTCAAATTTTAATAAAAGTTCTGTTCGTCATTACCTTCGTTTCAAATAAAAATATTACCTTTGCACCGCCTTAGAAAAAAGGGCAGCCGAAACGAGTGGGCATGATACACTTGCATTTATTTCACGCTTAAAACCGAGAAACAACTCTTTCCTAAAAAATTGAAAATCAATAGGTTATGAATTTTTCGGATTAATATTTTTAGCAATGAAAGAACAGGATGGCGAACAGCAGTCTATCAAAGACAAAGCTGCAAAAGCAACCGCAGAAGTCACCGCAGACGATTCTGAAGAAGATGGGGAATTGGTGTTGAACACAGGTGCAACCTTAGTGACAGGTTCTGCACATGATGATTTCGACTGGTCTCGCGGCAGACGTAACGAAGTACATTACTCCAAAGAAGATTCTAAAAAATATATGGAATCTTACGACGCGACGATGAAGGCTATGACAGTCAATGAAATCGTTCGGGCGCGTGTGGTCTCTGTTACGGGAACGGATGCTGTTTTGGACTTGAATTTCAAATCGGATGGTTTATTGCCGTTGTCGGATTTGCGCGATATGTACGACTTGAAAGCGGGTGATACCGTGGATGTATATGTTGAAAATCAAGAAGATAGCAAAGGTAAATTAGTTTTATCGCGTCGGAAAGCGAAATTGTTGCGTGCATGGGAAGCGATTGTGGATTCGTTCACAAACGGTACGATTATTCGCGGAACGGTTATCAGCAAAACAAAAGGTGGTTTGATTGTGGATGCAGGTGGTTTGGAAACGTTCTTACCTGGTTCTCAAATTGACATTAAACCGATTGCGGATTACGATCAGTTTGTTGGAAAAGTGATGGAATTCAAAGTTGTCAAAATTAATGAGACGATTAAGAATGCTGTTGTTTCTCATAAAGCATTGATTGAAAGCGACTTAGCTGAACAACGCGAAGCGATTATTTCTGGTTTAGAGAAAGGTCAAGTGTTGGAAGGCACGGTCAAAAACATTACGGATTTTGGTGCATTTTTGGATTTGGGCGGCGTAGATGGCTTGTTGTACATCACGGATATTTCATGGGGACGCATCTCGCATCCAAACGAAGTATTGCATTTGAACCAAAAAATCAATGTTGTGGTGTTGGATTTCGACGAGAACAAAAAACGCATCTCATTGGGTCTCAAACAGTTACAACCACATCCGTGGGAAGTTTTGGCACGTACCGTTAGCGAAGGCAGCACGGTTAAAGGTAAAATTGTAAATATTGAAGATTACGGCGCATTTTTGGAAATTCAACCTGGCGTTGAAGGTTTGATACACGTTTCCGAAGTTTCTTGGGCGAATCAACCGATTAATGCCAAAGAATATTTCAAATTGGGCTTAGAATACGATGCAAAAGTGGTTACGATTGACAGAGACGACCGTAAAATGTCGTTGTCTATCAAACAATTGAGCAGCGATCCTTGGTTCGTGGTGGATCAAACGTTCCCGATTGGCAGCAAGCACAATGGCGAAGTCAAAAACATTACACAATATGGTGTCTTTGTGGAATTAGGACAAGGCATTGGCGGTATGATTCACATTTCGGATTTGAGCTGGGTTAAACGCTATGCGCATCCTGCGGAATTCACGAAGATTGGCGAAAAAATTGACGTAGTTATCTTAGAAATTGACAAAGACAATAAGAAAATTTCGTTAGGACACAAGCAAATCGAAGAAAGCCCTTGGGAAAGTTTCGCAACGGTGTTTACACAAGGTTCTTATCATCAAGGTTTGATTTTGCGTAGAGACGATAAAGGTGCAATTGTTCAATTGACTTATGGTTTGGAAGCGTTCGCGCCTATCAAACAGTTGAAAAAAGAAGATGGCACAACGGCAGAACAAGGTGAAAACTTGACATTCAAAATCATCGAGTTTAACAGAGATGATAAGCGTGTTTTAGTTTCGCACACGCGTTATGCGGATGATATTCGCCGTGAAAACGACGCAGCAGAGCAAAAACGCAAAGATGCAGCAGAAAGTGCCGTCAAAAATGAGGAAAAAGCGGCATTGAAAGCGACTCAAGAAAAAGTAGAGCGTTCTACATTGGGCGAGTTGGATGCATTGACGCAATTGAAAGATAAATTGAATTAATAAATATTGTTACTTGATTGTAAAAAGGTCATCGTTGTTGAAACGATGACCTTTTGTTTTTTAAAATTTGACGCAGAGCATTTGATAATTGATTTACAAGATATTATAATTGTAATAAAAATTAAATATCTTGGAAATCAATTATCACAAGAGCGCAATTAGGCAATACTGCCCGCCAAAACACCATCATAAGGATGCGCAACTTGTTCTGAAACTAAAAAATTTAAGAGTTCAAGCGCATCTTTGGCGAAGTCATCAGGCATTTCCGAAAGGTCGTTAAACTCAGTAACCATCGAAATCCCTGCTTTGTAATCCATCAACCCGAGTACATGCCCTGTTGCAACATGCAACAATGGATATTCCCAAAGCGTTTTATACGCTCTTTTCGGAACTAAAGGTGGTTCGTAAAAGACGCACATCAGCCGATACAGCAACAACGAAGCACTGATGACTTCGACCGTGAAGGGTGCATTCAAATCCAACGTTGGATGTTCGACCCATTCAAAAGCTTTTTTGGAAAGGCTGTACTGCAAATGAATTAACAAATTACCATTCAATGGCGGCAATGGTGAAACGAACTGCCATTTCAAGGAAAGATGCGTTTGCAACGTTTCGTCTGTGATGCGTTGCGCCATCACACGCGGAGCAACCAAATACGGTTGATTCAAATCCCGTTTAATCATAATGAATGTTTGTTTGTAATGAAAAATTCAATTTCGATAAAAATCTTACAAAAATACGGGTTTTAGTTGAAAGCGCTTCTAAAACAATGCAAAATCTTTTTTGTTCGGGCAGATTCGGTAGTAAGTTCAACGGTCTCGGTAAGAAGTTCGACGATTTGGGTTGCGAGTTCGACGATTTCGCTAACAAATTCGACTGTATTGGTAACAAGTTCAACTGTATTGGTAACAAATTCAACAGTCTTGGTAACAAGTTCGACTCTATTGGTAACGAGTTCAACGGTATTGGTAACAAGTTCGACTATTTCGGTCGCATATTCGACTGTTTTGCTTATTCAACCGACTCATTTGTGAGCCATTCATTACAAATAGAATAGCGAAATATCGTAGGGGCAAGTCGTGACTTGCCCTTGCTGTGCCTGTTGATTGGTTTTTGAATTATTTATAATAGGTTGATTTTTAAATAATTATGAATGATTCAAACAGGACAAGTCACGACTTGTCCCTACAAGGTGTGAATAAATTAAATTTTAACACATATTTTTATATTTCACTATTGACACGCATTACGGATTCAATTATATTTGCAATTGAAACGAAAAAGAATCCAGCCCTACTCTAAATCGTATTTTCATCCTTTAACAATTCATAACATGTCCTACTCCAAAGTAGATTTTAAACGGTATGACGAACATCAAAAACGAGTGACACTGCTGAGTAAGCTCCATGAAACGTTTGTCTATTCCAATGACACCTCTCTTGCGAGTTATCAAGCGGCGGTAGAAGCGGTTCGACGTGCTGCGGAAGCTAAAAATGCGCAAATCGAACGCCTCAACAAAAGTAGCGACGATTACAATGCGGCGGTTGCCAACATGGAAAAGCAACTCTCGAATTTGCGGACTTTAATCGGTATTAACAAAGGCAAAAATTCGGACGAATATGTTTTTGCGGGCGGCGTGCGTCAATCGGAAGTGATTGCGCAAGCGCAGCAGACGCGTAAACAAAATGAGGCTGCCCAAAAAGCAAAAGACAATCTTTTTAAAACGGATTGACGCGCTCCTAATGCTGCTGTTGGAAACAGCAATGCCTTGTAAATGAATGATTTGCAAGGCATTGCTGTTTTGATGCTTGAACGACCCGCTGTCATAAATAGAGGTCGGGCACGGCTTTCAATTCCGCAAGAATGCCTTTTTGTTGTAAAACCTGATAGGCTGCATCACTTGGATGAATGGCTTTTTCGGACATCTCGTCGGCATCTCTGTCCACTTTTTCTAAAATAGCAATTCCTGTGATGGGTTTATTCACGCCTGTGGAGGTGAAAAGGCACTTTTCTTGA
>JBEEMZ010000261.1:0-7092 GCA_041192405.1 Bacteroidota bacterium | reverse complement strand
TAAATATCGGAGCGCGTTCGAATGGGTTTTAAACCCATACAAAGCGTCCAAACCAACCGATAAAACGATTTTAGAACCTTTTAACACGTATCGTTTTGCGGATTATCAACAAATATTCAAACAAAATATTTTTAGCAATAAAAAATGCGTCCATCTTGATGATGAACGCATTTTTTATTGCTAAAAATTTACAACTATTTTACTGGATCCGCAGGCGTACTGCTATTGTTATCACGCTCTGTTTGTGGATACGGCATGAAATCACGCCCGCGCTCGCGTGTACCAATCGGTTGGTCGGAACCAGGGCGATTGAAACGACGGTTATCTTCCAAACGCAAGCCCATATTACACAATTCAATACAGCGTTGACGATAGATTTCAGTTAAAATGCCATCTTTCGTTGCAACACCTGTGTAACCCGCAGCCATATCCGCGCCAATGCCCCAGACATCATCAGCCGCTTTTTTCTTAATCACGCCATCTAATTCAGCCATTGCAGCAGGAATGTCTGTTTGTACCAAACACTCTGCCTTGATTAAACGCATTTCGCCCGATAAATAGACTGGAATATCCGAAGTATTATTACGTGCAAATCCAAATCCAAGATTCACTGTTGGAGATGCACCAGGGTTCAAATAAAAGGCTAAACGCTTATCATTTATCGTATCTGGAATTAAACCAGCAGTCAAACCTAACATTTTATTGGTCGGTTCAACCACGTTGCGGTTAGAATACGAAACGAAGTAAATTGGGTTTACATTGACTGCATCAAATTTAAATGCTGATTTTTTAGTTAAATCCACTTTATTCGCTGCCGCCAACGCTTTTGGATAGTCTTTCAACATGACGTTGTAACGCGCCTGCAATGCAATTAATGTATTTTTTAAATCCACTCCAGTCGCTACTTTTGCAATCGCAGCATTCACTTCTGAAGGGCTCGCCGCAATCGCTGCTACTAATGCCGCTTCTGCAGAACTTAATGATGCAACCGCTTGCGTCAATGCTTCATTCCGCGTAACGAATGGTTGATTTTTACCAAGTGTCACAGGCATTTTTTCAAAAAAAGTCGCTAATGTGCCGAATGCCAACGCTTTATACATGCTGCCATAAGCTTGTAAGACTGCTTTTGTATTACTATTCGTCGCAACGCTCAAATTGTCTAATACGCGATTGGCTTCGTTCAATAACAAATAAGATTGCGTCCATATACCCGCATTGATGGTATTGCCCGCCGTGACCGATGCCAAACCTGCACTTAAATTGGCTTCATCCGTGTTACCCAAATTCAAAAGTTTTAATTCAAAAGTCGTTAAACCACTTGATGAAAAACCTTGATATAATGGGCTTTGACGACCGACAGAATACCGATATTGCATTCCGTTACACAATCCAAAAAGACCATCAACACTCGAAATGACATTTTTATCCGAAATCGAAGATGGATCTGTATATTCTTTGACACTGCAACTCGTTCCAAATACGCCGAACGTTACGACCGTACCAAAAAGATAGCTTTTTATTTTAGAATTCATTTTTGTAAATGATGAATTATGAATGATGAATTTGCAAAGTATTGATTATCAATTTTTTAGGATAAATTATTTTTTTGAAAATTCATCATTCTATTATTAATATTTTTATTTGAATCGGAAATAAAGTCCCCTTTTTTTCCTTCATTCCTTAAAATTTCTTGATTCCTAATTCTAATGATTAGAAAGTTGCTTTCAAAGTCATCATATATGTGCATGGAATCGGCACATTACCAAAATCAATGCCGCGCAAAACAGAACTTTGTCCACCCGCACTGGTTTCTGGGTCGTAACCAAAGTATTTATCCCAAGAGTACAGATTTCGTCCAGATAAGATAATTTCAAGATTTTCAACACCTTTAACCAATTTACCTAAATTGTAAGCCGCAGAAATTTCACGCAATTTCACGAAAGACGCATCATCAATGCGCCATTCTTCAATCGTCGCCAATGCTTGAACCGTTCCACGAGGCACTTCCCCTTTTAATTCTTGTTCTGCGACGTAGCCTGAACCCACATTATTACGCGTCCGTTTATCTGCATTAAACATTTCAACGCCACTTACTGCGTCTAACAAGGCACGCACCGACAAACGATCATAAGTAAAGTTTAAACCTGCAGTCCAAATATTACGTGGATTTGGATTACCAATGATTTTACGCTGTGTGATGGCGTTTGCACCTGCGATGACTGGTTGACCGTTCGCATCTCTGTAACTGTTATAGGTTAATGGTGTCAGCGAACTTTGCGCCGCACCGCGTTCCACTTGTGGCAATGGCGTTAAAACGCCATTCACCTTGATCGGGCGATTCAAAATAGCACCACTTGCATCTCTTGCGTAAAAAGCTCCGTAGAAAACACCCACTGGCGCACCTTGAATCAAATAAACAGGCGCACCTGCTGGATTTGCAATCGAAGTCAAACCATAAGGAAGTGATGTTACTAAATTGTCGTTTTGGCTATAAGTACCGAAAAGGTTGAGCGACATTTTATTTGTTTTGAACGGCGTAACGCCCAATGTTATCTCGTAACCTTTGTTTTCGAGCGTACCTACATTGGTTTTGATACTGGAACCACCTTGAGAAGGAGCTGTCGCAACATTCAGTAACAAATCGGTTGCGGTTTGTTTGTACCAAGAGAAACCGACATTAACTATATCTTTGAACAATGAAAATTCAGTACCGATTTCTAATTCTTCATTGCGTTCTACCTTGATATTCGGGTCTGCAATCGCTGCGCGAGCACTGATAGCGGTTTGACCATTAAAAGAAGTTGTATTGAATAAGTTGAAACGGTCGTAAACGCCTAAACCATTCAAATTACCCGCTTGTCCCCAAGAGGCGCGAACTTTGAATTGATTTACCGTATTTTTCAAATCTTTGAAAAAATCTTCATTTGAAATCAAGTAACTGAAACCCACTTTTGGATAAAAATTAGTACGCGTGTCAGTCGGGAATCGAGAAGAAGCATCCATCCGACCCGCCAATGTCAAAAATAAACGCTCGCCATAACCAAATGTTTCTTGGATAAAACCACCCATCAACGTACTGGTCAAATCTGCAAATCTCGGAGGCAAAATAACGGATGCACCATTAATAGTCGTCACGAAAGGAGCTAAGTCACGACCTTCTGTAATTGAAATTTGGTCATGCGAATATTGATGATTGAAACCGACAACCGTACTTGTAGTGAAAGCACCAAATGCTTTTGCATAAGTTGCTGTAAAATCATTGTTCACCAAAGTTGTAAGAGCCGTGTTATTAGCAACATAACCTTTATTGAAATACGCTAAATTGACGGCATAAGGATAAATGGGGCTGAAATTGCGTCCCAATTGACTCGCATTATCAATACCAAAGATGTAAGATAAGGTCAAGCCTTCCATCGGATGTGCTGTCAATTGCAAATCCGCAATGGTGCGATTGGTCATTTGCGAATTTTTGATTCCTTCCATGATGCTCAATGGGTTGATACGAGACAATCTTTCGACTGCTTGTAAATTGCCAGAAGCATCCCGCGCACTTAAATTGAAAATATTATTGGTGATATTAATCGAGTTAACTGGGCTGAAAAAAACATTCCCATTCGGCAACTCATTGCTGAAACTGTTGGCATACATCAAACCTGCGGAAGCATTCAACCAACTATTAATTTTTTGGTCTAACCGAACGCGTCCACTAACCCGTTGAAAATCAGTGTTATTTAAAATACCTTGATTCTTCATGTGACTCAATGACGCAAAATAACGCGTATCATCATTGCCACCTGAAATGGAAATATTATTATCGGTACCTGTGGCTTGTCTAAAAATTTCGTCTTGATAATCGTACCGTTGTACATCAATCAAGTTAGACCAAACCGTAATATCATCTGCCGCAATGGAACCTGCTTTCGCCAACGGATAAAGCGTTGACAATTGTGAACTCACATAACCTGCTGCATTCGGATCTGTAATTGCATTGGGGTGAAATTGCTTGCCATAAGTGGACATAAACGATTTTCGACACAACTGACTTTTTGAGAAAGAGGAAGCAAATGAAATCTTCGGTTTACCCGATTTACCGCGTTTGGTCGTAATGAGAATTACGCCATTCGATGCGCGAGAACCGTAAATGGCTGCTGCCGCCGCGCCATTAATCACGTTTAAAGACTCAATATCGTTTGGATTGATATCTGCCATCCGATTTTGACCAATCGCAGAAGTCGAACCACCATCCACATTGGCGTTCGTCAAGTTCGTAGTACCATTGTTAGAAAGCACACCGTCAATAACATAGAGCGGCTCAGACGAACCTAACAATGATTTTGCACCGCGCAAACGAACCGAAATACCACCCGCAGGATCTCCAGAGTTTTGTGAAATCTGTGCGCCTGCGACTTTGCCTTGCAATGCTTGAAGCGCGTCCCCTGTACTCGCTCGCGTTAACTGGTCTGCACGAACGGTTGTCATGGCATTGCCTAATTGTTTGCGTTCCTGCAAAACTGACGAACCTAAGACGACAACTTCACTTAAATTAAGTGCATCGCTGCCCAAAATCACGTCTTTTGTGTAGGTTGAGGTGCCTGCAACGATGTCAATTTGACTCGAATTGGCTGCCTTGCCAACAAAACTTACGATTAATTTGTACGAACCCGCAGGAACGCTACCTTTGATTTCGTAATTGCCATCAATATCCGTAACGGAACCAATACCTGTGTTTTGCAAGACTGCGCTTGCGCCAATCACCGATTCAGTGCCGTCCGTGACTTTCCCTTTGATGGTGAAATCAACTTTGTTACCTTGCGCCCAAGTCAGCACAGGCAGGAGTAGCCACATAACGAAGCTACCTACTTTTAGTAGGTGGTTGTTTTTCATACACTTACAGTTTAAAATTAAATTTGATTCATTTAGCTAAGAGCCCAAAATTAGGATAGTTTTGTTTAATATCTGAAATTTGGTTCTGTTTAACGCCGTGACAAAAGTAAACAAAGGTTTGATATTTGTGCAAAAATTTGTAAATATTTTTTTTGTTTTCGCAAAACCGTAATACATTTGACCGAATTTGAAAGTTTTCTTCTTAAAAATAAAATCATGTCTCAACAAAAAACGTATTTTGACCCTGCCGATTTAGGCAAATTTGGGAATATCACAGAATTTCAAGCCACAATGGGCAAAAAATGGTTTGATTATTACGCCGAAGTGATGAAAGAAGGCGCATTGACCGAACGTGAAAAAGCTTTAATTGCATTGGCAGTAGCGCATTCCACGCAATGCCCGTATTGCATTGACGCATATTCTAAAACGTGTCTCGAAAAAGGCGCGGATGAGGAACAAATGATGGAAGCGGTGCATGTGGCGGCGGCGATTAAGAGTGGAACGACGTTGGTTTACAGCGTTCAAATGATGAATCATGTAAAAAAAATATCTATGTAACTTTAAGGATGAATGATAAATGATGAATTTTTATAATGACTCATATTTTACTGAGTCGTTAAAGTTTTAATGTATAAGTAATTGATTATCAATAGTGTTTTCTGCCGCTTCTCGCCGATTTTCTTTTGGAGCCTTTTTCTGCGAAAATTTGCGGGGAAAACATAACAAACAACTCAGTAAAATAAAATGACTCATTTATCATTCATCATTCATCATTATTAAAAATGGCAATTCATCAAAAAACAAAATCCCTTTTAGCGCGCCATAATGAATTATCGGATACTTTTTTCCAACTAAAAGTATTGAATGGCAAAGAACGAATAGAGGCGAAATTCCCATTATTCGCTCAAAAAGCGGCAGATGCAGGTTTTAAACCATTGAAAGCCAATCGTTTAGAAATATTCCAAATCAATACTGGCAAATTGTGTAATCAAACGTGCGCACATTGTCACGTGGACGCGGGCCCCGATAGAAAAGAATTAATGTCGCGTGCCTTGTTGGAAAAGTGCCTTCATATATTGTCTGAATACGATATTCCGACCGTTGATATTACAGGCGGCGCACCCGAAATGCACCCCGATTTTCGATGGTTTGTGCAAGAATGTCATCGTTTGGGCAAGAAAATTATCAACAGATGTAATTTGACGATTATTGTGGCGAATCCAAAATACCATGATTTGCCAACATTTTTTGCTGAAAACCAAGTGCATATCATTTCGTCGTTGCCGTATTTCAGCAAAAGCCGCACCGATGCACAACGTGGTGATGGCGTTTTTGAAGATTCCATCAAAGCGTTGAAAATGTTAAATGCGGTCGGTTATGGAAAAGAGGGGAGTGGTTTGCAATTGGATTTGGTTTATAATCCGACGGGTGCGTTTTTGCCCGCCGCACAAGACGTTTTGCAAGCCGAATTTAAACGACAATTAAAACGAAAATTTGATATTATTTTCAACCAATTGTTTGCCATAACGAATATGCCGATTAGTCGTTTTATGGAATATTTATTGGAATCAGGAAATTATGAAGAATATATGTCGTTGTTAATCAATGCTTTCAATCCTGCGACCGTTGCGGGCGTGATGTGTCGAAATACGATTTCAGTGGGTTGGGACGGCTCTTTATATGATTGCGATTTCAATCAAATGTTGGATTTGAAAGTGAGTACAAAAGACGCAATTCATTTAGACCAATTTGATTTTGAAGCATTATCCAATCGAAATATTGTTTTGAATCAGCATTGTTATGGATGTACGGCAGGTGCGGGTTCATCGTGTGGCGGCGAATTGGTTTAAATTTTCAGAACTAAGCAACAAGAGAACCCATTTTTTGTTTTCTTGTTGCTTAGGTTCTGAAAAAACCTTATTTTTGCCTTAGAAAACTGTTTTTTTTAACAAAATATATTGTAACGATGCCCCGATTAGACAAATATCCTCCTCATGTACGCGAAGTCGTTCGGGAATTTTATTTTCGAAATTTTCTTTCTAAACCATTAGGTCAATTGGCAATTCGCAAGAAAAATTTGCGTATTTTGGTTTTTGACGAACATTTAAAAAAAATTTACACTACTGAGTTGTTAAAGATTTAATATGTAAATAATTGATTATCAATCTATTTTTCCCCGCAGATTTCGCAGATTTTCCCGCAGATTCT
>JBEEMZ010000260.1:0-8209 GCA_041192405.1 Bacteroidota bacterium | reverse complement strand
AAGGCATTTTGAATACGCCCTCTGCGCACCGCGTACACCATGCGCGTAACGTACAATTTTTAGATAAAAACTATGGCGGATTTTTGATGATTTTTGACCGACTGTTTGGCACCTATGCCGAGGAAGGAGAAGAGTCAGAGATTCAATACGGGCTGGTGCATCCCAATACCTCCAAAAATCCATTCAATGTGGTATTTAGGAATTGGGGCGAACTGCTGACCAAGTTGCTCACATTGCGGGGTATTCGAAATAAAGCCCGGGTCATTTTCTCCAAACCCGGCAATCTCTCTTAACGAAAATTTAAATCGTTTAGTTGACAATGCAAGTGATGCAAGTGGCTCCGCTGAGTGATCAGCAATTGATTCGCACCTATCTCGATGGTGATGAAAAAGCGTTTGAAATATTGTTACACCGTCATAAGACTAAAATCTATACGGCAATTTATCTTTTTACCAAAGATCAATCTTTGGCGGAAGACATATTTCAAGAGGTTTTTATCAAAATCATCAATACTTTGCGCTCTGGTAAGTACAACCACGAAGGCAAGTTTCTACAATGGGCAATGCGCATTGCGCACAATCTTTGTATTGATTACTTCCGTCGGAACAAACGCCGTCCGCACGTATCGCCGACTGAAGAATTTGATATATTTAATGTATTGAGTCTCAGTGATGAATCGGCTGAACAGAAGATTATGCGCAGTCAATCGCATGACCGCGTAAGGCGTTTGGTGGACGCGCTCCCGCCTGAACAACGGGAAGTTGTCATCCTGCGGCATTATGCGGATATGAGTTTCAAGGAAATCGCACAACTCACGCGGGTAAGTATCAATACCGCTTTGGGTCGGATGCGTTATGCCTTGATTAATATTCGGCGCATGGTGGATGAAAAAGAAATGATGCTTCAATAGAATATTTTTTATTGGACGCATTAAAACGTTGATTATTTTGTTTTTTTTGTGAAAACAAAACAATCCGTCGTTGCGCGTCCTCTGCCGCCTCATAGGATGGGCGTGCAAGCCTTCGTTTTAGAACCTTTACAGGTTGTCTGAAACGAAGGCTTTATTATTTAAAAAGGCAGAAAAAGACTAAAATTATTTTCCCCATTAAATCAGCGTTCTTATACTACTGATTTATTAAAGTTATAATATGTTTTTTTCCGCAGATTCGGATTCTTAGAACATAGATAAGTGATTATCAAAACGTTCCGCAAAATCAACATTTAGAAAAAAGGCTGGTTCAACAATTGTTGCAACTGCCTCAACCTCCTCAATTGTTACTATTATTTCTTTTGGAATTTTCCTTCAAACGTTTTCATATCATACGTATCCACCAATTGATACTCAATTTCATGCCCTGAAACCGTCCTGCGAATGGACACCAAACCAAGATTTTGAGCAAAAATCTCTTTCCCATGAAATTCAACGGACGTGTGACCATTGTTATCACGGTCGCGCACCTCGCGCAAGTGAAACCAAATCGCAGGATAGGTTTTATTTTGAAACGTCCAGGTCGTGTCGCCTCCAAAACGCCGATTCCGAATAATGCTGTATCGCGTCGAATCAATCGTACTTTTCCATGATACGTTATAAACAAAAATGCCGTTTGAATCCGTCACTTGATACGGAAATGCGTTGCCCGACAAGATTTCAGCTGCGTTTTGAGTCCGTTTGCCTGTGTTATCAGGCACATATTGGAATAAGGATTTCAATAACATACCATCTGGCGTTTGCAATTCGCGGTCTAATTGCAACGTTTCAAAATCTGCGCCGTAAGTATTGGTGATGAAAAACAAACTATCACCTATATTAAGGGTGTTCATGTAGCAGTAAAATGGCGGCAAACTATCGTTGTTTACAGTGCGATACTCGTACACAAGTGGCTCTCGCAGCGTCGTTAACGGAAAATAAAAAATTCTAATATCTCGTTTGCCATTGCCACAATTGCTTAATAAAGTCATCAAAATGACCCAAATTGTCACCTTTTTAAAAGATTTAACTGACATCTTGTCTAAAATGAGGGTTGGAAAGAAATTTGTTCAACTAACTTTTTGAAGTTTTCGTGCAAATATACCGTATATTTGCGCCGCGTCGTTCTAATTGAAAAGAATTTGTTACAAATTACGATAAAATGGAAAGGTCGTTTTCCATTGCATCGTAATTTCCATCATCTGAATATAAATAAAAGTTTGTAAATCAATTATTTACATTTGCAAACGCTTCATCATCTATCTGAAATTACCATGTTGAATTTTTTAAGAAAATTGTTCGGCGGGTCGAAACAAGACCGTGATTTGAAAACATATCTGCCGATTGTCAAAGACATAAATCGTTTTTATCAAGAATATCAAGCGATTTCTGATGACGCGCTTCGAGGCAAAACGTTGGATTTCCGTCAGCGCATCCGTCAACATCTCGATGGCATTGACCAAGATATTCTTAATGTCAATGATCAAGCAACTTCGACCGATGATTTTGCTCAAAAAGATGTGCTTTTCAAACAAGTGGATACGCTCAAAAAAGAACGCGATAAACATTTAGAAGATATTTTACGTGTTTTGTTGCCTGAAGCGTTTGCAGTTGTGAAAGAAACGGCGCGTCGTTTGACACAAAACAAACAATTAGTTGTAATTGCAACGAATCATGACCGCAATTTGGCTGCGCAAGGCAAAAATTATGTGCAATTGGAGGGCGATAAAGCGATT
Organism: Bacteroidota bacterium; assembly: GCA_041192405.1. GTDB lineage: Bacteria > Bacteroidota > Bacteroidia > Chitinophagales > Saprospiraceae > JAAFJT01. Next base: position 5,506 of record JBEEMZ010000260.1, on the reverse strand, counting down.
TGGAGCAATTCATGGACGGCGGCAGGTGGCAATGTCACTTGGAATATGATTCATTATGATGTGCAATTAGTTGGCGGGATGGCATTGCACGACGGCAAAATCGCGGAAATGGCTACGGGCGAAGGTAAAACATTGGTTTCGACATTGCCTTCATATTTAAATGGTTTGTCAGGTGATGGCGTGCATATTGTGACGGTGAATGATTATTTGGCGCGACGCGATGCGGAATGGAATGCACCTTTATATGAATTTTTGTTGTTGACGGTGGATTGTATTGACCGTTATCAGCCGAATACGGAGGCGCGGCGCAAAGCGTATCGGGCGGATATTATTTACGGAACGAATAATGAATTTGGTTTTGACTACTTGCGCGACAATATGTCGCATGATTTGGATGAATTGGTTCAGAAAAAACATCATTTTGCGGTCGTGGATGAGGTGGATTCGGTTTTGATTGATGATGCGCGGACTCCTTTGATTATTTCGGGCCCGTTGAGCGTCGGTCAAGAGGAGCAAGAATATATGGCATTGAAACCCGAAGTCGAGAAATTGTTGGCGGAACAACGAAAATTAGCTACAAGTTTTGTCGTGCAGGCGAAAAAAGCGTTTGCAGAGGGCAAAAAAGGAACGGACGAAGGTACGGCAGGTTTACTTTTATTGCGGGCGCATCGGGCTTTGCCGAAATATCGTCCGTTGATTAAGTTTTTAGGCGAGGAAGGTGTGAAAGTCGAAATGCAAAAAGCGGAAAATCATTACATGCAGGAGCAATCCAAATATATGCGGGTGGCGGATGAGCCTTTGTTATTTACAATTGATGAAAAAAATAGAGGTGTCGAATTGACGGAACGCGGTGCTGAATTTTTGGCAAAAGGTCATGGCGACCGTGATTTTTTCATTTTGCCCGACATCACGACGCGCATGATGGAAATTAATGCAGAATCAAATCTCACGATTGAGGAAAAAGCTGCCAAAAAAGAGCAAGTTGCACAAGATTTTTCGATTAAATCGCAGCGTTTGCACTCCATACATCAGCTTTTAAAAGCCTATACGTTGTTTGAAAAGAATGAAGAATATGTTGTTATGGATGGCGAAGTGAAGATTGTGGATGAGCAAACAGGGCGTATGATGGAAGGTCGTCGTTATTCGGATGGGCTTCATCAAGCGTTGGAGGCAAAAGAGAATGTTAAAGTGGGCGATATTACCCAAACTTATGCGACGATTACACTCCAAAATTACTTCCGTATGTACCACAAACTCGCGGGTATGACGGGTACGGCTGAAACCGAAGCGCAAGAATTATGGCAAATTTACAAATTGGATGTAGTAACGATTCCGACAAATCGCAAAATCACGCGGAAAGATGATGAGGATTTAGTTTATAAAACATCTCGCGAAAAATATAATGCGGTTATAGACGAAATAACAAAATTAAGTGCGGCGGGTCGCCCTGTATTAGTGGGTACAACAACCGTTGAGATTTCAGAATTATTGAGTCGGATGTTGAATTTGCGCGGCATCAAACACAATGTTTTAAATGCCAAACAACATCAACGCGAAGCTGAAATCGTTGCGGAAGCGGGTCAATCGGGTGCGGTAACGATTGCAACCAATATGGCAGGTCGTGGAACGGATATTAAATTGGGTGCGGGCGTGAAAGAAGCGGGCGGTTTGGCGATTGTGGGCACAGAACGACATGAATCTCGGCGGGTTGACCGTCAGTTGCGTGGTCGGGCGGGTCGTCAAGGTGACCCTGGAACGTCACAATTTTTTGTTTCATTAGAAGATCAATTAATGCGTTTGTTCCAATCGGAACGCATCGCGTCGTTGATGGATAGGATGGGACATACCGAAGGCGAGATGATTCAACACTCAATGGTAACGAAATCTATCGAACGGGCGCAGAAAAAAGTGGAAGAAAATAACTTTGGCACTCGGAAACGCTTGCTTGATTATGATGATGTGATGAATATTCAACGGGCAGCGATTTATAAAAAGCGTTTCAACGCGCTTTCAGGAGAGCGTTTGTCTATTGACTTGAATCAAATGTTTAATACGATGACTGAAATGATCGCCGCAGATGCCAAGATGAATGGCAAATATAATGATTTTTTAATGTCGTCGTGGGAATATTTGGGCATGAATCCCGAAATTACAGAAGAAGCCTTTAATGCAAGTTCCGTAGATGGCGTGATTGAGCAATTCCAACATCAATTCCAAACGTTTTATGACCACAAGTTTGAAAAAGTAAAAGAATTGTTATTGCCAATTTGTCAACAAGTGTTTGCAAATGAAGGACATAAATATAAAAGAATTTCAATTCCGTATTCAGACGGTCGCGCTCGCGCCTTGAATATTGCTGCCGATTTGCAAAAAGCGGTGCAATCCGATGGACATTCAATTGTTCGAGATATTGAACAAGCGGTAACGTTGGCGATTATTGACGACGAGTGGAAAGAGCATTTGCGCAATATGGATGAATTGAAAGAATCCGTACAAGGCGCGAGTTTTGAACAAAAAGATCCATTAGTGATTTACAAAGTGGAGGCATACAATTTGTTTGAAACATTGATTCAAAAAGTCAATATGCGCGTTACGTCGTATTTGTCAAAAGGGATGTTGTTGATTGAAGCACCCGATGCCATGCACGAAGCTCCGCCACAACAGTCTGATTATGAACGCATTCAAGAAGCAGAACGTCAAGCCGCCGCCGAAGCACAACGTGCCGCCCGCGCCGCGCAACGTCGTGAACAATTGCAACGTGAGGAACAACAACGGGCTCAAACCTTTCAAAAACAGGCAACCATTATGCGCAATGACCCGAAAGTAGGGCGCAATGATGCATGTCCTTGTGGTAGCGGTCGGAAATATAAAAACTGTCACGGCTCGTAATGATAAATGATGAATGATAAATGATGAATTTATAAAATACTGATAATCAATATTTTATAAATTCATCATTCATCATTCATCATTCATCGTTCATCATTCCAAAAGTTATGAATCCAAAATATGATGTCATTATTATTGGCGCGGGCCCTGCAGGCGCAACTTGTGCATTGCAGTTGCGGCATTCAGGTTTACAGGTTTTGTTGATAGACAAAAGTACTTTTCCGCGCTCCAAAACGTGTGGCGATGCGATTGGCGGGCGTTCCATCAAGACGCTATTGGCTTGTTGTCCCGAATTGATTGTATCATTTAGACAGTTTTCAGCGAAAACAAGGACGACTCAAACGCGCCTATACATAAATCATCACAAACCGTTTGAAGTGCATTGGGTCAATGAAGCCTATTGCTGTGCGCGACACGATTTTGATAATTTTCTCCTCAATGCAGTGCGTCAGTACGCGCCAAATGTGACGATTTTAGAAGATTTTCAGGTTGATTTCGTCGAAAAACAACCTAATATAGATGGTATTTGCGTCGGCAATCAAGCCCAACAACTTTTTTTTGAAACAAAAATATTAGTAGGTGCCGATGGTGCGCAATCTATCGTTTCTAAAAAATTGACGGCTACTAAATTAAGTCATAGAGACCATGTTGGCGCAGTGCGCACTTATTTTAAAGGCGTAAAAGATTTAGAGCTGAATACAACCGAAATTTACATCTCACCTGAATTACTGCCCGGTTATTTTTGGGTTTTCCCGCTTGGAGATGGTTTTGCAAATGTTGGTTACGGAATGTTGACAGAGGAAATTTCTAAAAAGAAAGTTAATTTGCGCCATACTTTAACAAATTATATTCAAACATCACCTTTATTGAAGGCGCGTTTTGCAGATAGCAAGCAAGTTGGCAAAATAGAAGGTTTTGGTTTACCAATTGGTTCGCGGCGGGTGTGCATGTCGGGCGACCATTTTTTACTGACGGGCGATGCTGCTGCTTTGATTGACCCTGCTTCTGGCGACGGCATTAGTAATGCGATTGTAAGCGGGAAAATCGCTGCTCAAACCATTGAATCAGCGCATAAAATCAAAAATTTTACAGCTGATTTTTTGAAAACGTATGAAACAGATTTATTTAAAATTATTTATAAAGAATTGATACAAAGCACTTTAGTATTACGACTTGGTGTAAAAATGCCTTTTTTGATGGATGTGATGGCTTTCTTCATGGGCATTCGCTGGGTCAATCGGTTGGTAAAAAAAATGCTTTAAATTACCATTAACTAACTCACAAAACAAGGTCGCCTATCGAATTGAATAGGGATACGACCTTGTTTTGTGGCGCCCACATACACCAAACAAAAACCTAATAAATTCGGGCGTTGAAACCGTTGTAATTGCATGTATTCCGACAATTGAACCGTCGCTTTTTCAACTACATGATCCAATAACGGTCTCACTGGAATGGGTTTCGGCGCAGACGACGGCGGCGGAACCTTGGTTTTGCGCGGTTTCGCAACCTTTTTGGTGGTCACAGGCGGCGGATCTACGATTTTCTCGTCTTTATCAATCCATTTATCGGCATTTTCTTTTTTAAGATATTTTAATTCCAATAAAATCTCATGTTTGATATTGACTTGTGGAATGCGCTCCAAAAAAATATCAATAAACCGCTTTTCCACTTCGTATTCGCTCCGAATCAAGTAGTTTTCATACGGAAACAATAAACCAACCACCAATGTTTTGAGATGCTTTTCGTTGTAACCCACATTATCTCGATTGGAATGCGCTTGGGTTAAGGCTTTTTCGACCCATTTCGTGAACGGTTCGATGTGTCCATGCGCTACCAATTCCTCAATGGATTCCCGAATTTCATATTGAATCGTGCCATAAGCCATCCCCAATTGCAACGCGACGAAATAATCATAATATAAACTTTTAATCACATAATTCGGCATTTGAAACGTATAATTATTCCCAAAAACCGCTTTCAACGTCGTCATCCCCGTATAAAAAAGCATACTCCAAATTTCTTTGAGTCCGAACCCAATCGCCACATTAAAACGATCCGTGAGGTAACTTTTGATTTCACCCGTTTCTAAAAACGTCGTCAAATACGCTAAACTCGTTTCTTCATTATTGCCGATTCGGAAAATTTGAGCGATTTTTTGATAATCGGTGGCGACATTAGAAGTCAACATTTTTTTAGGATATTTGCGCACCGCTTGATAGTAATTCGCAAAATACAAGACCATTTCGGGATTGTACAAATGTTGCGGACTATCCAAATCAAACCGATAGCCATCATACCATTTGCGTAAATCGTCTAAAATCAAGGGCAAGTCCGCCTCCGTAACTGCTATTTTTTCGAGTAAATCAACCACTTCAGCTTCGACAAAGCCCATCATATCGTGAAAAAGCGGGTGCAATGTCAGATCGGTCATGATATTAAAACCACTCGTCATGCTATCCACCGTCACGGGTGCAACGCCCGTCAAAAAAATCCGTGCAATGCTCCCACTATTGGTTTCGCTTTTTAAGATTTCATAAAATTTGCGCACATAGCCATTTTTCGAAACAATATCTTTGAATTCGGGAAAATGAAACGATAATAATTCGTTCGTAAA
>JBEEMZ010000259.1:0-7112 GCA_041192405.1 Bacteroidota bacterium | reverse complement strand
TTTTAATCATGATGCTTTGATTTACGTTTTGATGATTTGTAAATACTTGTTAAGGATATACAAATGCAAAGTTAAAGGATTCCAATGATATTGTCAATAGGTCTTTTTATTTATTTATATTTTTTTTCAAAATATTTATTGAATGTGTTTTTTAGCAAAATACACTTGCGTTTTTTTTGAATATCAAAATCTATAAACATAAATACTCGAATCAAAAACACCTAATAACGTTTTGGGATATGAGCGCAACGTATCGCCTTCTTGACATTTTAATTTATTCAAAATCAAATATTTACATCCATGATTTTTAACAATATCATTCACAAAAGGCGTTGTAAGGTGTCCTCTATAAGGTGTTAAATTTTTATATTTATCTAAAGTCGTATTCCAATTCGTAAAACCGCGCAATCGCAACCAATACAGAGACGCATTGGGCGAAACATCAGGTATGCTCAATACGGTATCGCGTTCCGAAATGCCCAACCCTTTAAAAAAAAGTTGTAATTCGGGTGTTTTAAACAACGAAAAGTTGTAATCATTGTAAAAATCGCCCTTTTGGTCGTAACGATGCAACATTTCTTTTCTCGTGTGAACCGCGTTTTTAATCAAAAAACAACACAGCAATATCGTTAAAATATTATGTAAGTATTTGATTTTGAATTGTTTAAATACGTAGAATAAACTTATAAGCATTGAAATAGGCAAAACCATCCATTCAATGTAATAATAATCGTGCACCATCAATTGTTGATACCATAAAATAATGACTGCAAGAATGCCTAATAAATTCAAAATGAAAACACTAAACAATATTTTATTTTGTTTTTTAATTAAAATAAAATTTAAAATTAAAATTATGGCTAAAATTTGCAATGATGTTTTGGTAAAAACATGAATCGGCAATCCATAATCGGTTAACCAGCCATAGATTTTTTGGCGGTCTTCTGCATCGGCTTTCCAAATAGGCATAATCGTATCCAAAAAAAAGAATTTGCTTCCTGCCGCGATATTGTATTGATTCGACCAAACGCGCCATGCAAGAACCGCAATCAACACCATGAAAAATGATGGCAACATTTTCAATTTTTCTTTGAAAATGGGCGGTTCCTTTTTGAAAAAGTAGCTCCGTAAAATGTCTATTTTGTACAAAACCATGATGGCAACCCAACCCATTAAAACCGTCGGTTTCAATAATCCAATCAACAAAAAAATACTTGTGCAGATATGCCAATCCTTTAATTTTGAATCAATTCCATATTTGTAAAAATAATACCAACCACTGAATGCCAATCCTAATGCGGGTGCATTTGGCAAAAAATTGAGGCTATAAAACGCAACCACAGGAGTCGTAAACGGCAACAAGGCAATCGCCAAAGCCGCAACTGTATTTTGCAAAATTGCATCCGATAATTTGAAAAGATGATAGATACCAATTACAAACACAATCAAATGAAGGCTTTTCAAAATCCATTCTTGCACACCAAAAATTTTGTACAAAACAGCCGCAAGCCAATAAAATATTGGAAATTCGCCAACCGTATGATGATTATTTTCAATCACGTTCAAAACTCCTGGCTTCCAAAACTGTAATTTGTTTTGATAATAGTTCAACGCTTGTGCCGCGCCATCCGCTTGCCGCCAACAATGCACCGATTGAGGCGGATAATTCGTTCGACGATTCAGTTCGTAACCATAAAATAAGGTGAGAAAAGCTGCCCAAAATAGTATAAATTTGATTATTTTGCTTTCTACAAAGGTGTGAATATTGGTAATCATCTTTTTGGTTGGTTAGTTAGTTAGTTGGTTAGTTAGTTGGTTAGTTAGTTGGTTAGTTAAAATATTGATTATCAATATTTTAACCAACGAACGAACCAACTATTTTAAAACGTTTCGTTTTTTTCAAGCATGGTTTTTAACAAAGTCGGCACTTTAAAACGTTGCCCATGTAAGGTGCGATACACTTTACATTTTTCATTAAATTCAAATAAACCATAATCATTAATGTATTGTAATACACCACCTTTTGACGCAGGAAACTTCCAACCATAGATACTACCCAAATTCGCTTCCGCCGCCGAACACACAATTTTCTCTTGCAAACACCAAACGGCTTCCAACGCTTGCGCAAATAATAATCGCTCTGTCAATTCATTTCTATCAAAATCTTTTCGATATTGAGGCGCGTCCATCCCATGCCAAAGTTTCGTGATATGACCTTGATTGTCATAATCATAAAACCCCATACGTGCGGGCTTGCCCGTGCGCTTATCTGCAATCATCAAATCCAAATTCGCGCCTGCGGGATGCCGCACGTATTTCGGACCGTACAATTGCGCGGCTTGTTGTTCATATTCCGCGACCATTGCCAACGATAAATCATCCGCCGTTGCTAACGGACCCATTTGCATACCTGCTTGAATCCCCAAATTTTCGATTAAAGCGGGCGAATAACCTTCTTGTAACAAGGCAATTCCTTCCAAAATGTACGTATTTCGCACCCGTCCAACGTAGAAACCCCAACTATCTTTCACAATAATCGGAATTTTATGAATCATTTTAATAAAATCAAAGGCGCGTGCAATCGTTTCATCCGCCGTTTGCGCACCTTTGACAATTTCTACTAAAAATTCATCATCCACAGGACGGAAAAACCGCATTCCGCAGAAGTTTTCTGGACGATACGCCGTTTTTGCCAATTCGGTTATTGGAATCGAAGACGTATTACTCGCTACCATACAATATTTATCCACAATCATTTCCGCCTCTCGAATGATTTTTGATTTCAACAATCTGTTTTCAAAAACCGCCTCAATGACCAAATCACAATCTTTAAAATCACTCATTTTTTCAGTTGCAGCAATGCGACTCAAAATCGTTTGAGCATCTTTATCCGTTATATCACCCAATTTAACGCGTTCTTTGAGTTTATTTTCAGAATAAGATTTGCCTTTTTCTGCTACAGACCGAGAAATATCTTTTAATACAACTTGTAAACCTTCATTTGCACAAATATACGTAATGCCTGAACCCATCAAACCCGCCCCAATAATGCCAATTTTTTTAGGTCGAAATTTGCCATAACCTTTCGGGCGATTGCAACCTTTTCGCACTGCCTGCAAGTCATAACCAAATGCTTTTGTCATACTTTTCGCCTCTTTCGTCAATAACACTTGCGTAAAATAACGACTTTGAATGCGACAAGCGGTATCAAAATCAACCCGACTGCCTTCCACTAAGGTGTTTAAAATCGCTGTCAAAGCAGGATAATTCAAATAATTCTTTTTGTAATGTTCGGCAGTTAAGCGGCGAATGGTTTCGCCTACTTTTGAATCGCTGACCGAACCTTCAGGAATTGTACCCGTTTTGGTATCCCAAATTTGATGATAGGTTTCGGACTGATTCAACAACCATTGCCGCGCTTTTTCTAATAAATCGCGTTCGTCCGTTGCCAATTCGTCAATTAAACCAATTTTTAGAGCTTCTTTGGGCGTGTAAAAACGACCTTCTGTTGCGACTCGAAATGCTTTTTCAATACCCATCAACCACATTAACCGAATAATCTCTCCACCAGAACTCATTAAACCCAATGATGTTTCGGGAAAACCCAATTTTATTTCATTTTTATCCAGCGCGACCCGATAATGACACGCCAACGCCAATCCAAAACCTGACCCAAGTGCCGTACCATTCAACGCCGCCACAACCGCAACGCCAGGGGCTTCCAGACCGCGAAAAAAAGCACAAAGTTGTTGCGACGCTTGAAAAGCAGCTTCCGCATTCGTGCATTGATGATAAAAATCCAAATCACCGCCTGTTAAAAAATTGCGTTTCGCCGACGTGATGATGACACCTTTCAACGCACCTTTTTCTTTTTCGGCTTTTAAGTGGTTTAACAACCTTCCGAACGACTTACTAATGTCGTGCTGAAGCGTATTATATTGACTGCCATCCATTTCGAGGGTCAATGTGGCGATTTGTTGCGTATCTTTTTCGTATCGAATCATGGTTTTATGAATAAAAAGTTTTTTAATTCTTTTTCTGACACAAAGATAAACTTTTTTGTGATAAATTAGGGTACGAATTGTAAAACGGATAGCACAGATTGACGGATTTGAACAGATTTTTTATTGGTGTGAATGGTAAAACGGATAGTATGGATTGACAGATTTGAACTGGTTTTTCTTTTAGCATTTTTCAATAAATTGATTATCAATACTTTATAAAAAATAAAATCCGTCAATGCGTTCTATCCGTTTTACGATAAGCACCATAATTTTAAACCATAATTTTAAACCATAATTTTAAACCATTGTCTTTTAATTATAAATGTTTCATATACGTTTGCAAATCTTTATCGCCACGCCCTGAAAGGTTAATCACAACAATATCCGACGATTTAAAAGTCATTTTTTCTAACGCTGCAATCGCATGTGCTGACTCTAATGCTGGAATAATGCCTTCAATTTGAGTCAACAATTTTGCACCTATTAAAGATTCTTCATCTGTAATACTAATTGGAATAGCGCGATTTGTGCGAATAAGGTGTGCGTGTAATGGTCCAATGCCAGGATAGTCCAAACCTGCTGAAATACTATGTGGTTCCACAATTTGCCCGTCTGCGGTTTGCATCAAAAGCGTTTTGCAACCATGAATTACGCCCGAAGTTCCTAAAACGCTTGTTGCTGCTGACTTTCCAGAGTGAATGCCTTCTCCTGCTGCCTCCACTGCGACCAATTTTACAGACAAATTGTTTAAATAGTGATAAAATGCGCCCGCCGCATTTGAACCACCTCCAACGCATGCAATGATATAATCAGGATTCGGATTATCAAACTTTTGTTTTAATTGTTTTCTCATTTCAGCTGAAATCACCGATTGAAAACGCGTCACCATATCGGGGTAAGGGTGCGGTCCGATAGCCGAACCAATAATATAATGTGTATTTTCGGGGTTGCTAATCCAATCTCGAATGGCTTCATTTGTCGCATCTTTGAGCGTTTGACTGCCGCTAAGTGCAGGGACGACCTTCGCGCCAAGCATTTTCATGCGCGCCACATTCGGGGCTTGCCGTTCAATGTCCACCGCGCCCATATAAACAATGCATTCCATACCCATCAAAGCACATACCGTAGCCGTTGCAACACCATGTTGCCCCGCGCCTGTTTCCGCAATAATACGCGGTTTTCCTAATCGTTTAGCCAATAAAATTTGCCCAATGGTGTTGTTGATTTTATGCGCACCCGTATGGCACAAGTCTTCTCTTTTCAATAAAATGTTTGTATTATATTTTTTAGAGAGTCTTTCCGCAAAATAGAGTGGCGTAGGGCGACCCACATAATCGCGCAATAAAGATTTGAATTCTCGTTGAAAATCAACACTTTTGATGATTTTAAGATAATTTTTGCGCAATGTTTCTACATTATGATGCAGCATTTCGGGAATGAAAGCACCGCCAAAATTGCCATAATAGCCCTCATCTGAGACTTTATAAGAATCAACATTTTGTTGAATTTTATGTTTAGGTTCGATAAGTAATTCGGTCATTTTTAGAATTTTATTTTGCCACGAATGACACGCATTAGCACCAATTTTTTATCAATAATTTGTGCTAATGTGTATGATTTGTGGTGAATTAAGTTGTGATATAAATGTTGATAATAATTTGACAGATTTAAATGCGGGGCGGATTTCAAATTTTGAATTTAAATCTATTGCATATAAATTTTTTAGATTCAAATTTAAAATCGGCTGCGCATCTGCCGCACTAATGCCGCCCGCCAAAAAAAATGGTTTTTCTAAATCATATTGTTTTAAAAGATTCCAATCAAATTTTAATCCAGAACCGCCATGTTTAGGCGTTTGCGTATCAAACAAAAAATAATCTGTAATCAATTCATAATCAACTAATTGTGTAAAATCGAAATTTTCACCAACGGAAAAAACTTTCATGATTTGAATACTTGCATGACCATTGTTAGACAAATATTGTTTTAAACCTTTTATCCTATCGGGCGTTTCGGTATGTAATTGCAACATTTTCAAATCAAAATCAATGATTTTGTTTAAAATAAAATCAAAATCGGCATTCACAAACACACCTACTTTTGTTTTATCCGTTTTCGTTGCGTTGAAATCCGTTACGTAACGAGGCGATTTATCATAAAAAATAAATCCCATATAATCAATCGGCAAAGCAGCGATTTCTTCAATATTCGCAGCCTCTCGCATCCCACAAACTTTGATTTTCAATGACATAAAGAATTTTGAATAAATTGTTTTAAAGTATCCGCAGGGTTTTCCGTTTTCATAAACGCTTCACCTATTAAAAACCCTTTGAATCCGTAATTACTTAATAATGAAATGTTTTCAGGATTTGAAATCCCGCTTTCTGCAATTTTGACAAATTGAGCTGGAATTTGCGTACTTAAATCAATGCTCGTTTGCAAACTGACTTTGAAATTTTTTAAATTGCGATTGTTCACTCCAACACAATCTACTGCATCACAAAGTTTTTCCAACTGCTCCTCCGAATGCACTTCCATTAATACTTCTAAACCCAAATTTTTAGCCGTTTCTGCAAGATTTTTCAAACTTTTTTTGTCTAAACATTCTGCAATCAACAAAATAACATCTGCCCCAGAACTTTTAGCTTCAAACAATTGATATTCATCAATTATGAAATCTTTGCGCAAAATCGGAATCGAAACAGCTTGTCGCACTTTTCGCAAATCGCTTAAAGTACCACCAAAAAAAGGCTCATCGGTCAAAACCGAAATCGCCGCCGCGCCCGCCGCCGCGTATCCACTCGTGATGTCAACCACATTTGCACCCTCTTTAATCCAACCTAACGATGGCGATTTGCGTTTAAATTCTGAGATAATACCAACCGAATTGTTTTTTAAATGCTTTTTGAGCGAATAACCTGCTTCTTTGAAATAAGGGCTTTTAACCATATCATTGGTTAAAATCAACTTTTTACGTTGTTCAATTTCAGCCCGTTTGGATAAAACGATTTTATCTAAAATATGTAATCTACCTGCACGTGCTTGATTCAATGCTTGCGTTAAAACTTCGTATGATAAACCATCAACTTTAATATCCATTTGACAAGC
>JBEEMZ010000258.1:0-7122 GCA_041192405.1 Bacteroidota bacterium | reverse complement strand
TATTAATGAGTTATAATTAAAGTAATTTAAACAATTCATCGTGCTTGAGATTTTGAGTTAGACCATAAGGATTATTTGTATGCAAAGTTAAAATATGTATTTGATATTTGCAAATATTTTGTGAATAAAATTTAAAAAATAGGTTAATATTTTAAATACAAGAAAATTTTTTAGGAAGAATTGTTGGTGGTTATAGCGGCGGAGATCCACCGCTTCCCATTCCGAACAGAGCCGTTCAGCCTGCTTACGCTGATAGTACTGCGTCCTGCGAACGTGGGAGCGTAAGTCGCTGCCAACACAACCTAACGAACAGCCTCAAAGTGTCATTACTTTGGGGCTTTCGTCTTTTAATTTAAGCTCTTTTTGCGTTAAAATACGTATCTTTGAAGCGATTTTTTAAAAAAGATTTAGATTCACATCAAAAAATCAATTTATGGCTATCCTTAAAAAGGATAAGGCTGCTCAACCGCCGAAGCCTCAAAATAGCAAACGAACTAAAAAAGAATGGAGCGAAGGGGAATTAATGGATGCTTTCAATTTGACTCGCCTTATCACTTACCTCACTCCTGCGATGGAGGAATGGCTTAATGGATGATTGGTAAAGAATATTGTGTGCCTAAATACTACTACATGAGTATTAAACAGTGATGTTGCCTGCGTTTAATTTGTCGGGTTTTAAAAAATAATTTTATAAATTGAAAATATCCAAATAAAAAGCGTTATTTTGTATAAAAAAACGCTTTTTATTTGGAATTTAAAGATTAACTTTTAAAATTCTTGAACGTTTTAGAAACTTATAACTATCTTTGCGCCTCAAAAAAATCATCCACTTATTGTGAAAAACGGTATTAAAGTTTTCGCGCCCGCTTCGATTGGGAATATCGGAGTTGGATTTGACATTTTGGGTTGCGCGCTCGAAAAGCCAGGTGATGAAATCGTGGCGGCACTCACTGACGCACATGAAGGGTTGCGTATCACCCGCATCACAGGCGGCAAATTGCCCTTCGAACCCGAAAAAAATACTGCAGGTTATGCCGCTTTGAAGCTGTTGGAACATCTCGGCGAATCCAAACGCGGTATTGATATGGCGATTCATAAAAAAATGCCTTTTGGAAGTGGTTTGGGTTCTTCGGCGGCGAGTGCGGCAGGTGCGGTCTTAGTTATCAATGAATTATTGAAAAATCCGCTATCAAAACGAGAATTATTGCCTTTTGCGGTGCTTGGCGAGAGCATTGCGAGTGGCGCGATGCATGCCGATAATGTTGCGCCGTCGTTATTGGGCGGCATTATTTTGGCGCGAAACGCTACGGATGTGCATCGTTTACATACGCCAAAAGGTTTATATGCGACGGTCATCTATCCCAAAGTCAGCATTTTGACCAAATATGCGCGAAATATGCTCGCTCCGACTGTCGAATTGAAACAAATGGTGCAACAAACGTCAAATTTGGCAGGATTTATAGTAGGATTATATAATACCGATTTTGATTTGATACGGCGTTCGTTGCAAGATGTAGTCATCGAACCGCAACGGGCAAAATTAATCCCACATTTCTACACGGTGCAAGAAGCCGTTTTGAAACTTTCGGGTGTTTTGGGATGTAGTATTTCGGGTTCGGGCCCGTCTATTTTTGCATTGAGTCAAAATTCGCTTGCTGCGGAAGAAGCAGGCATTATCATGAAACAAGTTTTTGATGCACATAAGATTGAAAATCAATTATTTATATCGCCGATTAATCCAGAAGGCGCGATTTTATTATAATTTATAATGATGAATGATGAATGATAAATGATGAATGATGAATGCAAATTTATCATTCATCATTTATCATTCATCATTCATCATTCATCATTTTTTTATTATGAAGTTAATTTCAGAGAATATCATTGATTCGGTTGCCGAAAAATTAGACGAAGGTTCAGACGCGGCTTATGAAAAAGCCTGCGAAGATTTTTCGAAACAACAACCTGCGGTTTATAGCTATCTTTTTTCGGAAGATATTGCATTGTTGACCGAAGACGAACGCGAATATTTATTATATTTGGCGTTGATTGTTTGGAAATCCGTGTTGAAAGCCGCTAAAAAAGTGCCTGTGGTGACGGCTTTGCGCATAGACCAAGCCGAAGAAGACAATTGGGCATTGTTGGAACCCGTCAAAAGCAAACGTTTTTCAGATAAAGCGGATGTTTTTTTCAAAAAGTATCCGCAAGAAGATTTATTAGCGTTCGTGGAAGACATGTTGACCGATGATGAAAATTCGGAAGTCACCAAAGAAGGGCGCGAACCGATGTTTGTGGCAATGAAAACGATTATTGATGTATTTTGTGTTTAACCTAAATCGTTCGTAATCAAAGTATTAGAATCAAATTTGAGGCAGAGATAGGGCATTGCCCTATCTCCCTCTACGCAGCAATCTTCATTTTTATGAAACTTTTTAAATATACATAAAATGCTAATAACTCGTATTTTTACTATAAAATATTGATAATCAATTAATTAAAAATTAAACATTTTTTTCTTTATCCTTGAATGGCGAAATTTCCTGCCACTGCGTAATCAAATACCGACTAAACACTAACCCAAGACACAACGTTACTATTGCCAACACTGCCAACCATTCATACGCTTTCTGTAATAAAAAAAAGTCATATAATCCATGAAAAAGTACGGCTAAAACGATTCCAAGCGTAATCATTTGCCCTTTTCGCTTAGGTAGAAATTTTGCAATGCCAACAAACGCACCCATCACAACCCCAAAAGCCGCATGCGCAGGCACCGCCGTCACCGCCCGTGCTAACGCAACAGGCAATCCTTGCAACGAATAAAAAATATTTTCCAACGTCGCAAATCCCATACTTATCAACACAGAATAGACAATCCCATCCATCGGTTCATTAAATTCGTCCGAAGTGTACGCATACAACCTCAAAAAGGTGAATTTTGATAATTCTTCAGTCAGCGCGACCACAAAAATACAAAAAATGAAACTTTGCAACAAGGATTCAGGCGCGTCGGGGTCGCTGTCCGAACGAAACATCAATTGTATCGCCACCGCAGGTGCGGTACTCAACAAGCCACATACGAAACTCCCTATCGTGAGCCGCCAAGGTTCTTTTTCATATTTGTCTTGTCGCACAATCCAATATGCAATTGCCAATCCAGGAAGGACGGCGATAAGTAATACTAATAATTTCATATTTATAACTGTGTGAGTTGCATAAAATTACGAACAATTTTTAAGGTTTCATTTTTAGCGCGGTACATGCCCATGTGCGCCACTTTTGCCAAAATATGGATGTCCGCAAGTACAGGTAAATGCGTTTGTTCCAAGCTGACTTGGTACGGAACAACTTTATCTTGCTTGCCGATGATGAACAAAACGGGATAAGTTGCTTTCCGCAGGACTTCTGAATTATCGGGACGATTTAACATGGCTTCGTGCGCCCCGATGATGGCAGCAGGTGGATATTTCGAGGCTTTGAAAATCAAACTATTCATTAAGAATTCGTTGCTTGTGGCAAATAATTCTGCGAAAAGGCTGGGAATCAATTGTTTAACGTACAGAATAGACCCATTTTTTTGAATAAATTGCATGGATTTCTGACGCTCTCGTTTGCGCTCTTCGGAATCGGCGTAAGGGTGCGAGTGGAATAAACCGATGCCTTTCACGCCTTCTGGATAATTTTTAGCGAATTCAACCGCCACATAACCGCCCATAGAATGCCCGATTAAGACGCAATCGGTCACATTGAGTTCATCTAACACCGCTTTTACGCTCTCTGCCATGAGTCTAATGGAGTGTTCGGGCAGGATTTCGGACGCGCCGAAGCCCGATAAATCCACACATATAATATGGAATTGCGGCAATTCTTGAATGAATTCAGTCCAAAGCGAGCTATCTTCACACAATCCGTGTAGAAAAACGATGGTTTTGCCTGTTCCTTGCTCGGAATACGCTACTTTTTTGCCGCGAAAATCTATCCAATTCATATTTTTGATTGTAATTTGTTTTATACTAAAATAGGGGTTGGGTTGATGGATATACGGATTCAACGGATTTTTAGGAGATTTTCACGGATATTCAAATCAAAATCCGTTGAATCCGTGTATCCATAAACCCAATTCTAATGATTGTCATGTAATAAGATTGTTATACAACTTTTTGATATAAAACCAAAAAAAATCTTAACAAAAGGCAAAGTAAAGGTTTTTTCCTATCTTTACAGGAAATTTCTTTGTTATAAAAAAAAATGGCAGCAACCAACGAAAATCTTTCTCCAAATCGGCTTGCGCTAATGCGTTTGCGGCGAAATCGCCCTGCAATGTTTGGAGTGTTTATAATAGTGTTGGCATTGATTCCCGCGATTTTGGGTTACGCGCTCACGCCCGACAGTACGCCCGATGCGAATCTTCAAATGCCACTGATTGCTTTGAAAAACCCTGGTTTTAGCATCAATTTGTTGAAAATACGCAAAAATCGTGCAATTCCGACCGTTGGTTTTTTCAAAAAAATGTTATTTGGGGCGCAGAATCCTTATGAATATGTGCCAGTGAACGCTTGGCAATGCTCAAATGATTCAATTTTGGTGGAAAAGTACGCCGATGAAGACCCCGAAACGGGCAAACATGTGAAAGGTTTGACGGTCGGTTATGCGTTAGTGGATGTCGTGTATGCGTTACAAGCGGGTGCGCCGATTCAAAAAAATCAAGAGGCGAGTACCTTTACAAATCTTGATGGACAGTTGCAATCGGCACAAATCATTGATTTAAAACAAGTTATAGATAAGAAACATATTATTAAAAAAACATTTTGGCTCGGAACGGATAATTTCGGACGCGATAATTTGAGCCGCTTATTACTTGGTGTGCGTGTTTCATTGATGGTCGGCTTGATTGCCGTTTTAATTTCGTTGACGATTGGCATTTTATTGGGTGCGCTCGCAGGTTTTTTTGGCGGACGTATAGACGATTTGATTATGTTACTCATCAATACGGTGTGGTCTATTCCAACGATTTTACTCGTTTTTGCTATCGTTTTGGCATTGGGACGCGGCATTGGAGTCATTTTTTTAGCCGTCGGACTCACCATGTGGGTAGATGTTGCGCGGATTGTACGCGGACAAGTCCTTTCGTTGAAAGAAATGTTGTTTATCGAAGCGACGCGCAGTATGGGATTTAGTACGGCGCGGACGATTTGGCGACATATTTTACCCAATGTTTTAGGTCCCGTCATGGTAGTTGCGGCATCGAATTTTGCAACGGCGATTTTAGTCGAATCGGGATTAAGTTATCTCGGATTCGGCATACAACCGCCCGCGCCGAGTTGGGGGACGATGCTGAATGAAAATTACGGATATGCGATTGGGGGCAAGCCCTTTTTAGCGGTCGTGCCTGCGATAGCGATATTATTGATGGTTTTGGCGTTCAATTTAGTTGGTAACGGCTTTCGCGACGCGCTCGATGTGAAAACAAAAGATTAAAAAAAGGGCATGAAGGACAAAAGTATAACTGCAACAGCCTTACAAAAACGGGTTCTCGCGCTTGAAACCGAGTTAAGTACCTTGCAAGAAACGCATAAAGAAGTGCGTAATAAAATGGTAATCAAGGATTTACAAATCAATCGTTTATTGAATGTAACTCAAGCGATTAACAATAATGTGCGGATAGATGAACTTTTTAGGATGTACAAAGAGTTCTTAAATTGGGAGTTGGGCGTGCGCAAAATTGCTTTATTTTTGCCAACTTCAAGCGAAAATGGTGATAAAAAATGGCAATGTTTCGGTTCAGATGGCATTTCGGACGAGTCACAGCTTGTCATGTTGACCGATGAATTGACTATTTTTAATGAGGCGGCGCGTTTGACGAAAGGTTCAAATCCTTTTTTTGACCCATTCGACCAAGTGATTCCCGTCAGACATAAAGAAAATCCGATTGCGTATTCCTTCATAGGTGGTATCGCGGACGACGCAGATGTGACAGGCAAAATTCAACTTATTACAACCCTTACAAATGTGATAGCGGTCGCATTTGAAAACAAACGCTTATTCAAACGCCAGTTAGAACAGGAAAGATTAAATCACGAAATGAGTTTAGCAGGCGATATGCAGCAAAAATTAGTGCCCGAAAAACGGCTTCAAAATCAATATTTTGAGGTGGCAAGCATTTATAAACCACATCTTGGCATCGGCGGCGATTTCTTTGATTGCATCCGATATTATAAAAATCGTTATGTATTTTGTGTGGCAGACGTGTCAGGCAAAGGTTTAGCGGCGGCATTAGTGATGTCGAATTTTCAAGCGAGTTTGCAGATTTTGATTCGCAAAGCAACGACTGTTGAATCATTTATACATGAGTTAAATGAAGCAATTGTTCGGATTACGGAGACGGAAAAATATATTACTTTTTTCATTGCGGAGTACGATTGCGATACGCGCAGGTTGCGCTACATCAATGCGGGACATATTCCACCTGTTTTGGTGCGGCAAGGCAAAGTTGAATTATTGAAAAAAGGTTGTACGATTTTGGGTTATATGCGCAAGTTGCCAAAACTCGAAGTCGGTGAAATGTATTTGGATGAAGAAACGCTTTTAGTGATGTTTACGGACGGGATTACAGATATAAAAAATCCAAATGGGACGTATTTTGATGACAGCATTTTATGGGATTTTGCGATAGCGAATGCGGGTTTGCCGACAACGGAATTTAATCAAGCGTTGATGCGCCAAGTCGAACAATTTAAAGGTTCGGAAGAGTATCCTGATGATATAACGGTATTGAGTTGTAAATTTTTCCCGTATGGGAAAGTTTGAATCCAGAATTGAAGCAGTAATTTCGATGCAACTTTGCATAATTGGCTAATTCTGCTTGCGATATTTTTCGTTGAATTCACTCTCTACGCACGTTTTGACCAAAAATTTGTAAGCTATTTTGGTGAAGCTACTTGTAAATTTATTGAAATTTGATTTATATTTGATTTCTTTTAACCATTTTGCAAACAACATAGGTCGAATCATAATCTTATGTCAGCAATTTCCGCTTTGGAAATGGCTGAAATAGGATGCGTATGATTGGAAGGATAAAAAGGAACTTTTTAGTTAAAATTTGCGCTTTTCAACCGAAAA
>JBEEMZ010000257.1:0-7198 GCA_041192405.1 Bacteroidota bacterium | reverse complement strand
CCAATGCATTAGATTTTTGATAACTGCTTTTTGTAAAATGCGTTACCGCCCCTACCCCATCGGGCAATCTGCCATAAGTGTCTTTCAAAATTGTTAAACCCGACGTTAATTGATTGAGTAAAGTCGGAATACCATTGACGCGCCGCGCTAAAAAAGTGGTTGCCGAATCGTTATTAATTTTGAAATTCGCATGTTTAGGCGTGTTTAGCGTGTCGCCATCCGCTACAATAATAATGAAACTTTTTGCTGGAATTGTAATATTTTTCAATTCATATTTGATTAAATTGCTTGCCTTATCGGAAAGAAACACGCCATTATCAATCTGCAAAGGCAATGAATGTGCATTATACAACTCAATCCAATCTTCTTTTTCGTCGTCAGAACCTTTTGCCGCGACTTCATTGATGTACAAACTATCCATCAAATTCGTATTTTTAAGCATAATCGGCGCAATCATTGTGTAAGAAATGACCAACTCAGGCGCAATATTCACTATGCCCGATTCACGGCTATCGGCAGTTGCCTGACCGCCATTGCCATCAAAACGAAACATTAAGTTTTGCCCCGAAAGCCAACCGAGCCGCCGATTTTCATCCATCAAGGGGACTAAATTAGGCGTTCTTTGGGTCAAACCGCGCTCGTCCACCACGAGCCAAGGTTGCGTAACCCAATTCACCGCCGAAGTCGTCAAAGGTCTGCTACTGAGATTGTACGCTGCATTTGTGAAGCTGTTAGCATCCCCTTTTTGCGCACGAATGGCAATAATGGCATTTTGATTTGAATTTTCATCACAACGAAATTGAATATAGGCTTCCGTCAAGAACGCGCCTGTTGGAATATTCACATTTCTAAACAAAATAGCGGTCATTTGATTCAAAGCACCATCCTTTCCACCTAATTCCAAGTCGCTACTGGAAAGGGAAACCGCACCTGAAGTAAATTCTTCACCATCATCTATATCATTTTGCATGGGCACAATGATAGTCGTGGTCTGTGCCGTTAAAAAAGGCATGCAAAAGCAGCGCAACATCATTAAAAATGAAACGTAAACTCGTAGTCTGTACATAAATCGGTTGAAAATAATTGTAATCGTTCTGGGATATTTAGAAAATCGAAATAATTTTCTTGGAGGGATGGTGCAAAGATATACCGTGAACAGGGTGTTTACAACATTTTTTTTGTCATTTTTTCAAAATACAAGGTGTATAGTAGGTTTGATATGTTAAAAAATCATTTTAAAAAAAAATATTTAAAAAAAAGTAAAAAAAACTTGACAGTATTCCAAAAAAGATATTACCTTTGCATCGCTTTTTAAAAGGAGCGCAATCGGAAACGATTTTGGCCCGTGGTGTAACGGTAGCACTGCAGATTTTGGTTCTGTATGTTAAGGTTCGAATCCTTACGGGCCAACAAACAAAAAAGACGTTGTAGATTTTCTTTCAAAAGAAATCTGCAACGTTTTTTTTTTGCACTTTTTTAATATTTCGTTAAGCTGCTGCAAAATGTTTATGTAATTTTGAGCCTAAAAGTTAGTTTATTAGTTAATGGGTTGGTTAGTTGGGTTATATCCATTTTGAGCGACCTAACAAACCAACAAACGAACAAACGAACTAACAAACGAACTAACCAAACCCTATGGGTTGGATTTTACCAAAAATCTAACCCATATAATTAATACACCCATTGTCCGTTCTTATGAAAACGAGATTCAACATTTTGATGATTTTATGGAGTTTTTACTGCTGCCTTGCGTGCAGAAATGAACCCAAATTACCAACGGTTCTTGCCACAACTGTCATTGCGGATAGTTTGCAAACAGGTTTTTACAAACATTTTGAAGGGCAACTCGCAGGAAAACCCGCCGTTTTAGACCTTATTAAAAGCATTCAATTGGATGATGAAGGTCATATTACCATTATTTATGAGGGATATTACCGTTGCTTTCAACGAGTTGAGCCTATTTTTGTACAAGGCGGCATGAAAGATGGTTTTTTAGTCTTGGAAGAGGAAAGTCCAAAAGGCGATACAATCCCTGTAACCCGTTTGTCGGGCGTTTTGGATACGAATGATGTGTTCAAAGGCGTGTGGACGGATGTTGCGAAAAACAAAAAAGAAGCATTTGAATGGACTGAAAAGTATCCGACAGGCATTTGTGCATTAGATTATCATGTCAAATTGGATTCATTGGTTGCCAAAACGATTAATAAAGAGTTGCAAGGCAATCCTGCGGCAATATTTGAAATGTCGGTTTTAATGCCACGAGATTCAAGCGTAGGCGCGTTTTTTTTAAAACAAAAAGTATTTGAACACCTCAAAAATAGTGCGCAAGAGCATGCCAAAATAAGACAACTCATTGCGCCTCAATTACCTACACCTGATTCTTTTTTAAGAGCGAGAAAAAATGAGTATTTTGTAGAATATGCGAATGAAATCCGAAAATTAAATAGTGGAAAAGACAGTAGTGAAATCGTGTCGTTGAATTATACGCAATCACATACCATGCATATATTGATGAATGAAAGTGATAAATTGAGTATTGGTTATGTTTGGAATGGCTATTCTGGCGGCGCACATGGCAATTATGGCACGGGTTTGAAGACTTATGACCTTAAAAAAGAACAAGTTTTGCGTTTATCGGACGTTTTTAAGCCCAATTCTGAAAAAGCATTGGGTAAAGCCTTAGAAAATGCGTTTCGCAAACAACGCGCTCTTAAACCAGATGAATCGCTTGAAGGAACGCTTTTTGATAATGAAATCGTCCCAAATGACAATTTTTGTTTGACTCCGCAAGGCATTTTGTTTAATTACACGCCTTATGAAATTGCTTCCTATGCGCAAGGCGAAATTAGAATCTTCCTTCCAAATGAAGTGATAAAAGACATTTTAAAATAACATGGTTCCTACGGAATGACAAAAAAACTTGTCATTCCGTAGGAAACGAAATTTATTGTCCTTTTTTCTTTTTGAAATCCGTTTTTAAATCGTAAGGAATAATATAAGTTGTAATCATAATATCATTAACAGGCTCCACCCCTTCTAAAACAAGGCGATGTGTGACTTCCGAATCTACAAACACCAAATAAGTACCTTCTGTAAGCCCCATTCTTGCCGCGTAATAAGCGGTTTGCGTTTTACCATTTTTAAATTGCGTAATATTATGATACACTTTTGATTCAACCACAGCCTTTTGTCCATTAATATCAATCACCATATCAGCGACACCCAAATTCACCTGCGGTTCTATGTAGGACGAACCGCCCACAACACCCAAAAAAGCACTAATATAGGTTTCAAAACTATACATCAAAGCGGCTTCTTGAATCGAAACGACTTTACCCTTCTCATCTCTATCCAAAAAAAAGCGAAAACCGCGCATTCGAGTATATTCTTTATACTTTTCAATGACTTTACCCATATTCAACATCCCATTTTCCAAAAAATATTCATCAATATCAATATTTTTTTGAATTCGATTTTCTTCTCCATTCAAATACGGGTAAAACGCATCGTGCAAACATTTTTTGTATAAAGGTACCCGAAAACGGACATAACCTTTATCATCAGATATAATGATTCCATTTACAAACAATTCTTTAATATGTTCTTTGTAAATTTGAAAGGGTACTCTTGCTTCGGTAAAGAGTAATCGTTCCATAAAAGTCCGATATTTACTACTTCGATTGATGATATTTGCAATATTCTTATCAATATTTTTCTTCAAATATTGATCTTCAACCCATAAATAATCATTTACATCAATCATTGCCTTATTCGCTTGATACTGAACGAGTTGTGCAGCAAAACCATTCACTAAACCAGGTTGATTCGCTGTAATCTCACTAATCTTAGATTTTACATTAGGCGCAAAAAGTTGCTCTGTTTCCGTTTCATGCTGTGCCAATAATTCAAAGGTTTCCTTGTCGGTAAAATAAGGAATATTTAAATTATCTGCAATATTAAACGGACTTGCATTATCTTGAACAATGCCAACAATATTACTTACACCGACCAAAATCACCGATTTGAGCGCGTGAGATTGTCGGGAATGATAAACATTGCGAATCGAATGTAAAAATTGACCAAAAAATTCGGAATTAATACCTTCCACCTCGTCAATAACGAGTACTAACTTATCATTATTAATTTTGGAGATATTTGTAAAGGTTCTTTGGAGGCTCAAATTTTGCCAGTCATAACCCCAAAATTTATGCAATTGCTCGTGCAATTCGTATAAAAAATCTTCAATAGAAGACACTTTAAAATTTTCAAAATTGACATGAGCCACTTTGTAGCCGTCTTTCATCAACTCATCGGATAATTGACGGAAGTACGTACTTTTCCCAGTTTGACGTGGTGCCCAAATCGTAAAATAACGGTCATTTCGCACCTTGCGCATTCCCTCAATAATTAAATCGGTGCGAATCAAGGTGTAATGTTGTTCAATAATGTTGGGACCAGAGGTATTAAAATAACGCATTGTTTTAAAAATTTATATTTTATTTGAAAATATTTGTTTTAAAAGCAAATATCTGGCAAATTTAAAAGAGTTGCGCAAGATACGCAAATTAAAAGAAGTATCTTTATTTCTAAACAATCATTTAAACATCCTTGCCTTGATTTTGTTATAGCGTGGCGCGAGAGAATTCCTTTTGCGCCACATTCATTTATTTTTTAAAGCAATTATGGCTACGATTCGATTTACGTTTGAAAACAAAAATATCGCTCCCAAAACGGTGCAAGCGGAAGAAGGTTTTTCCATTTTGGAAATCGCTGAAGAAAACGATGTGCACTTAAATCACAATTGCGGAGGCGTGTGTGCGTGTAGCACGTGTCACGTTTACATCCACTATGGCGAAGATTCTTTGGAAGAAATCAGCGAAAAAGAAGAAAATTTTATTGACCGCGCTATCAATCCGCGTATTGAGTCGCGTTTGGGGTGTCAATGCGTTGTATTGGATAACGATGCCGAAATTGAGGTGCTGATTCCTGACCAATCGCGCATCATCGGTCACGAGCATTAAGTAATGATGAAGGATGAATGATAAATGATGACTATTTTTTTATAATTCATTGATAATTAATTAATTATAAAAATTAATAATTCTTCATTTATCATTCAGAATTCATCATTTATCATTCATCTTTCATCATTACAAAAAATGGATACGGTTAAACCTTATGACCAGACGGGCAGCAAAAAACAACAAGTCGCTGCTATGTTCGACAATATCGCGCCCAAATACGATTTTTTAAATCGCTTTCTTTCGGCGGGTATTGACACGATTTGGCGCAAAACCATGATTCGAGAATTGGAATCCATCGCGCCGCCAAAACGGGTTTTGGATGTGGCAACAGGCACGGCAGATGTTGCGCTCCAGACGATTAAACAATTGAATATCAAGGATTTAAAAATTATAGGGCTTGACCTTTCTGCCGAAATGTTGAACATCGGAAGACAAAAAGTCGCTCAAAAAGGGTTGTCCGACCGCATCGAATTGATACAAGGCGATTCGGAAAAATTACCTTTTGAAAACAATATTTTTGATGCTGTGACCGTTGCTTATGGTGTGCGCAATTTTGAAAATTTAGAACGAGGATTAACGGAAATCGGGCGCGTTTTGCAACCCGAAGGCAAAATCGTCGTACTTGAATTCTCGAAACCGACGGGTTTTCTATTTGGAAACTTGTTTCAAGCGTACTTCAAATACGTCCTCCCCGTTATCGGCAGACTCACTTCCAACGACCCAAGAGCTTACCATTATCTCTTTGAATCGGTACAAGTGTTCCCTGCGGGCAACGATTTTCTAAAAATATTAGAGAAATCAGGCTTTAAGTCAACTCGATGCAAACAACTGACCTTCGGAATTTGCTCCGTCTATACGGGCTTCAAACGCTGAAAACCGTATCCCGAGCTGTAATTGTATTGTTAGCTACGGCTGCTCCTGTGTCTGCGCAAAGCACACGCGGGAATTACAATTATTTAGATTTTCAAAACAAACCGTATTATTTCGGTATTACGTTGGGTTATAATTCGTCGGATTATCGCGTCTTTCGTGGTAAGAATTTTAACATTCACAACGATTCTATTGCGGGCGTTGAATCGGTCACGGGCCCTGGATTCAACTTGCAGATTATCAGCAACTTAAAATTGGGTGAAAATTTTGATATTCGATTTTTACCAGGTTTTGCGTTTGCGGAACGCTCCTTGGAATACGACCCTTCGCGGCGCGGACGGGCAGATTATTTGAAAAAAATTGAATCGGTTTTTGTCGAATTGCCGTTTCAAGTGCGGTACAAATCAGCACCGTATCAAGATAAACGATTATTTGTTTTGGCGGGTTTGAAGTATTCGTACGATATTCAAAGTCGGTCGCGGTCGCGGCAGGCGACGGATTTAGTTAAAATCGCGCCGACCGATTTTTCAATAGAATATGGCGCGGGTGTGCAAATGTTTTTCCCGTATTTCATCTTTTCGCCTGAATTCAAAATGTCGCATGGATTGGGCAACATTCTGATTTACAAACAAGGTTTCAATGAATCGGGTGTTTTGGAGAAATTATTATCAAGAATGTTTACGATTTCGCTTCATTTTGAAGGATAACATAATGATGAATGATGAATGATGAATGCAGCAATTTCCGCTTGGAAAAGGGAGCGATGAATGGTAAAACGGATGGAACGGATTTCAAGATTGAAACGGATTTTTTTCACCAAATGCACGAATTTTAAGCAAAAAAATCAAAAAAAATCCGTTTCAATCTTGAAATCCGTTCCATCCGTTTTACCATTGGTACCCCTTTTTTCCAAAGCGGAAATTGCTGATGATGAATGATGAATTTTATAATTAATTGATTGTCAATTTAATAGGAGGTTTATAAACCGTGTTTATTTTTGTTCTCCTGCTTATTAAACAAACAAATGTACGATTTATATTAAATTTGTTCTCAAAAATAATTCAAGCTACGTTGGTTTTTGTCATTCCGTAGGAAACTTTTGTGAAAGTTCCCAATAGGTTGTGAACATTTCTAAGAGGAACGCTATAAATTTGAATATGTAAATGGCATTTTCACGGGAACGCTTGTCACTTATAAATTAAAAACAATTCGTAAAGTGTTGACTGCACAAGATTTAGCGTATTTGATTCAGTTTGAAAAACAATTAAGGCAAATGCGTTTTGTTAGAGGCGGCTGCACGACTC
>JBEEMZ010000256.1:0-7199 GCA_041192405.1 Bacteroidota bacterium | reverse complement strand
AATAAATCCAATTGCAGCCTCCATCATCATTAAAACATTGTAGTTGGTTGGTTAGTTGGTTAAATCATTGGCAATCAACTAACCAACCAACTAACCAACTAACCAACCTAACCAACCTAAATGACTAATTATGAATGAGAAACAATTAAAAACAGTTAGTAAAAAATTAAGTTACATTTTGCGGCATCATCCCGATTCGGTTGGATTGGTTTTGGACGAAAATGGTTGGGTCAGCGTCGAGGCATTATTGCGGGCGGTGCAAATCGAACAAAGCGTTTTAGAAACGGTGGTTGCCGAAAATGATAAAAAACGATTCGCGTTCAATGACGATAAAACCATGATTCGAGCGAGTCAAGGGCATTCGGTTAAAATAGATTTGGGGTATGAACCATCTGTTCCGCCTTCGGTTTTGTATCATGGTACAGCAAGTAGTAATCTAAAAAGTATTCAAAATCAAGGACTTATCAAAGGTAGTCGGCATCATGTACACTTATCGGTGGATGCGGAGACGGCGCGAAATGTTGGCATGCGACACGGTTTTCCAACGGTCTTGACGGTTTTGGCGAGCCAAATGGTTGCGGATGGATATGAATTTTTTCTATCTGAAAACGGTGTTTGGTTGACAGAAAAAGTGCCGCCGCGCTATTTGAAATGGTAATAATTTTGATTTGGTTTGACCCATTCATTGTAGAGATAAGGCAATGCCTTATCTCCACGATAAGGCAATGCCTTATCTCTACGATAAGGCAATGCCTTATCTCTACTACATTTTGTTTGACACATTCATTGTAGAACGATTTTTATCGAAAATAAAGGGTGCACAAAATTAAATCCTGTAAATTCACATTTACCGAAATTAAGTTATTTTACACTCAACAAGTCTATCAAACAATATTTTCCAAAAGCGACGCTACAATCTGATTATGTTGAATCATTTCTTCTTGCGCACTCAAAGTGCCATTGCTATGCTCAGAATTTAGGTCATGCCATCTGCCCAACAATAGATATAAAGGTGTCAAAGTTTCTTTATCGCCATATTTTTTAGTGTGCTTGATAGCACAATTAATGGCATCGCCTGTTTTGCCCTTCGATAAGAGGCGCAAAACCTCTGTTCGGATGCTTTCAGGGGATGCAGAGGTGCTACGTGCACCTATCAGCCGTAGCATGAAGTCGGTGAAAGGTTGTGGTGCGGGAGCGGCTGCTACGTTTCCCGCAAAGTCATTTCTATCGTAAAGTTCGTACCTCATAAAATGGTATGGATTGACTGATATGTATAGAAAATTGTGAGTATTGTTCGCAATTAATTGATAATCAGTTAATAACAAATAACGTTTTTTTTAATAAAAAAATTCTAATAATTTACAAAAATAATATGAATCGGACGAATGATTGTGTAAAAAATCGTTATTAACGCATCGTTAACAAATAAGTGAGGAGCTGTGGAAAAGTAGGTTAAAATCTACGGTCAAGAAGGAGATTTGATTCCGATATTTATTATCATTACGTTGCATACAATTATAAAATTGAACTGTGAAACGTTTAAAAATGAAACGTTTCTTGCAACACAACAAAACTTCGTGAAAAAAAGTTCTTACAATTATCAAAAAACAATAAATCTCACAATAGATTGATTATCAATCTATTGTGAGATTTATTTAATTAGAATCTTTCTTTTTTTTCATCCATTCCGCGCCCATTATCTCCTCAATGAATGCTAATTTTTCCTCAATATTTTTTTTAGAAACATTCAAATACGGAAGCCATTGCCACGCTTTTATCAAATATTCAGTAGCATCTTCATATTTTTCCAATTCAAAACAGATGTTCCCTGTAAGTTCCAATGTTTTAAATTTATCATAAATATCATTTTGTTTTTTTTGAGATTTAACAGCTTGTTTTAAATAATTTAAGGCGACCTTTTTTTTATCTAAGTGGTAGGCGACCGCCCCCAAATTGACATAAACGATACCCAAACCGCGCAAATCATGGTTTTCGTGATGTATAATCAAACTTTTTTGTAAATAGGCTTCGGCTTCTTGATATTTGCTTTGTGCGTCTAAAATTTGACTCATATTATTGAGTATCAATGCAATACCTTGTCTATCCTCATTTGCCTCCATGATTTCAAGGCTTTGTTCAAGGTAATCAAAAGCGATATCGTATTGTTGTTCGTGCTTGTAAAAAAAACTCAAGCTCGCATAACTTTCCGCAAGGCGCGGTAAATCACCTCTTTTTTTACGAATCGCCAAACCTTGTTGAATATTAGCAAAGGCTTTATCCGTTTTTCCGAGCAACATATCTAAAATTCCTTTGGTATTAAAGGCAGCCGAACGCGTCTCATCATCCTTCGATTTATCGCAGACACTCCGCATCACCTCTACCGCTTGTGCATACGCGCCAAGCGACCTATAAAAGGCTTCCAATAAAAAACAGATTTTGGCAAAATTTTTCAACCCTATTTCATGTGCTAATTCAAAATAATTTTTGGCTAAAAGCGCGTAATCTATATTAAAATTTTGTGTATCGTGCGTATTGCCTAATAATTTCAAAAAATGTAATCCAATTTTGTTGTAATAACCATCTCTTTTTTGGGTATCCATGACGTGATTGTGCATCCATTCTTGCGTCAAATAATGCACTGAAAACGTCCTCTTATCCACACGACATAAAGACCAATTTTGAAACGTCTCCAAAAAAGGCAATAATTCCACGCCTGTTCTGTGGCACACCGCCGCTAAAACCGCAATTTCCGTTTGCGTTGTGAAACTCGCTACCCATTCAAAAACATTTTGTTCTTCGGTGTTTAACCGATTATACACTTCTTGTAAAAGCAGATTATCAAAAGCCTCCGTTCGGACGCTATCTATTTGACTCCATTCAAATGCTTTTTCTCGCCGCAATAAGTTTTCCAAATACATGTAACTGCGCGGATGCCCATCCAATTGTGCGTATAAAGCGGTGCGTTCTGACGTTAAAATGGCTTTTTTCATAGCGGGCGATTGATCCAATAAACGATTTTGTTCTTCAAGACTGAATTTATTTACTTGAATATGTTTTAAAACTGTTTCCAAATCAACCATTTTGTATCGGCATGTAAATAAAATTTGACACCCCAAAGGTGCCCTTTCACAAAGATACTTTAAAAAATCACTTAAATCTCTATCTTGAATTTTGTGTTGCCAATGCCCTTCTTTATCCAGATACTTTTTCTGCAAATCTTCACAATTATCGAATAAAATCAATAATTTGCCATTCGGCGGATAATAATCAATTAATTTTTGAAGTTTTTGTTTGAAATTATCCTTATCGCTTTCCAATAATTGTTGCAAAACGGCACCTCGTTCGGGTTGAATCAAGGATAATCGCTGATTAAACACATCTAATATATTTTTGGGATTAATCTGACTCAAGCCTCTGAAAACAACGACTTCTGCTTTCACCTGCATCGCATATTGATGAATGAAAGCCTCTGCCAAGACCGTTTTGCCCATGCCGCCGAGACCATATAGGCAAAGGTGTTCATTCGCCCGCATCGCTGTTTGGATTTGGATTAAATAATGTCGCCGCCCGACAAAATTATCACCTATCAAGTAAGGCGGTTTGAAATCTCGAACCTCATAAAATCGTTTTTTGGGTTGTGTGGGCGCGATCGGGTCAATGAGAGAAGCCATGAAGCGCGTCAAATAGGCGTAAATCGGCAAACGCATGATAAAATGTTGCCTTTGTCCAAAATAATGCACCTTCGAAGCTTCATACAACCGCGCTCGCGTATCGTTCAAAGCATGTATCAAATCCTTGCCACTCAATAGATTTTCATAAAAATAAGTTGGAAATAAGGTCATCAAATGTTCCGACTTATTAAAACGCGTCACAATCACACTTGATAAATAATCGGCTAAAATACGCTCCACATCAGGGCATGGCTGCGTACCTAAAATATTGATTATCAATAGTTTAAGGGATTCGTGTTGGTTCAAAATCGCTCCCAAATCCGCACTCGGCACCACCCGTAAATCGCCATTCGCATCTTCCAGATATAAAACAGGTTTATCATGCGGCGCGAAGGTGCTTAAATGCACCACATCATGTTTGCGCTCGCGCAAGGCATTATCAATCTCGACGAGCGAAGCTGGATATAAAAATTCAATTAATAATTGATGTCCATATCTCTTTTGCAAGCCCGCAATCGCTTCCATCACATATTGCTGCATCGGTGCGAACGCAATCGCATCGGTGCGTTGCCAATCCGCTAATGACACAACTAACAAGACTCTTACAGGCGCAACCGTCAAAACGGAAGGTTTCAAATGGAATTTATCAACGCTAAGTGCCGTCGTGCGCACCAATCCCAAATGCGGATTGATAAACATTTCATTCGGATGCGCGAAAAAAAGAGGTAATGCCAATTCAAATGGAAATTGCAATAGTGCGCCATTCGGGGCTGAAATCGCCCAAACTAATTTCGTAATCCGTTGATTATCAAAGACTTTGGTAAAATCGGCAAAAATTTTACCTGTATCATTATCAAAAAAAGTGGCTTTAAATTTTGCAGCTAATTCGGTTTCTCGCTGTTGCAATTGTTCTTGCAAAGGGAGCGTCAAAGCCTGTTCAGATTGCTGTAAATTTTGTTGATACTTCCAAAAAAGCCGTTTTAAGGTCGCATCAATTTGAATCGGCACGCCTTTTATCAACAGCCGTTCCCCACTGCGCCCCAATTGTTTGTTGCCTTCATAATTGGTTTTCAAGACGATATCAATTAAATAATGATTATTGGTATCGGTTTGGTCAATGCGCACATATAAAATACTTTGTTCTAAATCTTTTTCAACTTCATATTTTCGATTGTCAATATAAATTTTTGACTTATTTAAATCGGTGTAATTAATATTTTGCGGAATTGTATTTGGGTTTCGAGCATTGATAAGGATTTCTGAAATCCGTTCTACATTTTCGCCAAATCCTGACATATAACTTTTAGAATGGTTTTCACCGAAAAGCAGATTTTCGCCAAAGGAGAGTTCGCTATTATACGTGATACAGGTATCCTCATTGTAAATCCAATGGTAATCTTTATTAATATCAGTGGCATCATTCAGATAGCGATGTGCCAATTTATTGTCAGGGTTCTGTTCTTGAATCTGTTCAAAAAAAGATTTATAATATTTGGAGAACGTTTCTTGAAATTTTTTCGTCCATTCATCCCCCAAATGTTTCACAAAAGGGTCTAAGCGACTCAAAATAGGCAAAATATACGGTTTTCGATGCTTTTGTGTTTCCACCGCTTTGAGCATCTGCTCTGCAATGCGAGCATTCCCATCAAAACTTTGAAGTTGAGCAGTAACCGTAAAAATATTGGCATCGGGCAAAAAAATGTTACAAATACCTGAATAATCTGCAATTCCTGTGCGACTATCTATCAAAATATAATCGTAATCTAAGGTTTGTAACCATGTTTTGAAAGCGGTTAAAAACTCAAAACCATTCAATATATTTTTGAATTCGTACCAATCAAAACGCGCTACATTCATCGCATAATTGGCATTTTGATAATTGCCTGCGGGAATTAAATCAATGCACCCTTTTTCATCCACTGTTTTGCGCAAAGACATGATGTATCGGCGAGACATCAAGTAAGGCAATTTTTGTTTAACAGCCGTTTCATCATTATATCGTTTCAACCGCACATATGCTTCTAATAAATCAATCGTGCCTTCTTGGTTCATCTGGTCTGTCGGCTTTGCAAAAAACCAGTGCAAACTGGGTGCTTCCATATCCCAATCCCAAAGTAAAACTTTTTGTTTTTTTTCAAAACAGAGATATGCTGCGATGTTCGCACAAAGTTGAGTGCGTCCTGTTCCTCCACGATAGGAGTACAAGGATAAAGTTAATGGCAACAATTTTTTCTCCTTTGTCATGTGCAACGATTATGGTTTCCTTCTGACGACTTTTTTGAATCATTAGAAGCGTGGAATTTGTTAAATTTTGTTTAAAGAATTTTTGATACGATGAATTGCCAAACAAATGTAAATGATAATATTGAATTTGGCAATTTTAATTTCTACGTCATATCAGAAGGATTGTTAGCGTATCGGGGCATGCCCCGATTTCGCAAATGGCGAATGGTATCCGTCAGTTCTCGCTGAAAGCATTCAACGGGGCTCCTGTCGTGGTGATACAATTCATTAACCACGTTGCTCGCTACATAACGCGTATCCGTATTCGCAAATGTAGTTCGAATGCGCTCCGTTGCATAATCACTAATAGCACTATTTATAATAATATCTTTTTCGCAGGTTGGAATTAAAATGCGGGTTTTTTGATTTCTATCAAAATGCGTATTCAACAATTCACCATTGTCTGTGCCAAGCGATAATGGATCCACGACCGTTATAACAATATGATTATCAACTACTTGCGTAATATAAGTGCGGTTATGGTGCCAACTATCATAGTGTAAATGTTCGATGGTAGCAAGATGGTTATCCCGAATAAGTCTATAAATGGGCAGCTCCCCTCGAAACGGACGATAGGAGGCAAAATGTTGGTGATAACGATTGGCGCATAAATGATGGCAAGTATTGGCGGGTATATTTTGCTCCACTTGATTGCGAGGTGAAACCAAAATAAATATATATAATTTTTTTATGCGAATAACACTGTTTAAAATTAGGTTTCGTTCCTTATTTAATTTTTCAATAAGAATGTCATAATTACTCACTGCATCTATACTTGCTTTTGCACGAAAGTTATAATATTCAAATAATTGATTTTCAATGATTTGTACTGCCTCATATTGCGGAAGGATAAGTTCCTGTTGGCAATTTTTTGTATTTTCTTGCAATAGGATTTCATTTTCAATCGCTTGTTTCAATTTGCCTTCTTCGATGACTAACTTAGTGCATCGGTTTTCATAATCGCCTATTGTCTCTACACCCGTCCTACCACGCATGACGATGATCCATTGCAATTCTTTTTCTACAGATTGCCATTGTTGTTTCAGCCAATTTAAAAAACGAAGTTCCATGCGATAAGCGATTATTTGAAAGTTTTAATTTATCGGTAAATCATTGAAATACAATTTATTGTAACGATTTATTTAGAATTACACTACTGAGTTGTTAAAGATTTAATATGTAAATAATTGATTATCAATCTATTTTTCCCCGCAGATTTCGCAGATTTTCCCGCAGATTCTCGCG
>JBEEMZ010000255.1:0-7232 GCA_041192405.1 Bacteroidota bacterium | reverse complement strand
AAAAAAAACAAACACATCGCTCTCCAAAAGGTCTTTTTATATTAAAACTATTTCGAACTTAACAAAGTCAAGATAATATTTAATGTCATTCAGGTCGCGGAATATATAAATTATATTGTATTATTAAAAAAAATATAAAGAAAAAAATGTATTTTATTCATTAATTTAATGCAAGTTATATAGATTTGCCCGAATTTGCTAATGAACTGAAATTTAATTATTATAAAATTAAATTGTATGAGAAGAAAAAAATATTTAAATATTTGTAAAATATAAACGCAATGAAAAATTTTAAAAACAAAAACATTATCATTACAGGCGGTTCTTCTGGAATTGGTTTTGCGCTTGCTACCCAATTTGCCCAATTCGGTTCTAATTTATTTCTTATATCCAGAAGGCTATCACTGCTGGAAACCGCTAAGAGTCAATTATTGATGCAGTTTGGCGCATCCTTAAAAATTGAAATTTATGCTGTGGATGTTCAAAATGAAGTAGCTATCCAACAAACCATTGAAAATATAGGCAATCAACACGGCGGTATTGACCTTTTAATTAATAATGCAGGTATTGCTTCGCAGGTCAGGTTTGACACGATTTGTTATAAAGATTTGAAAAATATGATGAATATCAATTATTATGGAGCCGTCTATACCACCAAATCCGCTTGGCGTTTTCTGCATCAATCCAAAGGACATGTTGCTTTTGTTTCAAGTGTTGCGGGTTATACAGGCGTTTACGGTTACACCTATTATACACCTACAAAATTCGCGCTAACAGGTTTGGTGGAAACCTTGCGGATGGAAGCTAAAGATTTTGGAATTGGTGTCACGATTATTTATCCACCCGACACCGATACGCCGATGCTGCATAAAGAACATGAAAATGCCATTCCTGAAACGTTAGCATTAGCAGCAGGGGCGCATATTTTAGATGCTGATTTTGTCGCACAGAAATTAATCAAAGGGATTCAAGCCAATCAATTTGAAGTGTATTGCAATTTTCAAAGTAAATTAATTCGTTGGCTTCGGGGCATTTCGCCCCAATTATATTTTTATATGTTAGACCAAATCATCGTAACGGATCGAAAAAAAAGAGGGGTCTTACTTTACCCTGTTTAATTAAACTACATACTTCATTTTTTAATCAATTTTTTTTGTAAAATGGCAAATATTTCAGCTAACCAAGCCTTAACTGAACAACGGTTAAATGGCTTTTATGCACAAAAACTGGGACTTTTAAATATTAAGGACAGCCATGTGTATGGGAAAAGAATTCAAATTCAAAATGCTCCATCCGAAGGTGCTATTTTGTTTGGTAGTTGCAGCTATTTGGGTTTGGAACTGGATTCACGCACTCGAAATGGTGCGGTGGAGGCAATTCAACGATATGGGACTCAATTCAGCAGTTCACGGTCGTATGTGAGTGTTCCATTGCACGAGGAGTTAGAAAGTTTATTAGAGCAAACATATGGATTACCTGTTTTGACCACAAATAGCACGACTTTGGCGCATATTGCTGCCATCCCACTCTTAATTGGGCAGGAAGATGCTGTGATTTTAGACCAACAAGTGCATAATAGTGTCCAAAATGCAGTAGAATTGCTCAAAGCCAAAGGGATCCATGTCGAATATCTGAGGCACAGTCGCATGGATCGCTTGGAAAATCGCATTAAAGTGCTAAGTCAACAATATAAACACATTTGGTATATGGCAGATGGTGTGTATAGTATGTTTGGCGATATTGCACCTTGCCGCGATTTAACGGCTTTAATGGATCGCTATGAAAATTTTCATTGTTACATAGATGATGCACACGGCATTGCATGGGCGGGGCAGCATGGTTGTGGACAAGTCCTGGATGAGATGGCATTCCATCCACAAATGATTTTAACGGGTTCTTTGTCGAAAGGGTTTGGGAGCAGTGGCGGTTTTATCGTATGCCCTAATCAGGAAATCAAACAAAAAATTAGACGATTTGGTTCTACCATGATTTTTTCCATTCCTGTTGCCCCTGCTGTTTTGGGTGCGTCTATTGCAGCCGTTAAAATTATGCAGAGTGATGAATCAAGTGAGTTGCAAAGGGCGTTACAAGAACGGATTCAATATTTTATACGCACGGCTCAGAGTTTAGGGCTGCCTTTGGTAGATGATGCGCGCACCCCAGTTTTTTTTATTGGAGTCGGCACTGCGAATATGGGTTATAAAATTAGCGAACGGCTCATCAAAGCAGGATTTTATGCGAATTTAGCAGGTTATCCTATCGTGCCAGACAAAAATACGGGCATTCGATTTACTGTTACCGTACATCACACCTTAGAAGATATTCAGCGTATGCTTTGTGTGTTTGCAGCCCTCTTGGATGAGGAAGCCGCTTTACAACAGGTACAAAAACAAGATATTTTTCGCGCTTTTGGCATGAAATTGTGAGGAGGATTAAGGTAGCTTTGAAAAACGAAATAATTAATGATAAATGAAAGTTTGTTTGTTGGTTCGTTTGTTGGTTAAGCCATTGATTATCAATGCTTTAACTAACAAACGAACCAGCCAACTCACGAATCAACGAACCAACATTTATCATTTAACAATTCTACCAATTTAAAACAATCAAAATCGTGTCTTTTTTACTAAAACGTCCTCTTCGTAGTATTGATTCTATCTGCTTGAATTTTTTGACTCAATTAGAACCAATCATTAAAATGGAATTCCTAAACAAATACACAAAAATTTTAATACCGATGCACTTAATTCCTTCCACATTATATATGCGGAAAGCAAAAGTGTTAACCTATATTCATCTTTTGTCTTTATTAACGCTTCTAATCTTAACAAGTATCACTTTATTAGGTGTTCCAATTAGTGAAACTTCCTTTTTAATAGAAGCGCACACCAGTTTATTCACTTTATTGTATCTTTTTAAACGGTATGGTAATTTATTGTTGTCAGGTAATTTGTTAGCGGGTTTATTAATTTTGTGCGTTGCGCCCTCGGTTTCGCATACAGGAGGATTGTACTCTGATAATTTACTCTGGTTAATTGTTTCGCCTCTGATTGCACTATTATTTGCGAATCGAGTGTCGGGGCTTTGCTGGATGATTATTTTGGAAACATTTTTGTATCACGTTTACACAACAGAACCTGCGGGTTTGGATGCCCGCCTTGAAACATTCCGCAATTTCAATCATCAATATTATTTTGTAAGTTACACCTTATTAAGTGCCTTCGTTTTTGCAGTAGTGATGATATTTGAAACAGGACAAAAATTAATTATCAATATGTTAAGCGAACAAAAAGCAATCTTGGAACAACAAAAAGCAGAATTGGAACGCCAAAAACAAGAAATGGCACGTCAAGCAGAAGAATTAAGCAAATTTGAGGAGAAATTATTGGCTTCCAATCAAGAGTTGGAAAATTTTGCTTATGCAGCTTCTCACGATTTGAAAGAACCGTTGCGCATGATAGGCATGTACACGCAATTACTGAAACGGCGTTTGCGCGGCAAATTGGACGATAATACCGAAGAATTTATGTTTTATATCACCGACGGCGTGAGTAGAATGCAACGATTATTGGATGATTTGTTGGCATACTCGCGCTTGAATAAACAAGATCATGGTGATATTAAAGAAGTGGATTTAAACGATACGGTTTTTATCGTTGTTCATAACCTCACGATGGCGATGAAGGAGACGAGTGCCGCCGTTTTATTGAATCGCTTGCCTGCCTTACAAGCCTCAAATACTGAAATGACCCAATTATTTCAGAATTTGATTGCCAATTCTATTAAATTCCGCAAAAAGGAGGAAAATCCGATTATTCAAATCATGCACTCCGAAACGGCGCATCAACATACTTTTATGGTGATTGACAATGGCATTGGCATTAAAAAAGAATATCAAGAACGCGTTTTCAACTTATTTGAACGCCTGCATTCTCGGAGCGAATACGAAGGTTCGGGGATTGGTTTAGCAACTTGTAAGAAGATTATTAATAAATTGGGTGGTCGAATTTGGGCAACAAGTACCGAAAATGTGGGGACAACCTTTCATTTTACCGTTCCGAAAGTGCAATTCAATTGATTCTTACGGAATGACAATAGAATGACAATCAATGATTTACGAAAAGCGAGTGGTTTAGAAATTTAGTTATTTCTAAACCATTCACTTTTTAGGTTTTAAAAAAAGGCTCTAACTTTTCACTCAAATAAGAGGGCGTTAATATTGTTTTATGGGTTTTGGCTTCTACAAAACAGAGTTTTACGCGCCCGCCATTCACCAATTTTTTCTTTTCATTAAAGATTTCCATGTGAAAAACGATGTTTTCGGCAGGCATTTCACGGAGTGTTGTGCGCACCGTCAACAATTCATCGTACAAAGCAGGGCGTACAAACCGCATTTCTAAACTCATCACAGGCATCAAAATACCATGCGTTTCTTCCAACATTTTGTAAGAAATGCCTAAGGCACGAATGGCTTCTGCCCGCCCGACTTCGTAATATTGCGCATAATTGCCATAATATAAATAACCCATTTGGTCGGTTTCGCCGTAGCGCACACGAATTTGCGTTTCATATTGATACATAGGAACGGATTTTAGTTGCTGATGAATAAAAAAAGCGTCAATTATTACAATTGACGCTTTTTTTTAAACTTAACTTTTTTTTAATTATAAATCATTGATTTTCAATGATTTATACAAAATGTGATTCCGTTTGGATTACGTTTTGTAAGCGTAACTAATTGAAAATCAATTTTTTAAAAAGGTCTTTTATAGGTCTGCCTCAATTGTTTGTTTTTCTGATTTTCGGAACGAAAATTGGGTCTATTTTATTTCACTCTATATAATTTAATCTCATGGATTTACAAAATCAAGAATTCGTTTTTACAGACGACGCACCCAAACCCCGAGTTATTCGGATTACCAGCCTATTAGGGGGCGTTTTAGGAATAACATTGAAAGAAAACGATGATGCCGTTATTCCCGCGCCGCCAAAATTGCCCAATTACGAGAGCGTTCCATTTCGTTTGAACCGCGTGCAAAAACGCTATCTAAGATTTGAAGCGAGACGCATCAAAAATCCAACGTGGGACATCCACCAAGAAAAAGAGCTTATCAAGCGGCGTGTCAAAAATCGCATTCAGGCAGATTCGCGTAAAATCAATTTGCAAAATTTTTAATCAAACATATCATTCGTTGTCATCTATATATAGGTGACAACTTTTTAACATTCCACATAATGAAATTTTCAACAATCCGCAGACAGATGTTTCGGAACATTCAAAGTAAACGGGTGCCAATTACCTTTATATTTAAGATTGATTTTTTGCGTCAAAATAAAGATAAAAGAACCATTTTGCAACAAATCATGCGCGAACATACCGAATTCGCGGGCGAATGGATATATATCTACGATAAATCACTTCGATTTTGCTATACGGGAAAGCTCCATCGAAAATATCTTTTCTGCAAATCGGTAAAACAAACGTATAACCGTTTAAAACACGCGAATATTCCCGTTGTGCTGAGTGGCTCACTCTAATTTAATCGTTTGTATTTAAAAAAATGTTATATATTTGCAGCGTAGTTTTTCTCCCAAAGAAAATGTTTTGCTGCCAATCGTGTTGTGCGCATTTTTAAAGATTCTTTTTTTGTATTTTCATACTTCCTATATTCATAATGCCGCAACACGATTTGTTTTTTATCATTTTTATCGTACAAATACTAAATCGTTCCCTTCCTTTTCGCTCACCTTTGCATCAAAATTATGATTAAATTCAATCCAATTCCTATTTATGAACAAGGTAACAAAATTCAAAATTGAAAATCTTTCGTTAACCGTCAATGCAGGCGATGTTTTGGAAGGTGTGATGCAAGCGATGCAAGCTCAAGTCTCTAAATGCGCGGAAAACCAGTCCGATAACGCAGAAATGCCGAATCAATCCCACCGTTTGGTGGACATTGGTACGCGCAAAGTAATGTTACCCTCTGATTTGGCGCAAATGATTGATGATTTATTCGCAGACAATCAGGAGAAAGACGCGGCAATCGAAAATCTCAATAAGCAGTTGAAAGATGCCACTGGTGATGATCGGAGCCGCAAAATCACCATGACCGCGATTGATGAAAAGCGTTTTGCCTTGCCATCGGAAGTAACCAGCCATATTGACGCGTTATCCAACGGGAACCAAATGATGAGATCACGAATCAGTCAATTATTGGCTACTGGTGCCGAATACAAAAAAGAAGCTACCGTGAAAGCCTTTGCTTAAACGTTTGATTCGCAGTCCCGAAACCCGAAAAAGGCATAACAGAATTTTATTTTGTTGTGCCTTTTTTGTTGCTTTTTCCCGAAAATGCAACTCATTGATTTTCAATCTTTTTTGTTTGCCTGGTTATCCTGAATATCGAGGAAAACAATCCCTGCGGAACGAATATTATTTGGTTTACAAAGATACCACTCTTTCTTTTATCCAATTTAATATAGCGTCATAACTCATTTTTCCAGATGCGATTGAGCCAACCGTTTTAACAGATTTGCATCGGTCTCCAGTATCGCTGGCAGGTGTACCGATAGATATATTTTAGTAGGTTTGGAATCCCGCCTTACTCTTTGCACGGCTTCCAACACTTTTGGAAGTACATCTTCAGGCAATACGCTTACGATGTCTTGGATTTCCTTTCTTATTTCCATTTTTTTTGTTTTTTAGATGATGATTCTTTTTTTGTAAATACAATACTATTCTTTTTTTTATTAAAAAGATAAAATTTAATTTGTCCAATTTTGGACAGATTGGACAAATTGGACAAATTGGACAAATTGGACAAGCCTTTTTGCGCAAAAGCGTGATTTAACCTGGTGTAATAATAACGATTCAATCACACTTTTTTACTATTCGCTTTCGTGCGGCATTTGGCGGAACAATACTTTTGATGTTCTACCTTTTGAATGTACGGCTTCCCGCAGACATTGCATGAAAACGCTTCCACCAATAGTTTCTCCTTTTCAGGTTTATCCGAAACATTAGGTTCTTTGATGGATACGCCACGACTTAGCAGATGCGGTTTATAAGGTTCGCTTTCTTTGGGTTCGCCTTTTATATAATCCTTTAATTTAGACCAACAAACCCATACGATGGGTGCTAATATAATTATTTTTTGTAGCGTTGCATCCATAATAAGGATGTTTAAGTTTTATAAATATGATTAAATATTTTTTAATTTCCTAATCTTGATTCT
>JBEEMZ010000254.1:0-7235 GCA_041192405.1 Bacteroidota bacterium | reverse complement strand
TTTTCTTTTTGAGTCTCTATTCTGCGAAAATCTGCGGAAAAATCTGCGAAATCTGCGGGAAAAAAACATATTACAACTTTAATAACTCAGTAGTGTAAATTAAAACAAACAATGGAAATTTTAACAATTGCTCAAATCCGTGAAAAATTCCCGAATCAATGGGTACTCATTGGCAATCCAGAATTAACAAAGATGGATACATTGGGTTCGATTGTGAGTAAATTAGTGCGCGGAGTCGTTTTAATGGGAAGTGCTGATAAGCGAGAACTTGCTTATAATGCGAAAGAATTGAGACAAGGGTTTCAATCCATCACTTGTATTTATACAGGTGAATTCCCGAAAGGGCGTAAATATCTTTTGTAATTTGTAATCTATTCAAAAACAACACACTATGAGAACCAAACATGGTTTTACGCGTCAAGATGAGGACAGTCTCATTGTGATTCCTTGTCTGATTGATGTGGATTCGTTCACCGTCGCGCTTGATACAGGCGCGTCTCACCTTTTCTTGTTTAGGTATTACGGTTGAAAACATGGAAATCTGTGCTTATGATTTTTATTCACATCATGTTTTATCGGAATTTGATGGTGTTTTAGGTTTGGATTTCTTCAAAAAACATACTTTTTGTATCAATTTGGAAAAAGAATTCATTTTAATTCAATAACCAAATTGTACGGTTGTCGTTTGAATTAGGATTTTTAGGATCCAAAAGAATTGATTTTCAAGGATTTGCGCTAATTTTATCCTATTGAATCCTTGAAAATCAATCCTTCCGAATCCTTAAAATCCTAAGAATCCTAATTCAGACCATCCATTTAGAGACCCGAATCTTCTCTTTTTTCCTGCACCTCCATGCCCCGTTTGCGTTGTGCGGCTTGGGTTGCTTTGTTCAAACTGTACGTAAAACCAAAATACGCCATTCGTGATTCGCGTTTCAAACGCCCAGCAGTTTCATATTCGGGCGAGAAAGTCGTAAAATTCACTTGTTTCGTATTGAAAATGTCGCTCAAACGAAAGGTAAATGCTCCTTTATTATTGAAAATCGGCTTCCGCAACCCAAAATCCAAATAATAAATCGGCTCAACGGTTCCTTGAATCAAAACATTTGGCGAATTATAAAAACCAACAATTTGTATATTCCAATCTTTCCCCAATGTAAAATCCGTATTCAAACGCGCATTCATCACTGTCGTTTGATTGGTCAAATGCGCTTCCAAATTTTCGCCATTCAATTTTGCTTCAAAAACGGAAAAAGTACCACTTATTTTCCATTTTTTTGAAATATTAAGCGTTCCATTCAATTCCGCGCCATAATTTACCCCATTTTTCAAATTCACAGGTGTGCGATACGCCACCGCTTCACCCGAAATTGGGTCTGTCCGATATTCAACAATTCGACCTATGGCATTTTCCATTTGACGATAAAAAAGCGTCGGATTCAACGTAAAACGATTGTGAATCTTCAAATAACTCAATTCTAATGAGTGTACAAACTCTGGTTTCAAATAAGGATTGCCAATTCTTCGATTAAAACGGTCATGAATACCTGTAATCGTGTGCAACATCGCATAATCAGGGCGATTAATACGTTTGCCATAACCAAATTTAATTTGGGATTTATCTTCAAATTGTCGCGCCAACGAAACCGATGGATAGATTTGAAAATACTCCAAAGGCACTTTTTTATTCAAATTTTTCAAATCAGAAGCTGCATTCACTTGTTCAACCCGCGCCCCGACCGAATAATCCCATTTTTTCTGAACATTGCCCGACAACATCCCATAACCTGCATAAATTCGTTCAGTAAAACCAAATAAAGTGGTGTAACGAGCGTCATTTACATATTGATTTCCTTGCAATGCGTCTGCGAACAATTGTTCATTAATCTTAAAATCTGCTATTCTGAAACCTGTTTCAATACGCCCATTTTTCAACGGTTCATTAAAATCACCTTGCAAAATTAAATTTCGACTATTGGTGTTGTAACGAATTTGTTGATTAAAATCGGGGCAAATACGAGTTGTTTTATCGGGTATGCAAAATCGCTCCGCGCCAAATACGTGACCATCATTTCGATTTGTTGTAATATTGCCCGACAAAACAAAATCGCGTTTTTCCTTTTTGAACAATCGGTTCCAACTAAAATTATAATCTTGTGCCAACGTATTATTTTTTTCATCATCTGAACGCGTCAAAACCGCACTTGGAATTTGTTTATCATCCAAATAATCATAATTCATCACGGTATTTTCGCCCCGTTTCGCGCCGACAAGCGTTCCAGCAATATTAAAACTATTAAATTTGTTAAAATTATATTCCAAACCGAGTCGAGCATTCAACATTTTTGCGGGCAACGTATGCGTAGTGGTTTGATTGATATAGTAAACAGAATCTTTGGTAATCACCTTTCTATCCATCGCCATATTAGCAATTGTGATGTTATGACGACCTGAAATCATACCGAACACATTGATTTTGTTGACTTTATAATTGCCAGAAATCGTTCCATCAAATTTATTAAATGTATTGAGGTCAGGATGTGTACCAACATTCCCTGTTGCTTGAATATTGAAACCTGCTTTTTGACTATCTTTCAAAACAATATTAAGGATTCCTGCACTACCGTCAGCATCTTGTTTGGCGGAAGGATTCGTTAAAATTTCAATATTTTTAATCGCATTTGCGGGAATTTTAGTTAAATCCGCCTTGCCATTTGCGCCGACGAGCGCGGAAGGCTTGCCATTCACCCAAATTTTAACATTTTCAGAACCGCGTAATGAAATATTGCCTTCTGCATCAACCGTTACGCCAGGGATATTTTTAACAGCATCCGTTGCGGTTCCGCCCACAGAAGTCAAATTGCTTTCGACATTGAACACTTTTTTATCCGATTTATACTCGGTTTCGGAACGTTTTTCTTTGATTTCCACTGTTTTAAGCTCCGTAGGAATGGCTTTCAACGTAATTGTGCCTAATTTTTTTATTGGACTTATTTCAGAAATATCAATTAGAATCGCCTTTTCTGCCATACCGATGGCAGAAAACTTTAATTCATATTTGCCTGTTGGCAAACCTTTTAACGTAAAATTGCCATCATCATCCGTTTGCACACCTGTTACGAGCGTAGGTGTTGTGCCATTGTGCAATTTGAAAAGCCGAGTTGCTGCGAAAGGAATAGGTTGACCTTTTTCGTCCGCGAGTGTGCCACAAATAAGACTTTCTAAAGGGTCTTTTATTTGAAAAGCAACTGTTTTTGCATAGTTTTGAGCCGAAACGGTGTTCGGTTGAGTGTTGCTATATAAGCAAGCAACGACCAAAAATGGTGTAAGGTTCATTGTAGTTTTTGTATTAAAAAAAATTAGTGCGAATTTTGG
Organism: Bacteroidota bacterium; assembly: GCA_041192405.1. Lineage (GTDB taxonomy): Bacteria > Bacteroidota > Bacteroidia > Chitinophagales > Saprospiraceae > JAAFJT01. The sequence goes on along the minus strand of JBEEMZ010000254.1, from coordinate 3,860 downwards.
CTAAAATTTGATGTAAAGATATATTTTATTTTTGAATGAAAAATCTTTTTTCATTTATTTTTTGAAAAAAAGCACCCAATAAGATTTTTGTCAAAAAACAATTTATAAATTAAATTTAATATTTTTACAAAATTTTATTTTGCAAAAATCAGCAAAAAACATGAAAATTTTAAATTAAATTTATTTTTGCTAATTTTTCAAAATAAAATATTGCAAAAGATGTCAAAAATTCGTTCCCCGAACCATTTTTTGACAATTTTTCAAAATAAAATATTGCAAAAGATGTCAAAAATTCGTTCCCCGAACCATTTTTTGACACATTTTTCAAAATAAAATATTGCAAAAGATGTCAAAAATCCGTTCCCCGAACCATTTTTTGAATTGTTTTATGATTTTCAAATAAATTTTGATACATTTCGCTTAATGCGGCACATTTTGCAGCACATTCGGCAATGGAGGAAGGTATTTTATCCATGAAAAGATTATATCAAGGTCTTTAGAATCGCCCGAACCAAAGTATTGAAAAGATGGTAACATGTTCTAAAAAATTAATTTAAATTAACCAAAACAATATGTTAAAACGATGCTAACACAAAGTTAAAGGGTACGGTTCAACCATTCCTATTTTTATTTTTTTGAACTTTTTTTTGTTTTTTTAAAAATTATATCTTGAAAACAAGCCATTTATGTCCTAAAAATAATAATTCAGTTAACTTTAACAATAATTAATGCTGTGAATCATATCTTTGTCCCAATAAGTGATTAATTTCGTTAACCGTTGGCATAGTAATTGTATTTAATGGCACAGGTATATGCCATTTTTGTGAAAAATTTCATTTATCTATCGGAAGAAAACTATAGCAAATGTCAAAAATTTAAAAACGAGGAAGGGGAAAAGACGAATCGTTTTTGAGCAGCGACGCATTTCAAGGCAAAATGAAAAAAGTAAGACTAACCACCAAAAATTAGTAGTGATGTCGTTACGATTCTTAAAGGACTATTCCGATATTCCGAAACCAAAATTTTTACGACAAAAGCGAATCTTGCTCGCGCTACTCGCGTGCGCTACCAAGACTATTTGTTTTATTAATTCATTGCTCATTTGATGTAATTAAGTTATGAATAGCACTACTGTTACAACATTTAGTTCGTTGGGAGAAGATCAGGCACTCCGATTTTTGGGCGAAATCATTGATTCCAAGATTGCATTCACGGAATTTGAATCCCGAAAATTGTTTAAAAGCCCAAAAGAGGGCGGGGAAGCAGCATCCGATGTGGCAAAACAACCTAATTCGGCTCCTGTAGGCGCGTTAGCTTTATTTGATTTCTTCGCTTATCTCGAGAAATTAAGTAAGACATTGCGTTGGTTGGAAGTATTTAAAATTGTGATGCATAGTGATAATATTACTTTAATTCTGGATTTATTGGAAAATGACAAATATTTGTCTAAACCTGACAGAGAAATTGAAGTGTTACTTAGCATTCCGTCGAGATTGCCTTACTGAAACTAAACCTATTAAAAATGCGTCCATTTCAGAAATGGACGCATTTTACTGGTTTCCATTTTGGAAGAATGACTGCCCCCCGAAGCTGTATTCTTATCAAAAGGTGTCATTTCGAGCTTTTAAGGTGCCGTTTGACCGATTCGAAACCGCACGCCCCCATAAAGTCTCCGCCCCATCATCGGCGCGTAAATCTGCGTCGCATCAAAATAAATACTTGTCGGGTCTTGCCAAACCATAATTGGTTGATGCTGCGTATAGCCAAATAAATTTTCGACTCCTGTATAAATTTCCATATTTTTCCAAAAAAAATTGACTGATGTATGTGTCAACGTGTGTGTAGGCGCGTATGCCATCGCATGAACGCCTACATTTGCAGGCAGATAATTTCGATTTGCCATCCGTTGTTGCCCAATGAATTGAGTTGTCCAGTTAAAAAGCCACTTTTTATTGGGCGTTTTGTAATCTATTCCAAATAAACTTCGATGTTTTGCGACAAGCGGCACTTCTAATAATGAATTATTGTAAGTCGCTTTTACATCATTGAATTTGTAAGCCAATTTTATATCGAATCCATTTAAAATAGGCAAATTAAGCATGGTTAAAAAGGTGTTTGCATACGATTTACCCTTCAAATTGTAAAATTGCGCTTTTTGATAATCCGTTTCAATATCCGCAATCACTTGATTAATAAATTGAGTGTGATAAGCATCAACACTCCATCTTGCCTCTCGCCCCCCCAAAATTTTAAATGTTTTTACAAAATTGACACCTATATTATAGGCATCTTCGGGTTTCAAATCGGCTGCTACGATAATCGCTCGATTCGTTGCTAAAAAAGCGACATTTTCAGCTATCGGATTCGCAACGCGCACACCGCGACCCGCCGCAATACGCAATACATCACCTGCATTAAAATTATATTTGAAATTTAAACGCGGCGATACAAATAAACCAAATTTAGGATGAAAATCCGTTCTCAAACCAGCGATAAATGTAATATCATTATAACCATTCAAATGAGGATGATTATAAGTGTACTCTCCAAACGCTCCTAACAACGCATCTACACGCGATAAATCTTGGTCATTGAGCTTTTCCGCATAATTATCGTATTGAAAACTCGCCCCCAAACTCAAATTATGGTCAGTCGTGTGAATAATTGTTGAATAAATGGTATTGCCATAAAAACTGCGCTGCGTACCTGTGTAACGGTTGCGCCCATAAAACGCATTGACATCATGATAAGTCGCCGCCCATTGCGACCCGAATGTATTATAAGGTTCTTTAAATCCTAAATAGCCTAATTTCCCTGATACAGAAACGCGATTATTTTTAATATAAATTTTAAATGGATTTATAATTAACGCATTATCAATGAGTTGTCCACTTAATCTTGTTTCTGTTAAAGCGTGAACGGCGACGCGCCCTACCCATTTTTCAGCCACTTCAAAAAAAGCTCGGTACATACCATTGAATTGTTTTTTCAAAGGCATGTCTATAAAACCATCGTAATTATGATCTAATTTGTTTTGAAAAGTAGAACCATGCAACAATAATCCATGACTAAAATTCGGATTTACGACTTTATTTAAATGAATATTTGCCTCCAAACGCCCGATTTGTTCGCCATAAACGTTGACAAAAAGCGGTGCATCTTTGGAAGGCAATTGCAAATCGGTATTAATTTGTCCCGTAATGGCTTGCATCCCATTTTTGACGCTACCCGTTCCTTTGGAAATCTCAATGCCCGAAAGCCAAGTACCAGGCAAGTATTCAAGGGCAAAAGGCGCTGCCAAACCATAGAAATCAGGACGGTTTTCGACCATCAATTGCGTATAAATCCCACGCAAACCCAATAATTGAATCTCTTTAGCACCCGTTACGGCATCTGCATACTTGACATCTACCGTTCCATTGGTCTCAAAACTTTCGGACAAATTGCAACAAGGAGCTTTTTTCAATTCATTGCTGCTGATACGCTCCACATTGCGCGGGTCAAGGCTTGAAACGCTATTATCACCGCGTTTGCCAGAGATTTGCACTGTTGAAATTTGTTGAATCTCCGTTTCGAGGCGACTTTTAACGGTTATTGAGTCCGTTTTTGCTATTTTACTGCTTGTATCTACCGTTTTTGTGTAGGTGCGCAACGGCGGCGGTTCCAAATGCTGTGCATCCACCGAATGAATTACGAATAGCAATAAAATTATATTAATTAAATTTTTCATTTTTTAAAATTTAAAAAACTAATACCTGACCGTTAAACCGACCCCACAACCCATATCGCTAGCATAATGAGCCGATAACGAACGATATTTTGTCATAATATATCGTGACCCGAACCTGTATTCTTTATCA
>JBEEMZ010000253.1:0-7316 GCA_041192405.1 Bacteroidota bacterium | reverse complement strand
ATTGAAATTGAAAATCGGTATAAAGGTTTGCGCTCGCCGCATAAGTTAAAATCGGCGGTTTCGGGCTGTATTCGGGAGTGTGCGGAGGCAAATTCTAAGGATTTTGGGTTGATTGCGACTGAAAAAGGTTGGAATTTGTTTGTTTGTGGTAATGGTGGTTCCAAACCTGCTCATGCAAAACTGTTAGCTGCCGACCTCGACAGTCAAACTTGTATCCAATATATTGACCGTTTTTTAATGTTTTACATCAAAACCGCAGAGCCTTTGACTCGAACTTCTGTTTGGTTGTCGAAAATGGAAGGTGGGATGGATTATTTGAAGGAAGTCGTTATACATGATGCGTTGGGCATGGCGGCGCAATGGGAAACGGAGATGAATAGTCTTGTCGGAACGTATCATTGCGAGTGGAAACATGCGGTCGAAACGCCCGAAATTCGCAAACGCTTTAATCATTTTGTGAATACGACGGAAAAAGATCCTTCTGTTAAATTTGAAAATCTGAGAGAACAAAAAAAAGCAACTTGGTAAGCTGTTGAATTAGGATTTGTAGGATTTTAAGGATTAAATAAGATTGATTTCAAAGATTTTTAAGATTTAAACCCTTGAATATCAATCCTTCTGAATCTTGAAAATCCTATAAATCCTAATTTAGATATTAAAATTAAAATCAATGAATCAAATTTCTAATATAAAATGGGTTGCTGCTTGCAATACGGCTGATGTACCCGAAAATGGAGGTGTTTGTGCCTTAATTCAGGGCGAACAAATCGCTATTTTTCATTTTACGCGCCTCAATCAATGGTTTGCGACTCAAAATGAATGTCCGCATAAAAAACAAATGGCATTATCACGCGGTATGATAGGCACACAAGGCGATGAGCCAAAAGTAGCATGTCCGTTTCATAAAAAAACGTTTTCATTGGAAAGTGGTCAATGTTTGTCGGGCGATGCTTTTTCGATTAAAACGTATCCTGTGCAAATCGAAAATGGACAAGTTTTTATCGGTCTTTTGAATTAGGATTTTTAGGATTTTTAGGATTCGGAAGGATTGATTTATAGGATTCAAATGATACAATATATTGATTATCAATTATTTATATCATTTGAATCTTATAAATCAATCCTTCCAAATCCTAAAAATCCTAAGAATCCTAATTCAGATACTCAATTCAAAAGGCGTGTTTTCAAATAATCACTTGCCATTTTGAATGCTTCTGCGGTTGCCGCTTTGTCAAAATTAGGGTTTGACGGGTTTGCAAATGCGTGTTCCGCATCAAAAATCTTGGTTGTGACCGATTTTGAAGCCGTTTTCATGTTTTTTTCAAAATCTGCAACGACTTCTTTATTAATCCATTTTTCGCGCCCTGCAAAAATGCCAAGCACATCTGTATGAAGTGTTTTTAATTTATCCACCTCTTTCACGGGCATCCCGTAAAACATCACACATCCAACAGCTCGTTTGCCTTCTAATAAAGCCGATTTCAACGACCAGCCGCCGCCAAAACACCAGCCGATACTCGCAATTTTCGCCCGACGACCCGCAAATGAAATCGCTCCTTTTACAATTTGTTCCAAACGCGCTTCTTGTGCCTCTTTCATGTATTTGCCCGCGTCTTCTCGATTGGTTGCAACTTTTCCATCATACATATCTATCGCTAAAACATTGACTTGTCCATCAAATTCATTATACCATTTTTCTGCTTCTTGCTTGATGTAGTCGTTTAAACCCCACCATTCTTGGTAAACAAATAAATATTTTTTAGATTTTGTCTTGGCTTTTAACAAAAACCCATTGGCGGTTTTGCCATCGGGCGTTTTAAAAGTCATCATTTCACCGCCCGTTTTGGAAGCGAATGTAAATGGAAGCGGCTCGTCATGCGACATCCGAAATGCTTTATTATCTGCCAATAATTGAAAATCGGCTTGACTTTGCGGTTGACAACATGATTGCGCCTGCGTAAATATTGGTTTTAAAACCAATGTGAAGAACGAAAATAAGAGTATTCGATACATTTTTGATAATTTTTGTAAAATAAAGGCGCAATTTAGATTATTTAGCTACGAATTGCACAAATTTTCACAAATTGCGATACGAATTTGTGAAAATTCGTGCAATTCGTGGTTAAGCCAAACAAAATAAATATTTGATTTTTCTTTGTAATCCGCGAATTTTTGCTTTGTTTTGACCCAGAAAAACAATTTCCGTCGGAAAAGCCGACTTTTAACAATCAAAAATAATTTTGCAAATTTAAACAACCAAAAAAGTATGGCAAATTTGTGGGTTAAAAAATCTTTGGCAAGTCTCTTAGAGCAAGCCTCCGATTCCGAAAAAGGACTCAAAAGAACCCTCGGCGCATGGAATTTAGTGGCATTAGGCATCGGCGCAATCATCGGCGCAGGGCTTTTCGTCCGCACCGCATCCGCCGCCGCACAAGCCGCAGGTCCCTCAGTTACCCTGTCTTTCATCGTCGGCGCAATCGGTTGTGCCTTCGCAGGACTCTGTTATGCAGAATTCGCATCCAAAATTCCCATCGCAGGTAGCGCGTACACGTATGCATACGCAACAATGGGCGAAATCATCGCATGGATTATCGGCTGGGCGTTGATTATGGAATACGCGCTCGGCGCAGCAACCGTATCTATCGCTTGGAGCGAATATTTAAACAAATTGTTAGGCGGCGCAATACCGCATGAATGGTGTCATTCTCCATTTGAAGGCGGCATTATGAACGCTCCTGCCTTGATCATTCTGTTAGCTCTAACCATGTTATTGATTCGCGGAACAGAAGAATCCGCAACGGTAAATGCGGTTATTGTAGCGATTAAAGTTGCTATTGTATTGATTTTCATTGTAGTAGGCTATCAATTTATTGACCCTGCGAACCATCTTCCTTATTTTATTCCCGCAAATCAACCGCCTGTTATAGACCCGAAAACGGGCAAAGTCTTAATTGATTACGCGCCCTTTTTCAAACATGGTTATGGCGGTGTTGTTGGCGGCGCGGCAATCGTCTTTTTTGCATTTATTGGTTTTGATGCCGTTTCGACAGCCGCGCAAGAAGCTAAAAATCCAGGACGCGATATGCCGATTGGGATTTTGGGTTCGTTGGCAGTTTGTACGGTTTTGTACATTTTGTTTGCACACGTTTTAACAGGTGTTGCCCCTTGGACTGAATTCGCTGACCCTGCTAAAGGTCGTGAAGCGTCGGTTGCTTATGCAATTACGGCACACATGCCAGGATATGGTTGGTTGGCAACTGCTGTAACGGTTGCGATTTTGGCAGGTTTCTCCTCTGTGATTCTTGTGATGTTGATGGGGCAAAGCCGTGTTTTTTATTCTATGTCTCAAGATGGCTTGTTGCCAAAAGTATTCGCTGAATTGCATCCAAAATTCCGCACACCGTACAAATCAAATTGGATTTTATTTGCATTTGTAGGCATCTTTTCAGCGTTTGTGCCTGGCAGCGTTGCGGGCGATTTGACTTCATTTGGTACTTTATTGGCATTTGTGTTGGTGAGTCTCGGCGTTTTAATCATGCGCAAAGGCGAAACGACTCAAGAAGCGGCTGATTCAAAAGGTTTCCGCACGCCATTAGTGCCGCTTGTACCCATTTTAGGAGCAATCGTTTGTTTGGGCATGATTGTGGCGATTGACCAAATAACGTTGGTTTCAGCGTTTATTTGGATGATCATCGGATTAGTTGTTTATTTCACGTATAGTCAAAAAAATAGTAAATTACAATCCTAATTCATTGATTTTCAATAGAATAAGAATTGCGCCCGTTGTTACAATACGATTGGCGCAATTTTTATTCAATGAAATTTGTTACCTTTGTGAAGCAAATTTTTTATTAACCAATCAAAAAAGTGTTTATGCGTTTGTATCAAAATAAAATTTTAATGTTTACGGTACTATGCAATATTTTTGCTTGTACACCAAAGGTTTCCCCGCCTGCTGTCACGAATAACGGCACAAAAGTCACTCCGCCCGCCGTTTCTCAAAAAGAAGATTCCACTATTTTTGCATTTTACAATGTTGAAAACTTGTTCGATACCGAAGATGACCCTAAAATTGATGATAGTGAATTTTTGCCCACTTCCAAATCGCAATGGACTCCCGAACGCTATCAAAAAAAATTGGAACACCTCGCACAAGTGATTGTCGCAATGGGTTCGCCTGCCGCAATAGGCGTTTGTGAAGTGGAAAATGCGCACGTTTTGCAGGATTTAGTCGCGCAACCTGCCTTGAAAACGCAAGGTTATAATTTTGTACATTATGACTCGCCCGATGAACGCGGTATTGATGTTGCGTTGTTGTACAAACCGTCCGTGTTGTCTATTAAAAGTTCTGAACCGTTGAAAGTTCAGTTTACAGGCAAAGATGCCAATGATAAAACCAGAGATATTTTGCGTGTAAATGGTTCATTGAAAGGTGGTTACGCAGTTACATTTTATGTCAATCATTGGCCCAGCAGACGCGGCGGAGAAGCCGAAAGCGTTGCTCGACGTAAAGCGGCTGCAACGGTGGTGCGTCAAAATGTGGACGCGCTTTTCAAAGAAGATGCCGATACAAAAGTGGTCATTTTAGGCGATTTGAACGATGAACCCGAAAATGAAAGCATTCAAACCACGCTTGGCGCGACTGCTTATGACCCAATATCTAAAATATTGCCGCCTGCGAACGCATTATATGACCTTTCTGCTTTGCCAAAAAAACGCGGTTTGGGTTCTCATTATTATAATGGTGGTTGGTCAATGTTAGATCATATTATTGTAAATGGCACTTTATTGCGCTCCAATGCACCTATTCATGTGGCTGCGGAGGAGACGATTTTTAAACAAGATTTTATGCTTTTCAAAGACCCAAAAACGGGTGAAGGAAGACCGAATCGCACGTATTCGGGACCGAAATATCATGGTGGTTATAGTGATCATTTGCCTGTTTTGGTAAAAGTTTATTTTAAATGATTCGTTGCATAAGTCATTGATAATAAATAGTTAGTGCATAATAAAAATTTAAGTTGGGTTAATGGAAATTACACTACTGAGTTGTTAAAGTTGTAATATGCTCTTTTCCCGCAGATTTAGCAGAAAAAGAGTCCAAAAGAAAATCTGCGAAATATGCGGAAAAATAGATTGATAATCAATTATTTACATATTAAATCTTTAACAACTCAGTAGTGTAAATGGGAAATACGGATTACACGGGATGTTTCATTTTTGGGAATACTTTTCCCACAGATTTGGGTTTTTAGAACCTAAAATCTGCGAAAATCTGGGATGTTTCACTTTTCCCGCAGATTTCGTTGATTTTTTTCGCAAATTTTCGCGGATTTGGGTTCTTAGAACCTTCAATCTGCGAAAATCTGCGGGGAAATATTACCTACTTTAACATCCGTATCCATCCCGCATCAATCCGTATTTCCATTCAAGCAATTTGTTTCAAATGATGTTCCAAATGAACCATGTAATCTTGCACAACGCTTTCCATCGTCCACAAATCAGGCGCATTGGCACTACCCATATTCAAACGATTTTGATACTTTTCAAGGGGCACATTTCTCAACAAATGACAAAAATGTTTATTCGTGTAAAACCATATCAATTGCAATTCTGCAATCGGATAGGATTGATAATTGTGCGCCGCGACCCAATGATTTTGACTATAAATAATATGTAAATCATTGATTTGCTGTGCTCTAACAATTCTTTGAATATTATTTTGAGCCGAATCAATCAAATGCCCTAAAATTTCTTTACGCGACCATTTTTTAGGGTCGGCTTTAAATGACCAATCCGTTTCCGTAAAATGCTCAAACTCAATTAAAGCATCTTTAATTTTGGATTCAAGATTATTTGCGATTTCTACCATGATATTACAAGTTTTTTATGCGTTTGCCTCCCAAATTTGAGACAATTCCACAATCGTTTTAACAGCTAATTCCATATCTTGAACGGAAACCCACTCATGTCGGGAGTGAATTGCCTGCTCGCCTGCAAACAAATTCGGACAGGGCAAACCCATAAAAGACAGTCGTGAACCGTCTGTTCCGCCCCGAATACTGCCTAATTGTGGTTTCAAACCCACTTTTTTAATAGCTTCTATCGCATATTTGACAATTCGCGGTTGCGCATCCAATATTTTTTTCATATTGCGATATTGTTCCGAAACGGTCAAAGTTGCTTTTGAATTAGGATAATTTTTCATTACTTTATCCATCGTATTTTTAAGGATAACTGCCTTTTCTTTCAACAAATCGTCATCAAAATCACGCAAGATAAACCCAATTTTGGCATATTCCAAACCACCTTCTATTTTGGTTGGGTGTATAAAACCTTGTTTTTTATGAGTGGTTTCGGGCGTTAAACGATGTTTTGGCAATGCAGATACAATATCGGATGCAATTTTAAGAGCATTTTCCATCATGCCTTTCCCATAACCTGGATGAGAAGGTACGCCTTGAATGTCAATTGTTGCGCCATCGGCTGAAAAAGTTTCATTTTCGAGCGTCCCAATCGCGCCGCCGTCCAGCGTGTAACCAACCTCTGCACCTAACTTTTGAATATCTACATGATCCACACCATGACCAATTTCTTCATCTGTTGTGAATAAAATCCGTATTTTACCATGCAGAATATTCGGATTATGAATGAAAAAATGAGCTGCATCCATGATTTCAGCCACACCCGACTTGTCATCTGACCCTAAAAGCGTCAACCCACTCGCGGTAATGATGTCGTGTCCAATTTTTTCAGTCAATTGCAGATGCTCGGTTGGACGCAAAATTTGAGTCATATCATCAGGCAAAATAATATCTTGCCCTTGATAATTAGCATGAACAATTGGTTTCACATCCGTCCCAGAACAATCGGGCGCAGTATCCAAATGTGCACAAAAACATAACACAGGTACATTCGATTTGGTTGTCGTCGCGGGAATCGTTGCGTAAACGTACCCATATTGATCCGTTTCAGCATCTGAAATACCCATTTCATGAAGTTCTTGGACGATGAGGCGCGATAAATGCTTTTGTTTTTCGCTACTCGGACGCGTTTTAGACATCGGGTCTGCTTGCGTGTCTATTTGAACGTAACGCAAGAACCGTTCTTTGACGGTATGTTTGTAATTCATATAAAAAATTTATTAGTTATTTAGTTGGTTGGTTAGTTAGTTGGTTAGTTAGTTGGTTAAATAATTGATTATCAATATTTTAACTAACTATACTTTGCGCAGGATGGTTTTGGGATTTCGCCAAGCAACCGTTCGGCTTGAGAACGGGCGGGGTGGAGAGAGATGCTTTTTTTTCCAAAATCAC
>JBEEMZ010000252.1:0-8879 GCA_041192405.1 Bacteroidota bacterium | reverse complement strand
GCGAATCGGTTTATCAATTAGTCATGCAAGGGAACATTGAACCGTTTACCAAATATGTGGCGCAAGTCCTCGACAAGGAACATTCGACGCGGGATAATTACGGTTATAACGAAAAACACCTCAAAACATTGGTGATTGGGATGCTGTTTCCGTATGAAAGTTACTTAATTCGGAGCGAAATGGAGCATCAACGACGCTATATTGATGTTTTTTTGGAACGCATTCCACAAGTGGATATTAAACATGAGATTGTACTCGAATTAAAATATGTGAAAAAAGAAAATCGGTTGAAATGGGCGGACAAGGATGGCAAGCCCGTGGATGCGCCCGCGCCCCCAACGCCCGTGAAAAAAGTCGCCAAATCGCGCAAAGCCCAAACACCTGCGCCCCCTGTTGCACCTGCGCTGCCTGCGCCCGTGCCTGTAAAACCGTTGTTAGAAGATATTGCGGAACGCGGTTATCAGCAACTTTGTGAATACATGGCGTTACCGCGTTTTCAGCGACCGAATCTTTTAGGGTTTTGTTTGGTCTTTGTGGATAAAGAGTGTTCTCAAATTTTGCCGTATCAGCCAACTATTCTACTGAATTGTTAAAGTTGTAATATGTTTTTTTCCCGCAGATTTTCGCAGAAAAAGAGTCCAAAAGAAAATCTGCGAAATCTGCGGAAAAAATAAATTGATAATCAATTACTTACATATTAAATCTTTAACAACTTAGTAGTGTAGCATACGGTTTCGATGTATTTCAAAAATCGCTGTTTCTATGTGTTTTCATCCAAAAGGCAGATGAGCCATATTATTTCTACAATCGTCACGCAACACTTACACCTTTTCCGACGTGCTAAGGTCAAATTTTCTTTTAAAATTATTTTTCAACCCTTTTCAATGAAAAAAATAGTACCTATCTTAGCGTTTCTGCTGCCTTTGCACTTGTTTGCGCAACGCACTTTTACGATTAGTGGCTACCTTCAAGATGCTGCAAGTGGCGAAAAACTGTTTTCCGCCGCCGCTTACGACAAAAAAAGTAGTTCTGGCGTGGTTAGTAATACGTATGGCTTCTTCTCGCTAACATTGCCAAAAGGCGAAGTGGATTTGGTGTTTACGTATGTTGGGTACGAGCCTACCGAAATTAAATTTGATTTAAAGCGCGATACGACCTTTAATATTCGGATGAAGGAGTATGCAGAAATCAAAACGATTGAGATTTCTGCCAAAAAACAAAATCGAATCGAAGAACGGACTCAAATGAGTCAAGTCACAGTTCCGATTGAACTCATTAAAAAAGTGCCTGCGTTACTTGGTGAAGTGGATGTTTTAAAAGCATTGCAATTATTGCCAGGGGTTCAAGCGGGTACGGAAGGTCAAAACGGATTATATGTGCGCGGAGGCAGCCCTGATCAAAATTTAATTTTGTTAGACGGCGTTCCTGTGTATAATGTGAGCCATCTTGGTGGTTTTTTCTCGGTGTTTAATGGCGATGCGATTAAGGACGTAACCTTGACAAAAGGCGGTTTTCCTGCTCGATTCGGCGGTAGATTATCATCTGTGAAACCTGTGATTAGTGCGTCGGTTGCCTCGCAAAATGCCTCGAATACGAATGAAACGACAACGATTGACCCTAAATTATATTTTTACGATTTGAATGCGAAGATTAATTGGAAAATCAATGAAAAACATCGCATTTTCTTGAGCGCGTACAATGGCGCAGACATTTTTGGATTTGCATTCACGCGAACCGCTACGGATAATAAGCGTTCTAATTCAACAAGTGGTGGCATTGATTTTGGCAATTTAACAACGGCATTGCGCTGGAACTACTTGATTAACAATCAGTTATTTGCCAATACGACCTTCACATACAGTAGTTTTAATGTTAATATTTTGACTTCTGCGAGCAATCGCCGCGATACAGTGGTTACGGATAATACGGCAAGTTTGCGTTCGGGGATCGCCGATATTGGTTTTAAAACCGATTTTGATTACGTTATTAATCCTCAAAACCATATAAGATTTGGTGTTGGTGTTACAAATCATACGTATTCGCCGCGCACGTTGCAGTTAGCGGTGCAAGCGGCTCGTTTCAATATTGATACGACTTTAGGCGAAGGCAATACAAAAGCATTAGAAACCGCCGTTTATTTAGAAGATGAATTGAAAATAGGGCTTTTGAAACTGAGTATTGGGGCGCATTTTTCGGGTTTCAAGGTGGATAGCGTTACCTACACCTCGTTGCAACCGCGTATTGGGATGAATTATCCGTTGAGTCAAAACCTCGCAGCCAAAGCATCTTTCGTGACAATGCGCCAATATATTAATCTTTTAACAAATGAAGGGCTCGGTTTGCCGACCGATTTATGGGTTCCGAGTACCGCGAAAGTCAAGCCACAAGATGCTTGGCAAGCGGCGATAGGCATTGCGCAAACGATTCGGAATGAATATGAATTCAGTGTCGAGGCATACTACAAAAAAATGAATAATGTGATTTCATATACGGAAGGTGCGAATTTTTTGAATTTGAATGGCACTTCTTGGCAAAATCGGGTTGCGCAAGGCACAGGAACCGCGTATGGACTTGAATTATTTGTTCAAAAGAAAGAAGGTCGGTTGACAGGTTGGTTAGGTTACACGTGGTCGAAAAATTTCAGAAAATTTGATGCGATTAACAAAGGGTTGGAATATCCATTCAAATATGACCGCCGACATGATTTTAAAGCATTGGTTGCGTATCAGATTTCGGATAAATGGTCATTCAGTGGTTCGTGGCAATACGGTACTGGAAATGCCACATCATTACCAGAATTAATATATAACACGCCGTCTCTCACGTATTTATACAATCCAAGTGGAGCCATTACGTCTTTCGGACAATACGGCGCGACTGAAATTATTGGCGAAAAAAATGCGTTTCGGATGCCTTCGTATCATCGTTTAGACTTCTCCTTTGAGCGAAAAGTTAAGAAAAAACGTTATACGGGTGCTTGGAATTTTGGTGCGTACAATGCGTATAATCGGGCAAATCCAATGTTTTTATTCTTGGATTCGCAAGATGTTTATAATGCAAATGGCACGGTGACGAGTACAAATGTGATTCGACAAGCGAGTATTTTTCCGATTATACCGTCTATTGCCTATAATTTTAAATTTTAAAAATAAAATATTTATAATATGAAAATCATTGATTTTAAATATATTACACTCATTGCGACGGTATTATTCAGCAGTTGCTCGGCGAATTATTTCACGCCCATTGTAGATGTTGCGATTCCATTGCGCGAAGCTAAATTAGTCGTGATTGCTGATTTTTGGTCGGGCGAGCAGGAATTGAACGTTTTCGTAACGACCACACGCGCCTCTTTGGACAATACGCCATATGATTACACGGGTGTGGATACGATTTTGACCAATCCAAACCGTCCTGGCGGCGGACGGACTCAAGTTGTACCCATTTTGATAGATACCGTTTCAGGCGTTGTGGTCAAACTGACGAAAAATGGACAAGCGTTTGCCCAATTAAATTCTACAGGTTTGGGTCGTTACCGAACAACATTAGCACAACCACTTGCGGAAGATGGCGCAACTTATACGTTGACGATTTCGGCACCTGGCTACCCGACCATCGAATCTACTCAAAAAATGCCTGCAAGTACCAAATTGGATAGCGTCACGTATAACCCTGATGCGAGTGTCACAGACCCGAATAATCCATTTAGTAAAAATATTCGAGATGAGTATGTCCTTGATTTTAAAGACGTTGCGAATCAAGAAAATTATTATACAGCCGTTGCGCAAGCAACCACGAAAGATGCTGCTGGCACTGAAACGATTCAAAATATACCCTTTTCAAGCCTTGACCCTTTGTCGGAAAGCAATGTGGTTACAGATAGAAATTTGGATGGTAAACGCATTGTTTGGCGCGAACATACGAATCGCCGTTTGAAAAGCAGTGGACGCGGTGGTGGCGGTGGCGGTGGCGGCAATGTCGCGGTATCGGGTTCGATACAAGTGGTGTTGCTTTCGATTACCAAAGAGCGATTCAATTACATCAAATCGTATGCTTTGTATCAGTCCACTTTAAATAATCCGTTGGCGGAGCCTGTGATTTTGTATTCTAATATCAATAATGGATATGGCTTATTTTCAATAGGTGCGAATCGGGGTTTTACGGTTCTTTTCTAATCCTCTTTTTTGGATGGTAGAGTGGAATGGAAGCAATCAAACAAATTGAGTTATAATTTATTGATAATCAATAATTTATAACTCGAAAAAGTCATCTTCCAACCGTTATTTGCCCCTTTTTACTTGCCCAATAAAAAAAGCATCAAAGATGACCTCTTTGATGCTTTCTACGAAACTTCATTCAAGATTCAAAATAACTACATATCTGTAGAACTGGTGTACCAAGTCCCAAAATATGGATTATCATGCTTGCGCGCTTCCCACTCGCGCAATTGTCGTTCTTCTTCTTCTTGTTGCCGTTCTGCGAGCGTTTTTTCAAACACGTCACGGGTGAAAAAATATTGTTTCGCTTCTTCCGTCTGCATATCGCGGGTCAATTCGCTGATTTCCAACTCCTCCTTATAATAATACGCCGCAAAAATGCCGACAAAGCCACCAATCAAATGACTTTGCCAACTAATATGATTTAATTCATTTTCCAAAGAAGGCGCGATGCCACTGAACATCCCCCCATAAATCGAAAGCACCAATAACGCCAAAAAAATCGAATACGCGCTCCGCCGAAAGATGCCGTTCCAAAAAACAAACGACAACATCGCATAAACCACATAACTCGAACCGATATGATACCCCGCATCCGCGAAAATCCACACCAATATACCACTCAAAAAGTACATTAAAACCATGCTCCGCGTCGCAACACGCGGGTAAAAATAGAAAACCGAGAGCGATAAGGCAAAAAAAGGAATGGTATTTGCCGTCAAATGCCCCCAACTACCGTGCAAAAAGGGCGCGAAAAGGATGCCCACAAGTCCCGAAAGGATGCGCGGATAGATGCCCCAATCGCCTAAATCCAAATGTAAGGACGATTGTGCAATATGTACCAACCAAATTGCCGCTATAAATAATAACGGGAATTTTAAGCTTTTAGATAAGTGCTGATTTTCAGCAGGAGTCATTGAAGTTGGCATAAGTTATAAGGGCAATTTTAATCTGCACTTTGGTATCATGAAATGATTTAAAAAATATACATATTTTTTTATATTCAAAATAATGATATATTTTTTTGAATCAAACCTGAATATTCCAGTGCTGATACTGTGACAAGAATCTTTTCTAACGCTACAGATTCAGACGGCAAATTAAGTGTTTTAGTACAATTGTGGTAGTTTTTTTTTGGCTTTTTTAGTTATATTTTTTTTTTGTATTGCAAAAATTATTCTATATTTGACTCGTAACTTTTTAAGGTTACGCCTTAACAATGTAATTACATTGCAAAATAAAGAAGTCATATTGGGCTACCAATATGACTTCTTTTCTATTTAATTGAAAATCAATTATTGATACTTGCGTTTTAAAAACCATGTATTATCATTCAAGGTAAACCCAACTGTAATGCGTACCGATTCTTCTGACAAAGTGGAACTATATAATTTGCCGTATTCCAATGCCAAGTGCATGTAAGAAGTTTGTTCACGCGGCATAATAATTGGGAAACCGAGTCCTGCTGTGACAGCATATTGTTTCAATTGTTCCGTTCCTACTTTGCGCGGGTCTGTTCCTGCCGAAAATCCTAATCTATATCTAATTTTTTTTCTATATGATTTATAAGAAGTCGCATCCTGAATGTATTCCAAACCAACCGCATACTTATAGGTATCAAACAGTACATCTTGATACGGTTTACCTTGATTGGTGTAGGTACTCCAATTCGCGCCGCTATAATCCGCGCCCAAACGGAATAAACCTGTTTTTTCATACATTAAACCGATATTATATTCTGTCGGCATGCGTCCTGTACCTGCAACGTCCGTGATATAACGCAATGTGTCCGTAACCGTGTAACTGCGGCGACGATAAAATTGCGTGGTCGTCGTCGTTATATCAAAACCAGGTTGCACGGACGCGCCAAAAATTAAATGCCGTTTTTGTCGAATTTCGGGAGCTTTGTCCAATAAAAGGTCGTATTGAACGCCTAACTGTCCAAAAATACCGCGCACAGCATATTCGTCACTCAACAAATCAGGTGCCGCATAAGGTAAATTTGAAAATTGTATTTGCCTGTCTAAATTCATTTTACCGAAAAGGTAGCCAAATGACGCGCCGACTGCAAGATTTTTATACACCAATCCAGTTGCCAAACTGGCTTTATACGTGCCGCCACTGCCCAAGTGATAAGTGGTCATCATTGCAGTATCAATCGCAGGATGTTTGCTTACAAACGACACATTATAACCAACCGTATTGTAAGGCAACAATTGAAAGCCCATGCCCCAACTCCAAGGTATTTCTTTTTTGTCTAAAACCTCATTAATCGGGCTTCGTGTATGGAAACCAAGCGCGAGATACCCTAAATTGCCACTCCAACTACTGGAATTCGTATTTGAACCCGTCAAAATCGTATTTTTGCCGTACAAAGCCGCTTCATAAGTCGCTTGACGCAAAAAACCAAAAGAAGCAGGATTTTGGAAATTCAACAAATCACCATCTCGGAAACCTGCTGAAATCCCGCCCATACTTTGAGTTGCCGCCAAAGTGGATGGATTGTAATTGCCAAAGCCCAAGCGCGAAAACGGACTATTTTCTTTCGGCTGATTGTTTTTGAAGTCGTTGTCAATGACCTGTGCCGACCCTGCGGCGATGCTCATAGAAAAAAAAATGGTGATGAGCCTTTGTTTGATATTCATCGAAATGGAATTGCTCTAAGTAGTTAGTTAGTTGGTTAGTTAGTTGGTTGGTTCGTTAGTTCGTTAGTTAACTAAGTTATTGATTATCAATACTTTAACTAACTAATCAACGAACCAACCAACCAACTAACGAACGAACGAACCAACTAACCAACTATATTGTTATAAATTAAAATTTGGTTCAAACCAATTAAAACAATGTTTTGTTCGTAAATGGTATTTTTTTCGGTCGTGTTTTGGTGCAAAAAAGCGCCATCTCCGCCTGTAAAAATGGTTTTCAACACGCCAAATTGTTTGCGATAGCGTTGAATCATCCCATCCACTTCGGCAGTTAATCCAATACTCGCGCCCGTTCGCAAGGCACTTTCGGTGTCCACACCGATTAAATGCATCGGTAAAAGACTCGTCGAAGGCAATACCATCGGCAATTTTGCCGTAAAATGGTGCATCGCCTGCAACCGCATCCGCAAACCAGGACTGATATTGCCCCCAAAATAGGCTCCTTGTGCCGAAATCCAATCGTAAGTGACGCATGTACCCGCATCTATCACTAAAACATTTTGTTTTGGATACAGCACAGACGCGCCCACAACGGCTGCTAAACGGTCTTTACCGAGCGTTTGAGGCGTTTTGTAACCATTTTCTATCGGAATCGGCGTGTTATGTTGCAACGCGATGATAGAAAATTTTTTTTCAAATGCCGCAATCACGGATTCCACAGGCTTACTTGTGGACGTAATAATGGCTTGTTGAACAGGCGCGGGCGCATTCGCGGCGGCTTCCAACAAGTGTTCTAACGATTGTAAAGGCAAGTTCGCTTGCTGAACGAGCCGATTTTGGTCAAAAAAGGCGATTTTAATCCGCGTATTACCGATGTCAATGACTAAATTCATTCTTTTTAATAAAAATTGCCCGCAAAGGTAAAAAAAATTGAGTCATTTAAGTAATGATGAAGGATAAATGATGCGTGTTGCATGATAAATCATTGATTGCGTCGAAGGGTTTTGCGCATATATTGAATTACGGCATGTTTGGTTGCTACATCAAAAATATTGGTTACTTTCACTCGAAAACATCGTTTTCGGAGTGCCTTTTGAACGGCTGCAATCATATTCGGAGGAAATATTATAGGACAGCTCATTACAACACGCTCTCTCCACTCTGAAACACCACCCGTTCTGCCATTAATGTTGCTTTGATTGGGTTTAAATAGTGAATCAGATGTTGTTTTAATTACAAAACGCGGTTTTGATTTGAGTATAAAACGAGTCCTTGTCACATATCGAGCAGCTACATGAGTCCATTTCAAATAAGGCGAATTATCTTTTAAAGTATCTGTAATTATTTGATTATCAATATTTTGAACTAAAATGGCAGGTGTTTTCAAAATACATTGATAGGTTTTATAAACTATCGGAATGGATTCAAATAGCTTTATCACAATACAATTTTCGTCTTTCTGCACATCGTCATCATTCATAACGCGTGTCAAATACCAATCTTTTTGTTTTAAAAAGGTGTCTTTTAAAACGCGAAAATCCCAAATTGCAGGCATGATTTGAGCGTTTTTGGGCAATTTTGCCTTCCGATTCACTTCGTAAAACGAATATGCAGGGCGAATTGCTACTTTTTCCACCACGCTGTCGAATTTTGGCGACACATATTCCCAAGACCATTGCCGCCGCTGCGCAAAACCTGTTGTATCCGCATTTGGTTGAATGTGATATTGGTCTTGAATTAAACAACGCATTACTTTTTTATTAGGAAAAAAATGGGGTACAAAATCTAATTCGATATGTCCATCAGGATGATGGATTTCAAACTGAAAATCGCTAAAATCGCTTTGTGCGTATGCAATAATGGTTTGAATAAAATATATTATTAAAATAATATATTTGTAAATCATTATTAATCATAATTTTGATTATCAATCGTTTAACGTAGAGATAGGGCAATGCCCTATCTTTACCGAATTTGATTATCAATCGTTTAACGTAGAGATAGGGCAATGCCCTAT
>JBEEMZ010000251.1:0-7360 GCA_041192405.1 Bacteroidota bacterium | reverse complement strand
TAAAATCAAAGAAGCTTATCAAAAAGCATTGTTGTATCGTGGCATTCAATTGATGCAAGAAAGCAGACCTGCGGATGCTAAAAGTTATTTTGAACGCTCGCTCGCAGAGCCGATGAGTTCGGAAGCAAAAGCAATTGCCAATTTTTGGTTGGGCGATATTGCCAATACGCAAAAAGATTACGCCACAAGCCAACGATATATGAGTCAATTTTTGACTTTGGGAAAAGGTTTGCGCACGTTGCCCGAAGATGCTTCGATGCATTTAGGTAATTATATTCAAGGTTATAATTATTTGAAACAAAAAAATTATCAATCGGCTTTGGATTATTTCAAAGAAGCGGTTGCGGGTATCAAACGCGATAAAGCAACGATTTATGGCGATGATATTAAACAAAATGTATTAGGAGATGCGATTTTGCGGGCGGGAGACTGTATGTTTAAACGCAATAAATATGATGAAGCGTTGAAATATTATGATGAAGCCGTGACCAATCAATATGCAGGTTACATTTACGCGCTCTATCAAAAAGGGATTATTCAAGGTTTGAAAAATAATAAAGTTGAAAAATTGCTCGCCTTAGAGAAAATTGCCGACCAATATCCAAATTCTGAATTTGCACCTGCTGCCTTGTTGGAAACGGGCGCGACGTATCAAGAAATGAATCAATTGGATAATGCGTCACGAGCGTTGAATCGGTTGTTAAATAATTACAAAGGTAAAACGGAATTGTCAGTGCCTGCATTGATGCGTTTGGGATTGATTGCGAGTAATCAAGGCAATCAAGAACAAGCTGCAACTTATTATAAACAAGTTTTCCAACATCAACCCAATGCTGTGGATGCAAAATCGGCTTTGGAGCGTTTGGAAGACATTTATGTACATGATTTGAATCGCCCTGATGACTATTTTGCTTTCTTGAAAACGGTTCCAGGCATGACCGTAGATGGGATGCAGCAAGATAATTTATTGTTCAAATCGGCTGAAACGCAGTATGAGCAAGGCAATTATGACCGTGCTGTGGCGAGTTTTACCACTTATTTGACTCGTTTCCCGAATGGTGTGAATGCGTTGCAGGCATATTATGATAGGGGAGAGTCTTATGCAATTTTAAAACAATATGATGCAGCATTTACCGATTATGAAACGGTTGCAAATCGGGGAACGGGTAGCAAATATTATTTAAAAGCATTGGGCAAATCGGCTTTGATTGCTTATAACGGTGGTAAAAATTTTGCAAAGGCTTACGAATTGTATGACCGTTTGGAAAAAGCGGCTACCACTGAAGAACAACGTTTTGAGGCTCAATTAGGGGCAATGCGTTCAGCATACCGCATCAATCGCACCGATGCGGTGTATGATATGGCAACAAAAGTCGCTAATAATCCACGTGCAACCAAAGAACAAGCGGCGATTGCGAGTTTGTATTTGGGTAAAATCGCGTTTGATAGAAAAGATTATGCGAATGCTAAAACGGCTTTATTGAAAGCGATTGCGACTTTAAAACCAGATGAACAAACGGCTGAAGCAGAGTTTTTAGTTGCGTCTATTGATTATGCACAACGCAATTTGGATGCAGCATTGGATAGATGTGATAGAGCGAGTCAAAATAGTACTTCGCAGTATTGGTCTGCCAAATGTGTTGTTTTGCAATCCGATATATATTCGGATAAAAATGATTTGTTTAATGCACGGGCAGCATTGGAAGCGGTGATTGATAATTTTAAAGAGGATCCTGAAACCAATATGAAAAGTGTGGTTGCAGAAGCGCGTGTTAAATTGAAAACGTTGGAGGAGAAAGAAAAGAAAAAATCCAGAATTGACCCCAATAAAAATAATGGTCTCATTGAATTAGATCATGGTAAATAGGAGACCAATTGAACGAATTAGCACGAATTTAGAATTAATTTTACTTAAAATTCGTGCTAATTCGTTCAATTCGGGTCTTTTTCTTTAAAATTTTAATAAACTCGGTAATGAACAAAAAATTCTTAATTTTATATAGTTGTGCTTTTGCAATCGGTGCGCAAGCACAATCAGGTAAGCCAACAACAGGAGGTGGTTCTGTCCAAGACCAAAGCCAAGAAGTTATCAAAAATTTCGATGCGCGGCTGATTGAAACCGAAAAAGTGAAAACAACACCTTATTTGCCTGCGGTCGATACGAGTGTCAAAGCGCAAACGTATAATGTACCCAATCGGAGCGTGAGTTTGGATTATTTGCCTCCAAAATTGCGCCCTGTGGCGATGAAAGTAGAGGCGTTACCGCCGCAATACGATGGGTATGTCAAGGCAGGTTATGGCATGCCGAATTCGCCGTATTTTGATGCCGCCTATCGGCTGACGGAACCTAAAAAATATAATTTAAATTTTAAATTAAAACACCATTCTGCCGATTTTAAAACGATTGAAAATCAACGTTTTGCAACAACGGGTGGTGATATTTCGGGTTCTTTTTTCGCGCCGCAACAAGGATTGGCAATAGATGGGCAAGTGGGATTTAAACAAGATGCTCAATGGTATTATGGTTACAATCATACCAAAGATACCATCAATAGTGAAGCATCTCGACAACATTTTAATTTGTTTAACATTGGTGCAAGCGTTTATAATTCTGCTAAAACCGCAGCGGATATTGATTATCGTGCCGATATTAAATTTTATAACTTGTCTGATTTTCAAGGAACGCATGAAAATGAATTCTCAATGGATTTAAAAGCCACTAAATGGATTCAAGAAAAACATCCAATCGGGATTTCGTTGAAAGGCGATTTTTTGAGTAATGATACGGTCAGTAATGGTAAATCACAGGATTTGAATACATTACGCTTGCAACCTTATTTTATCTATCATGCGGATCAGTTTAAAGTGAAAATTGGTGCCAATTTGGGTTATTATAAAGATGACTTTTATCCAATGCCCGACCTTGAAGCATCCGTAAATTTAGGGGGTCTATCGGCGTATGCGGGTTGGAAAGGCGATTTTATTCGCTACTCTTATCGGAATTTGAGTGCTTATAATCCTTATGTGTTGCCGCGCATTCGGATTACGGCAGGACAACAATTTGAATATTTTGGGGGCGTGAAAGGCGTTGTTTCGTTTTTGGACTACCAAGTGCAAGCAGGTTGGAGTAATTTTCGGAATTTAGCGATGTTTCTTTCGGATAGTTCTGATAGATTTAAAAGATTCAAAACGATTTATGACACCGTGGGTATTTTTAATGTGCGTGCTACGATTACAGCGCGTCCAATCAAGGATTTGGAAATTACTGGTACATTGAGCCAAAATGCGTATTCACCAACTAATCAAGAAAGAGCTTGGGGTTTGCCGTCTTTGGATTGGAATATTGCGGCGAAATATATGTTTTTGCCCGAAAAAGCGTTTGCTAAAGCCAATTTATATGTTCAAAACGGCGTAAATTATAAAAATGCACAAGGTCAAGCAGATCGTTTGGGGGCTTTGATTGATTTAAGTATTGGGGCAGAATATTGGTTTGCTAAAAATATTGGTGCATTTGTGGATGCCAACAATATTTTAAACAATAAAAGAGAGCGTTGGCAAAATTATCCTACGTATGGATTGAATCTTTATGGTGGAATAACAGCAAGATTTTAATTTAAATAGCCTGAATTTGGCTGTCTTGAAAGAAAAGTGCGCAAAATATTCTTTGGCAGCGATGCAATGGTAAAACGGATGGAACGGATTTTTTGGAGCAAAAAATAAAAAAAAATCCGTTAGAATCTTTCAATCCGTTCTATCCGTTTTACCATTGCATTGTAGCGATGCCAAATAATATACTGTCATTCTGTTTAATTTTACACTTTCAAGTGCGCTCCTTTATTTTTTAGCATCTCTGATTTTATCTAATAAAAGATTTAATAACTCAGCTTCTTTTTTGTCCAAATTAGTCAAAACACCAATAATTTGCTCATAAACGCCATCTATTTGGGCTAATAATGCAATACCGTTTTCATGGATGTTTAAATCTTGGATACGCCGATTTTTGATATTACCTGTTCTCAACACCAAGCCTTTTTCAATTAATCTATCCATAATGCGTGTAACATTGGACGATGGAAAAATCATCCTTTCCTGCACGTCGCCAACTGAAATAGATTGCGGATGCTTGCCGCGTAAAATTCTTAACAAATTGTATTGTTGTGGAGTCAAACCAAATGGTTTCAATACATTGGTTTGATGCATGGTTACATAATTGCCTGTGAATATGAGATTTATCAATAATTTTTGATATTCGTCCTTGAATTTGGACTGTTGAATTTGCTGGTCAATTTTCATTCTAATGGGAATGGTGAACTGAAAGTTTTTTTCTACTGACCGCAAAGTTAGTGTTATTTTCTAAAAAAAACATGTATTTGAAAAAAGTGACATAAAATAATTTCGGAATGTGGATTTCAGATTGCGGACTTGAGTCATTTGTAATCCGAAATACTTGTATTCTACAATTCGAAATCCACCTTCCGCAATCCACTATCTTTGTTTTAAAACAACAAATTTATTTAATAAAACGCGCAAACCTGCCCCTTCGGTCATCAAAAAATAAATGCCATCTTGAAAATTTGCTATATCTAATTTGATTTGTCTGCTTGGAAAACGATTTTCTTGCATTTCCCAAACTAATTTTCCAAATGGGTCGTAAATCCTCAATGCGCCTTGCCCACCACCATAAGCGTTCAAATCAATAGTCAATTCTTCCCTTACAGGATTGGGATATAATTGAATTTGCTCTTTAAAAACACTGTAACCACTGGTTTGAGCAGCACCGCCCGTCAAGAAAACAGTATAATCTTCTATTTCACCGACATCTACAATATCGCAATATCCTAAGGGCGGTGCTCCTTGACGCATCACAATCCGCATCCGATAGGGGATACCTGTTACTAAATTGGAGGGCATAAACATTAAAGTATTCACCATATCTTTGCCTTGTGACGACCAAATGTTTTCAGATAAGGCAAAATGTCCATCTCTATCGTAATCTATCCATACTTTCCAAAAAACATCCGCAGGTGCACCCACAAAACTCGGTTTTAAAGCCAATGGAATTGCTTGACTTTTCGGAATCGTGAAACTTTTACCAATAAAATTGCCATATCCTTCTGAATTTGAGTTGTGAGTCACCTCTCCAAAACGAACCGCCGAAATCCAAACACTGGATGCAATGCCGCCTGCCGTGCAATAATTGGTCTGATTCGACGAACCATATGAAGGCGGTGGCGTTGTTGTAATGGGGTCACTTATACTTAATGTGTAATCTTCGACTTCTCCACTATAATAGATGCCGCAAGCATTTGGAAAAGTATCGCGTTGCATAGCGATTCTGATTCGTTTATTACCTAATGGTGCATCCGCAGGAATGGTGACATGCGTATTCAATCGGCTGATGCCGATAGTCGAAACAACCATTTCACCTGGGTCTAAAAAATCTTTATCATCATTAAAATCAATCCAAATCCGCCAATTAACATTATAGGCTTGCCATGTATATCCAGGAGTCAATTGGAAAACACTGGTTTTGCCTCGCTCAACGCGGAAAACTTTATCGGTAAAATCAGCATAGCATTCTTTAAAACTACCATGACCAGCCGTTTCATTCTCAATCCGTTCAATCCAATGATGCCAAGGTTGGTTGCCTTTTGCTTCACAATAACCTGTTGGGGGCGGCGTTACAATACTATTGTTAACAGTAACTGTGACATAATCAATGGCAACGAAAACCTTTCCATTGAGGAAACGATTGTCTGTTGCCGAAAATCGCAAGGTATAAGTACCCGCCGTGCTGAAATTCGCTTGTGTATTGCGATTGAAAGCATCCGAGAAAATGACATTACCTGTACCACTCATTTTTTCCCATCGCACAGACATTGCGTTATCCACTGCACCATTTAATTCTACGATTCCTGACAAGGGTAGTGCCTGCCCTACGGTAATTACTTTATCCGTACCCGCATCTGCGGCATGCGATAAGGTAACTTGTATCGGAGATTGAACCATACTTGGAAAATATTTTCTAAAAAATGCCATGCGTCCTGACCAATATTCTTGTGGATGCTCATGTCCCATTTGAGGCGCGTGAAAAACAAGCGTTTTTTCGCGTAATTGTGCAAGTGCAGCAAAGGTCGTTGCAGCAGGTGTCACCTCATCTTGATAACCAACCACTGCATAAGTTGCGCCTTTAAATCGCTTTGCAAAATAAATTGCATCATAATATTTAACGGCAGTAGATGCAAGTGCTTCGGTATTGGAGATTCGGGCGACATTTAGGTAATAAGGAAAACCACTTGCTTTACCCATTTTAAACGCCGAATGCTCGCACAAAGCAGGGTTGCTTATTGCAACCAATTTGATACGATTATCTAAGCCTGCGGCACAAAGGGCTAAACCACCGCCTTGACTCGTGCCGACAATCGCCAAATCTTTTTTATTGAAATCAGGTCGTGTAAACAAATAATTAATGGTTTGAACAACACCAAGCAATGCGTAACGATAATAAAAACCTGCTTTATCAGTGATAATAAGGGGTTTATACGCGTTTGGGTCTTGTACAAGCGGATCCGTATTGTGGACACTAAGGCTGACGCAAAGGGCATTTCCTTGCTGAGGAATGGTTTCATCGGGCGAGCAAACGCCAGGTGCATCTCCATAAGAGGGTAGAGAGATAATGGCGGGAAAAGGAGCTGTAACGGT
This sequence comes from Bacteroidota bacterium, assembly GCA_041192405.1. GTDB lineage: Bacteria > Bacteroidota > Bacteroidia > Chitinophagales > Saprospiraceae > JAAFJT01. The sequence goes on along the minus strand of JBEEMZ010000251.1, from coordinate 658 downwards.
ATTTGAAGGCGTACTCTCTGGAACGCTGATGTATCCGTACACGCTGCGCCCATCAATACTTCCTAAACTCAATTTATAAGTTGTGAAACCGTAGCCTTGTCTGTAAAAAGAAACTTGAGGTACAAGCGGAACGCTATTGATAAGGTTTTTTTGACTTGCCCAAAACGCATCAAAATCGGCGGGTTCGGGTTCAGCAGGGGCGATATTCATCGGCGAAAAAGCGGCGGCTAAGGTTTGAGTAACGCCATTTTGTGTGACGGAACAAAACACAACTCCTGGCTCTGTATGGCGATAGGGTAGGATGGAGGGCTGACCCGCGCTTAACAAAATATTTCCTATGCTAATAGGATTTGTTTTGTTGTCGTAATAAAATTTATACGTCGCTGTTCCCGACGCGGTACTGGAAATCATGAAATGGGCGGTACTACCGACTGAGTAATGCGCTGTAGGTCGGTCAGTAGTCACGGTCAATTGTGCCTTGAGCAACGGTAGGCTGCTCAATAAATAAAAACACAATAGTAGGTTTCGATTCAATACTCTTGTAACCATGCTGTTCATAGCAGTTTTGATTTTTTGACAAAAATTGAAATGGATCGGTTACGGTGCCAGTATGGAAAGAATAAAGTATCGTTTTAAATTTTTGGGGTGCAAAACTAAA
>JBEEMZ010000250.1:0-7363 GCA_041192405.1 Bacteroidota bacterium | reverse complement strand
TAACAACCCTGATTGCCATTTTTAGCTTTCGCTTAATTGAATTGCCCTTCTGGAAAGGGTGGTTGAGTCAATTTGCGCCTCATAAAGTAATTTTCGCGAGCCTAGTGGTTATGGCGTTGGTTACCAAAAAAGAGAATTCTTTGTCAAATAATGAGCAGTCTCCAGTACAAGTCGTCGATGTCAGCAGCCAATGGCGCTCCGATTTACCCGTGATTTATACGCTCGGTTGTGATAAGTCGTACAAAGATGCAAGGGTCTTGCCATGTATTTTTGGTAGGCACGACGCAAAAAAAACGGTCGTCCTTTTAGGCGATAGCATCGGCGCGCAATGGTTTTCAATTTTTCCAAACCAATAAATGCTTCTTGAAAATTTTTATAAAAACCAACCCCAACACCCGCACCACGAGCCGCCCCCGTTGCGCCATCGGTGTTGTATAATTCAATCGTCGCGCCCGTCGTATTGGCAAATGCTTCTCTGAAAATCGGACTCAAAAATAAATTCGCTTGCCCCGCCCGAACCGTATTTGCTTGAACGCCAATGTTTTTCATAATTTCAAAACCATAATTTAATGAAAAAGCAATGCCTTCCTGTGCCGCCCGAAACAAATGTCCCAGCCCATGCCGATTGAATTGAACCCCCAAAAGTTGCGCACCCAATTGCCGATTTTCCAAAACGCGTTCCGCACCATTGCCAAAAGGCAGAAAAAGAACGCCTTCCGAATTCGGCGGAACTTTTGCCGCCGCCGCATTCATCGCGTCATAATCCAAACCGCCCGTCATGCGCCGCAACCACGAATTCAATATACCAGTGCCATTGATGCACAATAAAACACCATTTCGCCGCGCCGTTTCTGAATCATTCACATGAACAAAAGTATTCACACGACTTTTTAAATCGGCTTCATTTCTATCGGTAATGCCATAAATCACACCTGATGTTCCCGCCGTAGCAGCAATTTCTCCACTATGTAAAACATTGAGAGAGAATGCATTATTTGGTTGATCACCTGCACGATACGTGATAGGTGTACCGATTTGCAAACCCAATTCAGCCGCAGCTTTCGCATTCAAAAAACCTTGTCCCCCAAAAGTTTCAACCCGTTCGGGAATAACATCTTCCGAAATTTCATAATATTGAAGCAATTTTTGAGCAATACTCCTTTTTTCAAAATCCCAAAAAATGCCTTCCGATAAACCACTAATGGTGGTACGCGCCTCCCCTGTCATGCGTAACGCGATAAAATCACCAGGCAACATGATTTTATACGTTTTTTTCCAAATATCAGGTTCATTTTCAATAACCCAGCGCAATTTGGAAGCCGTGAAATTCGCAGGCGAGTTGAGATAATTTGCCAAACAATAGATTTCACCCAACTTTTCAAAAGCCCCCTCCCCTATTTCGACAGCACGACTATCACACCATATTATAGAGGGGCGCAACGGTTGAAAATTTTTGTCCACCAATACCAAACCGTGCATTTGATACGCAATCCCAATCGCGCCTACTTCGGTTTTGTCAAAAGGAAACGCTTTTTTTAATTTGGCAGTCGCATGGATGACTTCTTGCCACCACAATTCGGGCGATTGCTCCGCCCAACCTGATTTTGAAGCAGACATCGCCATTTCGGAAGCGGGCGAAGTCGCAGATGCGACCGTTTTCCCTGTTGCCGCTTCCAGTAAACTGACTTTTACCGAAGAACTACCAATGTCATAGCCGAGTAAAAATTTCATATTCTGATTTTAATTGATTTTTTAGCAAAAAATACGCAATTAATAATGTCCCCATTCGCGCCATTGATGCACGTTGCCTCCTAAAAAGATGATATAAAAACCACATACATTGAGTCGTGAAAAACGTTCCGTTATCATATATCTATTCAATTGATTTTCAGCATCTTGTATAACTTCTGGTAGGCTATCAGCATCTCCTTTTTTCACATATTTTAATTCTAAAACCACTTCATATTTTAATGGTCTGCCATAAACCCGTTCCAAAAAAATATCAGGATATTGGCGTTGACTCTCGTATTCGCTGTGAATAAAAAACGATTTGTAGGGAAATAAGAGCCCAATCATCAAGGTTTGCAAATGTTTTTCGCCATAAACCATGCTATCTCGATTGGAATGATTTTCCGACAAAACGTATAAGACTTGATATTTAGAATGCCAATTTTCAAGCATCGGAATAAAATGCGTTCTATCTTGATAGAAATAATCGTTTGCGACCCATGCTTTAAAATTGCTTTCACCATACGGTATTTTTATCATATCTGAGTGATTTTTGGTGATGAAATGTAATCGAATGCAAAAATACACTTTTGCACGATTGGGTTGCAAGAAAAGAAATGATTTTAAAACATTTATTTTTAAAATATAAAATTGCAAATACATAGGTTCATAGGGGACATAGAATGTTGATTATCAACAATATATGTCCCTTATGAACCTATGTGTTTGCAATTTTGAACCTTTGATGAATCGCCATCACTTGTGGCACCAATAAAGTTTTGCCATCATTGAAAATCACAAAATCTGCTTTTTTTACTTTATCCGTTTCGGGCAATTGTTGCGCCATCCGCGCTAAAACGGCTTTGGAATCTATTTTATCCCGTTGCAAAACGCGCTGCAAACGCACCTCTTGCGGCGCAGATACCACAATTATTTTATCAAACAATTTATAACTATTATTTTCAAACAACAAAGCGGCTTCTTGCAACGTGTACGGTGTGTTAAGTTGGTTTTCATGCCAATTTTGCGCATCGCGGCGCACCGCAGGATGCACTAACGCATTCAAGGATTGTAATTTAGCGGGTTCATTAAAAACAATTTGTGCGATAAAAGGACGATTCAAAACACCATTTGAATCATAAGCATCCCCGCCAAACAAGTTTTTAATGGCTGCAACTAAGGTTGAATCTTCCGTCATCAACCGTTTTGCGCGGTCGTCGGCGTAGTAAATTGGAATGGCGAGCGTTTCAAAAATGCTACAAACCGTTGTTTTTCCGCTTCCAATGCCGCCTGTAATGCCAATTTTTAATATTTTTTGATTCATAGTTTTTTAAATTTGCGGCAAAATAACGAGTAAATTTTTATACTGCTGCAAATGACACGAATTTTCACGAATAATTCGGGCAAATTTGTGTCATTCGGGACAAAAATGAATATCAAACAAATTTTAAAATGAAAAAAATTCCTTTTTTTAAATATCAAGGGACGGGCAATGATTTCATCCTGTTAGACCAACGCCGCAAACAATGGCTCACCCGCGAGGATGTCGAAACCATTGAAAAACTATGCGATAGGCGTTTTGGCATCGGCGCGGATGGACTCATTTTGCTACAATATGTTGAAAAATCGTTGCGCAAAACGTACGATTTTGAAATGATTTATTTCAATTCGGATGGGCGCGAAAGTTCGATGTGTGGGAACGGCGGTCGTGCAATCGCTGCTTTTGCGCACTTTTTAGGACTTGTGGGCAAGAAAAATCCTGAAAAATTTCACTTTTTAGCAATTGACGGCGCACATGAAGCCTGTGTCAAGGCAGATGATTGGGTTGAGTTGAAAATGAGCGATGTGCCACATGTCGAAATTGGAAAAGATTATTACATGATGAATACAGGTTCACCACATTTTGTTGTTTTTGTGGAAGATTTGAAAGATGTGAATGTGTATGAAAATGGGCGTGAAATTCGGTACTCCGACCGTTTTCGCAAAGAGGGCATCAATGTCAATTTCGTAGAAATGCAGCCTTCGGGATTGCAAGTTGCCACTTATGAGCGCGGCGTGGAAGCGGAAACGTATTCTTGTGGGACAGGCGTTACGGCAGCAGCGATTGCAGGTTATTTGCGGAATGGGCGAAAAACAGAAACAGCTATTAGTACAAAAGGTGGTGATTTGAAAGTGCATTTTCGACCGAATGTAGGCGGCGGCTACTCGGAAATATGGCTTTGCGGCGCGGCAAAACAAGTATTTCGCGGCGAAATTATAATTTAATTTCGGATGGTGGATTTCGGATTTTCATTAAATTTAATGAATTGATTTTCAATAAGTTATAAAAATATTTATTCATATAGCTATTCCGAAATCCACCATCCGAAACCAAATTACTTTTTCAACAATTGACGCGCTTCATTTGCCTTATAACCATTTTTCGCAACGAGTACTTCTAAGGGTTTTTGAGCATTTTCCTTGTCCCCATTTTTCAAGTGTGCCAACGCGATTAACCAACTTAACTCATCCTCGCCAATCCAACCATCTTTTTGCGCCTGCAAAAATGCGGTGATAGCCGCTTTGTAGTTAGGGTTTTGTTGGAAAAACCGCGATAAACCCAAATAATATTGTTGTTCAGGAGTCGCCTTGCCCGCTTCGACAATTTTTTGGAGTTCATCACCCGCTTTTTTAAAATCCTTATTCGCGTAAGCATTTCTGGCTTGTTGCCACTCTAACTCGGGCGCGCTCGGATTTTGCCCCATCCTAACTTCGGGTGCTTTAATGATTGCCTGCATTTCTGCGGCATACGCTTCTACAGGATTTGAGGTCGCAGGACGCATCAGGAACCAACTGCCCGCCACCAAAAACGCACCTACTGCCGCTTTCCACAACATCGGACGCGGATTGAAAGCAATAATTTTAGCGGTTTGAGGCATGACTTTTGGTGCTTCGGGGAGTGAATTGCGTTCAATCCCTTCGACTGCAAGCAAATGTTCCCAATGATTGCGTTGTTTTTTATCCAACAATTGAGTTAACATTTGCTTTTCGACTCGTTCCGCTTTAATGGGCGTTAATTCATTATTTAAATACTTTTTCAATACGGATTTCATTGTAAGACAAAGATTTGTGAATGGTTTGATGTATTACAGGTGGAATTTCGATTCAAAATTCCTTATTATTGGAGTTGTTGATACAATTCAAAAAAATGTTTTTTCAACGTTTCCATACAACGCTCCTTGCGCTTCCGTACGGCAACGTCGCTTTGCCCGATAGAAGCACTAATTTGTTTTAATTGAATGCCATCATAATAATGACTTTTTAATAATTTTTTACATTCCGTGCCTAAATTTTGCCATGCTTGCTCCAAAATATTCACGGTTTCATCGTCAAAAAGGAGGTCCGAATCTTCCGCACGGTCGTCCGCTTGATTATCTAAAGTCGTGGTAGGCAATCGTTTACCCTGTTGCAGCCATTTCAAATAAATTTGTTTTGCCATCTGCGTAAACAAAAAACGCAAATTATCATATCCAATTTTATCCTCTATCAAGGCTTGTCGGAAACGAATTAACGTTTCCACTGTTACATCATACGCATCATCGGGTGATGCGTTGCATTGCGAGACTAAGTATCGCCGACAATCATTAAAATGCTTGACAAACACCCGCTCAAATAATGATTCGTCTCCCGTTTTCAGTTTTTCACGCATTTCGTCAAAATCCGCCCGCGAGAGTCCGAAATTCTTATTGCTATTGTCTTCCATATTTTATTCGCTTGTATAATCTTAAGAAAATGTTAACGTGACGTTTGAACGCCTAAAATTACATTTTTTTTACAATTAACAGGTGAAAATATTAAAAAATGATGAATGATGAATGATAAATGATGAATTTTTACGAAACAGAACACAAATTTCGTGAAAAATTGATGATATTCGTGCCTATTTTTGAGTTGGTAACAACTTGACTGAATTCATCATTCATCATTCACATATTATGACAACCTATATTTCGATACTTAGAGGCATCAATGTTGGTGGACAACGCAAAATTCTGATGGCTGATTTGAAAACTTTATATGAAAATTTGGGTTTTAAAGATGTCGTTACGTACATTCAAAGCGGAAATGTAATTTTTAAAACAGAAAATTTAATGGATGCTATGGATTTGACACAAAAAATTGAAAAAGTCATTTCGGATAATTATCCATTTACCGTTCCTGTTTTGGTGCGTACCCAAACGGAATGGCATCATGTATTGATTTCCAATCCTTTTTTGAAGGATAACGCTTATGATTTAGAAAAAGTATATGTTACTTTTTTGGATAAATCACCTGATAATATGTTGCTGGACAAAATAAAAAATTTAGATTTTGCGCCTGAGCAATTTATTATTTTGGACAAAGCGGTCTATTTATACACGTCGGATTATGGAAATACCAAATTATCAAACCATTTTTTTGAAAAAAAATTAAAGGTGAAGGCGACGACTCGGAATTGGAAAACGGTTCAACAAATTTGCAAATACATAGGGACATAGGCAATATAGGCTTTTTATTTTTAAACGATGTTCCATATGTACCTATTGCAAATTTATGTCATCTATGTCACGATGTGTTTACAAAAATAATGAAAGAAACCATCCTTATCGCAGGCGGCACAGGGCTTATCGGTCAACGCCTTTCGCAAATTTTAAAACAAATTGGGTATAATGTTTTACATTTAAGCCGAAAAGCCAATTTAAATGCTGAATATCCCGCTTATTTTTGGAATCCTGCAACCAACGAAATAGATGAAACGGCTATTACAAAAGCAGATTACATCATTCAATTAGCAGGTGCAGGCATTGCGGACGGGCTTTGGACAAAATCTCGAAAAAAATTAATCATTGACAGCCGTGTGCAATCTAATGAATTGATTGCCAATACATTACGTCAGTATCCGCATCAAGTTAAAGCCTATATTGCGGCTTCTGCCATTGGTTTTTACGGCAATCGCGTTGCGGATGAACAATTGGATGAAGAATCGGGCGCGGGTTCGGGTTTCCTAACGGAAAGCACCGTTGCATGGGAACGAGCCATTGAATCGGTGACGCAAAAGTATCAAAATGAACGTGTGCGTGGTGTTATGATACGTGTGGGTATTGTTTTGTCCATGCAAGGCGGCGCGTTGCCTAAAATGATGATTCCTTTTTGGGTTCGCTTGGGGAATTGGTTTGGAGATGGTCAACAAGTGATGTCATGGATTCACATAGATGATATATGTCAAATGTTTATAAAAGCGATTCAAGATACCCAAATGAGTGGTATCTATAATGGTGTCGCGCCCAAGCCTGTGAACAATAAAATGTTTATCAAAGCGATTGGTCAAGCCAAAGGTGGATGGCACTTATATATGCCTGTGCCGTCCTTTTTATTGCGATTGGGATTGGGCGAAATGGCGGATGTGGTTTTGAATGGAAGCAATGTTTCGTCACAAAAGATTGAAAATCAAAGATTTACATTTCAATATAAAACGATTGAAAGTGCATTGAAACATTTATTGCAATGAAATAAAAAATACACTACTGAGTTGTTAAAGATTTAATATGTAAATAATTGATTATCAATCTATTTTTCCCCGCAGATTTCGCAGATTTTCTTTTGGAGTCTCTTTCTG
>JBEEMZ010000249.1:0-7383 GCA_041192405.1 Bacteroidota bacterium | reverse complement strand
TTTTGCTTTGTTTTGTTTTAAGTAATTAAACCCAATTTAATTTTATAAAAAGAGTCAAAAATCCGTTCCCCGAACGGCTTTTTGACCCTTTTTCTAAAATTTTATTTTTTTAAATACTAAAATTTTAATTTTTTATATGGAATATTTCATTCAAATTCTTGCCCCCAATAAAAAGACTCGTTAAGAAATAAAAAAATATTATTTATCTTCGCCTTCTAAAAAAATTTAAAATCATGGAGATAGCCATCGTACTTACACTATTAGTTGTTGCGGTCATCCTACTTTCAATTGAAACCATTTCGCCCGATTTTATCGCACTTGGTTTGTTAGTTGTGCTGGTATCCGCCCACATTTTGACCGTTGAAGAAGCCTTTAAAGGATTTGGAAGCGAATTTATCGTCATGTTAGCCTCCGTTTTCATCGTCGGCGAAGCGTTGCAACAGAATGGAATGATTGATTTAGCCGCCGCACGGATTGGGCGCGTACAATCCATTCCACTTTGGGCATTAATCGGATTTATCATGATTTGCGCGGCGGGACTTTCCGCGTTCATGAATAATACGACCGTTTCGGCGGTTTTGCTTGCGCCTGTGGTCAGCATGGCGAAACGATTGCGCGTCAGCCCGTCAAAATTATTAATGCCAATGGCATTTGCCGCGCTCATGGGTGGGACGTGTACGCTCATTGGGACTTCCACGAACATTGCAGGCAACGCATATTTGGTCAAACAAGGTTTGCCGAGCATGACCATGTTTGAATTATTGCCATTAGGCTTGCCGTTGACCTTGATTGGCATCCTTTTCATGGCATTCGGACATCGGTTCATCCCCGCACGCGCTGCCATTGCTGCCGACACAGGTTTCACAGAACGTTACGAAATGCGCAAATATTTGAGTCGCGTGCGCGTAAAAGACAATTCGCCAATGGTCGGACGTAGTATTTTTGACTTGGATTTGGGCAAAATTGAGATTCGCATCCTCAAAATCTTACGCGAAGGGCGAGATATATTTCCAGATTCAAACTCAACGGTCAAAGCAAATGATGTTCTCGTGATTGAAGTTGAACAGGCAGATTTGACGCAATTGCGGCAGGAAAAAGGGGTTGAACTCGCAAGCGGAAGTGTCAGCGATGCCGATTTACAAGGCAATTCGGTTCGTTTGGTCGAATTATCCATTCCATCCAGTTCGGATTTGGTGAATCGAACGCTGATTGAAGCCGATTTTCGCAAAAAATATCATATAGGTGTTTTAGCGATTCATCGCAAGGACGAAAGCATTACTGAAGATTTAGCTCAAATTAAATTAAAAGCGGGAGATGTCTTGTTAGGTCAAGGGCGCGTCGAAGATGTTGCGTTGTTGCAAAACAGTAATGAATTAATTTTGTTGCAAGAAATCAAAGATAGTAAATCTTTTAATATGCGTAATGGATTGATAACGTTGGTGTTATTCTTTTCAGCGATTTTATTGGGTTCGATTGAAATTGGCGGAAAACCGATTTTGCCACTTGGTATTTCGTTTTTAGGCGCGGCGTTATTGTGCATTGCGACAGGCTGCATCACCCCTGAAAACGCTTATGGCTCAATTGACAGGCGATTATTATTTCTCATCGCGGGCATGACGGCGTTCGGAATCGCTATGAGCAACACGGGCGCGGACAAATATTTGGCAAAATTAGTGGTAGATTATTTAGCACCGTTCGGCGTGATGAGCGTTTTAGCGGGATTCATGGTTTTGACCGTCATTTTAACACAACCGATGTCGAATGCGGCGGCGGCAATGGTGGTATTGCCCGTTGCGATGCAGACCGCTAAAGCATTGAGTGTCAATGAAAGAACCTTTGCCATTGCGGTCATCGTGTCTGCGTCGGTTTCGATGATAACGCCTTTTGAACCTTGTTGCATCATCGTCTGCGGGGCGGGACAATATAAAGTACGCGATTTTATGAAAGTGGGCGGTGTGTTGACGCTCGTGTTTTTGGGCGTAATGTTGTTTTTGATACCGATGATTTGGCAATTAAAATAACGATTTTGCCTCGAATTACACGGATTTTCACTTATCAACAGCGTTTGGAAGGTTTCAAACCTTCCAAACGCTGTATCTAATTGATTATCAATTATTTCACTTACTTAATTGGATGAATCTCCGAAAAATATTAGTCAAAGTAGGTTTACATCCGCCTTTTTGACTTTATCTTTGCGCCAAAACAAGGAGATGAATGCTTTAATACTCGGCGATAATTTGGAAGTGTTGAAACGCTTGGACCGTGAATCGGTGGATTTGATTTACCTTGACCCACCGTTTTTTTCCAATCGCAATTATGAAGTCATCTGGGGCGACACGGGTGAAATTCGCAGTTTTCAAGACCGATGGTCGGGCGGCATCAGTCATTATATTGACTGGTTGAAAGACCGCGTCCGCGAAATGCACCGCATTTTGAAACCGACGGGTTCTCTCTTTTTGCATTGCGATTGGCACGCGAATGCATATATTCGGGTGGAAATTATGGACAAATTGTTTGGTTATGAACATTTTAGAGGCGAAATCACTTGGCAGCGCACCAATGCACATAATGATGCAAAGAAAAAATTAGCGGTTTTGACGGATACCATTTGGTATTATGCTAAATCCAAAGACGCAATTTATAATCCCGTTTATACCTCCTTGGATAAAGATTATGTTGCCAAATTTTATAAGTATGAGGATTCAAAAGGCAAATATAGTTTGGGCGATTTGACGAATACAAAACTTGGTAATTACAATTATGTTTACAAAGGTTACGCCCCAAATGAAAATGGGTGGCGTTGCCCCATTGAAACAATGGAAAAGTGGGAGCAAGAAGGATTAATCCATTTTCCAAGCAGCACTAATCAACGATTGAGAATCAAGCGATATTTAGATAATTCAAAAGGAATTGCCATTGGAAATCTTTGGGCAGATGTTCAAAATGTGCAATCAAGCAAAGAACGCATCGGTTATCCAACGCAAAAACCCGAAAAACTGTTAGAACGCATTATTGAGATGGCATCGAATGAAGGCGATGTCGTATTAGACCCATTTGTGGGCGGCGGCACGACGGTTGCGGTCGCCGACCGTTTGAAACGGCAATGGATTGGCATTGACCAATCGGTGCAAGCGGTGAAAGTGACGGAAATGAGGCTCATTCAACAACGGGATTTATTTTCACAACCCTTTGATACTCAATTGTTAAAGTATGATTTCGACACGTTGCGTTACGGCGATGCGTTTGAATTTGAACAGTTCATCGTCACCCAATTCGGCGGCACACCCAATGTCAAACAACGCGGGGATTTAGGCATTGACGGCAAAGCCGCCGATAATACGCCGATTCAAGTCAAACGCAGTGATGGTATCGGGCGCAATGTCGTTGATAATTTTCATGCCGCAATTCTAAGATTTGATAAACGGTTATATGAAAAAAACAAAGCCGAAGAACGTCCCGTTGGTTATTTGATTGCGTTTTCGTTTGGCAAAGGCGCGGTTGAAGAAGTGGCGCGTTTGAAAAATGTTGAAAATATTAGTATTAAATTAGTGAAGGTTTCCGAAATCGTGCCGATAGCGGAACGCCCGAAATTGCAAGTCACGCATCCGATGGTTAGCGCGGATAAAAAAGGATTCCAAAACGTTCAACTCGTCGCAACGGCGCAATCCGATTGCGCAATCCAATTTTATAGTTGGGATTTGGAGTATAAAGCCAATATCGGTTTTCGTCCAAGCATCCTACTCGACAAAAAAGGCGAACAAACCGTTTCGTTGAAAAACGGTCAACATACGATTGCTGTCAAAGTTGTCAATGACAACGGCTTGGAAACCATTGAAATCGTGCGATTGAGTGTTTAGGGTGGCATGGTAAAACGGATGGAACGATTCAAACGGATTTTTTTTCACCTAAATGTACAAATTTTTATACTACTGAGTTGTTAAAGATTTAATATGTAAATAATTGATTATCAATCTATTTTTCCCGCATATTTTCTTTTGGACTCTTTTTCTGCGAAAATCTGCGGAAAAAAAATATATTATAACTTTAACAACTCAGTAGTGTAACAAATTTTGAGCAAAAAATCAAAAAAAATCCGTTTTACCATTGCACCACAAATCAAAAGTTGGAAAAAATTGATTTTGATTCGGATTAAATCAATATTAAGCAAATATAATTTGTCCAGCATCCGCAGCCACATTTCTAAGCGTCAAAAAATTCTGATAAATATTCCGACGCAATTGTTCAGACGGCATTTTCAAATGTTCTGACGCAACGGCATAAACTGTTTTAATCGAAACAGGTTTGGCATCGGTTTCCAAAAACAAGCGTTCTAATGGAATATTCCGAATTAATTTAGCGGCATTAGAATTGCTACGCAACAAAGCTGAACCAATTGATATGTATAAATCATTATCAATCAATGTTTTCAAAACATTTGCATTGTTATTAAAACCGTGAATCACCCAAGGCACGGCAGGCATTAATTTTCGTTTCAACGCCACCACTTCATTAAAAGCCTTCACGCAATGCACGACAACAGGTTTACCGACCGTTTCGGCGAGCAAAACTTGGCGTTCAAACACCTCGTTTTGAAAATTCATGGGAATATCAATTGTTTTATCCAATCCGCATTCGCCAATCAACACGATATTCGGCTGCTGACTCAACGCGGTCAATTGATTCATTTGCAATTCCAATTCCAATTTGTCCAACCAATACGGATGCAAACCCGCCGAACCGTACCCGTCCAAATCAGATGCCTCAACAAAATATTGTTGAGAGAAATTGCGAATAGAAATCACATCTGTATTTTCCTCATACTGATGTGTGTGAAAATCAATCCATTTCATGCTTTGTGAGAATTGGTTAAAGTAACTTTTTTGCTACTTTCCACTACAAAGGTAACGAAAATAAATCAAAGTTTTTAATTTATTTTGAAACATTTTGTGGCTTATGAGAAAAAATTAAGTTTTTCGTTTGATGAACAAATTTTGGCTCACTTTGGGACTTATAACTTGTTCAATGTGCTGATTGATGCGAATGCGCATCGAACCATCATATTCAAAAGATTCCGCAATTTCGATAATTGTGCCCAAATTAAGACTTATTTTATCCAAATATTTTAAAAAAATAGATGAATCTTCTTGTACGCCGACTAAAATACCACTTTCACCCACTTTCATTTCGCTCAATAATACTTGTGGTCGCGCTGTAAAATTGCCTTGCGCATCGGGAATCGGGTCGCCGTGCGGGTCAAAACGCGGATGCCCCAACAATTTATCCAACCGTTCCACCAATTCATCGGATTGAATATGTTCCAATTGTTCCGCAATATCATGGATTTCGTCCCAAGCAAAATGCAATTTTTCGTATAAAAACGTTTCCCAAAGGCGGTGTTTGCGCACCATTTTACGCGCTAATTGAAGTCCTTCTTCGGTTAGAAAAACACCTTTATTTTTTTCGTAATGTATAAATTGTTTATTAGCAAGCCTTTTCATCATATCGCTCACGGAAGCAGCAGCAGTGTGCAGCTCCGCAGCAATGGCATTGGTGCCTGCATGCCGATTTTCGCGTTCAGTGATTTTATAAATCGCTTTTAAATAATTTTCTTCTGTTTGACTAATCAACGGATTTATAATAAGAGATGAAAAAATAATATGAATATGCAAATGTGCATCTTTTTTTTTAAATGGCGTAATTCAATCAATTTATTATTTTTGCGGCGTTTTCGGTTTAAAACAATTGGGTTAATGGATTTGGATTGTCATTCCGTAGGAATCACAATCATTCATCATTTATCATTCATCATTACTTAACAATATGGAAGATTGGGAATTTGAATTTGAGTGGTTAAAGGTGCGGCACACCGTGAAAGAAGCGTTTCAACAAGACGGTTTGCCCGATTTAAATTTGGTTTTATTGCTGATTGGCATACAAGAATTGGGACGTTGGCAAAAACGCTTTTCCAAAGAGGAAAAACAAGATTTAATGCACATTGCCGTTTGTACATTGTTATCGGATGATGGCTATTACGAATTTGTCGGGCGCGACACGGAAGGTTGGCCTCATTTCAATGCGATTCGCGTATTAGAAATCAAGGGCGAAAAAGCTCAAGAGCATTTTTTAAAAACAAAAATTATTGTATATTTTAAAAACAATCAAGACGTAAATCAGTGAAAATCAAGTATTTATATTTCGGAACCGCCTTATTGTTAGGCAACGCTTGCACGCGACCGATTGCCCATTTCGCGGTCAAAACGGCAGAACCTGTCGCGCCTGCTGCCGTGACGGTCAAAAATGAGTCTCAAAAAGCCGAAACATATCAATGGGATTTCGGCGACGGCAAGACTTCTACGGAAACCGAACCGAATCACATTTACAAGTCTTCGGGCAATTACACGATTACGCTCAAGGCAACAAAAGCGGGCAAGAGCAGCAAAACCACTCAAAAAGTGTTTGTAAAACCACCGTCGGATTGTACGATTGAAATTGAAACGGAATTTGGGACGATGATTGCGATTCTTTACAACGCAACGCCGAAACATCGGGATAATTTTTTAAAATTGGCGGATGAAGGTTTTTACAACAGTTTGTTGTTTCATCGCGTCATCAATGGTTTTATGATTCAAGGCGGCGACCCTGAAAGTAAAAATGCGGCGGCGGGCATGCAATTGGGTTCTGGCGGGCCTGGTTATCAAGTTCCTGCTGAATTTGTGGATTCGCTTGTGCATATTCGGGGCGCGTTGGCGGCGGCGCGCACGAACAATCCAAAAAAAGAATCTTCAGGTTCGCAGTTTTACATTGTTCACGGCAAGCCTGTGAATGCACAACAATTAGATTATTTAGAGGCGAATAAAGGGTTGAAATACTCGCCCGAACAACGAAAAATCTATACGCAAATAGGTGGAACGCCGTTTTTGGACAAAGAATATACGGTTTTTTCGCCGCATTTATCAAGTCCGCCGCCGATTTTACTGCCTCTACTTTCGGTTTTGGATTTGGATGGTAGCTCCGAACGACGGGGTTTCGCGTATATTCAAAATCAAATTTTTGAAGCTGTGCGCTGCGGCAAACGTCAATCAAAACGGGGCCGGGGCGTCCCGAATTAGCGACATAAAATGCCTTCGCAAACGCCGCAGGAATGTCCGCCGCATCGGTCACTTGAAAGCTCCATTTTGTCACAGGGAACGTGCAACCCAAAATATCTACCTCTTGAAACGCATCCGTTCCAAGCAAATTAGCACGTACTTGTCCTGTTATGCAGACCAAAGGCGTTGAATCGAGCATGGCATCGCCCAAACCCGTAATCAAGTTTGTCGCGCCCGGCCCCGAGGTTGCAATCGCCACACCCGTCTTGCGCGTCACCCGTGAGTAACCCTCCGC
>JBEEMZ010000248.1:0-7389 GCA_041192405.1 Bacteroidota bacterium | reverse complement strand
CGCGAGAATCTGCGGGAAAATCTGCGAAATCTGCGGGGAAAAATAGATTGATAATCAATTATTTACATATTAAATCTTTAACAACTCAGTAGTGTAAATCAATCATCTATGTCCCATAAGTCCCTATATGTTTCAAAACCTATATGTTAAAAAAACTACCAATAAGTATATTGATAAGTTGCCGCTTGAACACTGCTTGTTCTGGAATTAATTTTGCGTTCTTCCTTCAACAAATGCTTTTCATCGAACGTAAATAAATATTCGGCATCCTTCACCACAGCGCGGATTAAACAACGTTTATCGTAATCATAATGTTGAGTCCCGTATTCCTCTCCTAAAGCATTGTAATTCACCGTTTTAACTCGTTTGCCGTCCAAATTGTAAATATTGTAATAGGTTACAGGACGAATCGTATCATTGCGGTATTCCGCGAGTCCGCCGCGTCGGTCATATTTGAAAACCTCTTGTTTGCCATTGCGCAAATTAATCTTCACTTTAATAGAATCATTAATCCATTCATATTTCAGCCCGCCCGTCGGATAATAATCTCGATACACTAAAAACGAAGTTTCTTCTGCGAGGCGACCTCTATCATCATAGCTGTAATTGCGCTCGCCACGCAACGTGTCATGTATGAAATAGCGGGTTCGAGTCAATCGTTTATGCTCATCATAGTAGTAATAAACGAAATAACTTGCTGTATCGCGGTTATTAAAATAGGTAGATTTATTGGTCATCAAACCAAGTTCATTGAAATAAAAGCGGTGCCGAACTTTTTGTAACTTCTCATTTTGAGGTTTTGCATCGGTTACTTCCATTGTTGCAATTCGATTCTTGCGAATGAGTTCGCGTCCGTCATAAGAATTGAAATGGTAGTCATAACCGCGCATCCAATATTCGCGCTGCGCAGAGACAGGAGACAGGTTAAAACCCGTCGAAAGCATCATGCTCAAAAGTAAAATTCGTATCATAGAAGTTCCCTTTTTGGTTTGAAACAAGTTGGTGTAAGTTTTTTAAGAGTTAGACACATTTTAACATTGTCAGGGGTTTGTTTGCTCTTATGCTCCTTTTGCAGAGGAATATACCACAAATTTAGTTCCTTTTTTTCGGTATGCGCAACTTTTTTCAAAAAACAAGGCACGAATTTCAAAAATTCTATTTTGATACTTTTATCTACATTATTGAGTTGTTAAAGATTGGTTCTGTCGCATTTTTAGCGCAAAATAAAAGAGCAAATATTCTAAATCGTTGATACTCAACCATTTGGAAGGGTTTAAACCTTCCAAACGGTTGAGTATCAACGATTTAGAATATTTTATTTTGGAGTCTTTTTCTGCGAAAATTTGCGGAGAAAAAACATATTACAACTTTAATAATTCAAAAATGCAACTTTTGTCTAAATGCAGGTTTTTTGGATTCTATGGATTTTTTTTTAATCCATAGAATCCAAAAAATCCACATTTAAACAAATGATTTACTTTAACTTAAACACTTGTAAACGGTCATTATTTTTAGCAACTAACCAATAATTGCCCACTTTTTGTATATCACGTACTGCACCCGTAAGCGTCCAACCACTTTTTTCGGGCGCGATGGGCGTAAAACCACCTTTTCCATCGCCCTTCAAAAGCGTTCCACAACTCGCATCTTGCCGACCAAGATGCGTTTGAAATTCATAAAAATTGCCACCAACGGCAATATCCATGATTTTATCCCCATCAAAATCAGCGATTTGAATGCTTTGCACAGTGCTCCATTGCACTTCATCAGGCAATTTGTGCCAAACCAATTCATTTTTTGGGCGATTCTCCAACCAAATCGAAGCCGTTTGAAATATTTTTTTAGTTAATGCGTTTTTCAGCATGGTTGCTGGAAAAACATTGTCAAAAGGCGATTGAGAAAACTTTTTGTATTCAGGAAACGCTTTTTTTATCATAGGTATTTGACTCGCCAACATATCTTTGGAATCCACACAATACTCGTGCCCTTGCCGCCAATACGTCAAAATAGCTTCGGTTGCCCCATTTTTATCAAAATCTTTGACATATAAACCCAAAGGTTGATGCGGAGCCGCTTGTAAATTTGTATTCAATCCCAAATTGCCTATAACCAAATCCATATCGCCATCTTGGTCAAGGTCAGCCGCCGCAATCGTATTCCAAAACCCCGCTGTATGCTCCATTTGCACTTTGCGAAATTTTGTACCTTCATTATAAAAAATCGTAATCGGCATCCACTCGCCAACGACGACCAAATCTGGTTTTTTATCCTGATTCATATCCGTCCAAATGGCATCCGTCACCATGCCTAATGCTGACATTTCAGCAGCAAATGGCGCAGAAACATCTTTAAAATGTCCTTTCCCATCGTTCATCAATAGGTATGAAGGTGCATTCAGACCATAATGCCGCACGTCCGCCCGACTGCCAACAAATAAATCCATATCGCCATCGCCATCAAAATCGCATGGTTTCACACAAGAACCATTGTGGAAATTCGCCAAAGTGGGCGCAAAAGTGGTATCTGCAAGCGTAAATCGCCCTTTTCCATCATTGAAATAAAGTTTATCCGCCGTCAAAGCAAGGTCATTGCCACCCGAAACGACATATAAATCCAAATCTTTATCGCCATCTGCATCGAAAAAAGCCGCGCCGACTTCATCACAAAGATTGACTGCATTCGGATTATTGTTTACAAAAGCATCTGCTTTCGCCGCAAAACCACCATTGGATTGTTGCAAAAAGAGTTTTCCGATGCCTCTTTGCGCCGCACCAATGTAAAAATCTTCTAATTTATCACCATTCACATCGCCCACTGCTATTTTGGGTCCTTCCGTAGATAGAAAGTGTGGAATCAATTTTTCTTTATCCACATCGTAAAAAGGATTTTCAATATGTTGAAAATTAAGATTTACTTTTTCTGAAACATCCTGCAATAGGGTAGGAGGTTTGGCTGCAATACCATTTTTGGAGGTCGGATTTGAAGCGTCTTTTTGATTCAACACCAATAATTTATCAATTGCAGGATGCTTAACAATTTGCTTACGTCCATCTTGCCAAATTACAACCAATGAATCAATCTTTTTATCTGTTTTTAAACCAAAATTCAATAACGGTTCGACCGACGATTGAAACCCGCGTGTGGGTTGTTGCGCCAGCATTTGCAACTTATTTTTGTGATAAATCGTCACTTTTGCGCCGATTCCATACGTATTGCCTTTATCGCCCACCAATTTTACCTTCAAAAAATGATATTTCAAACGTTCTGTCGTCCGATTTTTCAAAAGGAAGGCTCGTTGATTGATATTATTTGTCACCAAATCCAAATCGCCATCATTATCCAAATCCGCATACACCGCGCCCGATGAACACGACACTTGGTCTAAACCCCAAATCAACGATACATTATCAAAAGTCAAATCTGTTTTGTTGCGAAAAGCATCATTTTCAATATTTCCTTTTGGCATTTTTTCAACAAATGCTGAATCTGAAACATCTTTTTGAACGGTCTTATCAGAAATAAATTTCATATAATCCAAATCATTTGGTCTGCGCACGATGCCATTTGTAATGTAAATATCTTTCCAACCATCATTATCCAAATCCGCAAATAACGCCGACCAACTCCAATCGGTCGCAGAAACGCCCGAAAATTGAGCAATTTCACTAAAAAATGGATATTTTCCATCTTTACTACTGCCATTGCCGCGATTTAATTGTAAAACATTTCGTGGATATTGAGGATGATAACCAAACTCTTTGTTTTTAAAATCGTAAATATTATACGCTTCCGCGCCCGCAGATGCTTTTAAAATTTCCTCACTTTCGGGTTTCATGTCCAAACCAATCATGTCGGGCAAACCATCATTATTAAAATCGGCTATATCATTACCCATTGAAAAATTGGAATTATGCCCCATAGATTGATTCATGCGTTCCGTGAAAGTGCCATTGCCATTGTTGTAATACAAATAATCGTTATCATGGAAATCATTTCCAACATAAATATCGGGCAAGCCATCTCCATTCAAATCCGCAATCGCCAATCCTAAACCATAACCCAGAGAGCCATCTTGAATGCCTGCCGCTTTTGAAACATCTTTAAAATGACCTTTGCCATCATTTTGAAACAAAATGTCGCTTGATAGTGGGTCATCATCTTTGCGACTTGTGACAGGGCGATAGCTCCGCGCCGAGTGCACCGAATGCCGCAACAAGTAACAATCTAAATCGCCATCATTATCATAATCAAAAAAAGCGGCTTGTGTGCAGAGCCCGCTTGCGTCCAAACCGTACTCCACAGCGCGGTCGGTGAACGTTCCATCTTGATTATTGATGAATAATTGGTTCTTAACTGTCAAATTTTTATAATTACTGACGTGGCAAACGTAAATATCTAACCAACCATCAGCATTTACATCTGCCATGGTCACGCCCGTTTTCCAGCCGCCATTTGATTCAACACCTGCCTTTTCTGTGACATTATCAAATTTAAAATTTCCTTTATTTAAAAACAAAGCGTTTTTATCTAAATTGGCGGTGAAATACAAGTCGGTTAAGCCATCATTATTTACATCGCCTGCGGCAACACCACCACCATTGTAATAATAGAGGTATTGAACGATATTAAGCGGTTGATTTTCGGGGATTCCGTTGGAAAATTGAATGCCTGTTTGATTGGCATCTAACTTTTCAAACAAGGCATTTTCGTCTTTTTTAGATTGGCAACTTGCCAAAATAAGCAAAAATAGAATTGAATATCTCATAAGTAATGCTATTTTTTTAAAGAAAATGCTCTAATTTTATCATTATTTTGCGCCACCAACCATTTTTTCTGATTGCCAACCGTTACTACGACCATATCACGGACTTGTCCACGCAATTTCAAACCACTTGTTTTAAAATCAATCGCTTTGAAATTTCCCTTGCCATCGCCCTTCAAAACGCAACCATAATTGGCATCATAACGCCCCATTTCTGGTTTCGATTCAAAGAAATTACCGCCCGTGAGGATGTCTAACAAACCATCTCCGTCAAAATCAGCGATTTCAATCCCAAAAGTCGGTGCATATTGCGCTCGAATGGGTAAGTTTTTAACACTAAATGTATTTTTTCCATTGTTGATAATGACCGCCGATTGCAAATTAAAGGCTTCATATTTTTTCGCGCCATCCAATTGTTCAGGCGTTAAAACTTCTTGAATCGTTTTATCTGCATATTTTTTATATTCTAAAAATTTCTTTTTAAAACTCGGCATTTGCCCTACCAAATCATGTCGCAACACGCATGGATACGATTTTTCGCCCTCATAAGTGCAAATTAACTGTTCACTTGTGCCATTTTTGTCGAAATCACCATAATAAAAACTCAATGGATGTTTTTCGTCCGCCTGAAAACGACTGTTTAAACCATGATTGCCCACCACAAAATCCAAGTCACCATCGCCATCCACATCTGCGGCTTTAATGACATTCCACCAACCATTGCTTTTGCCCAAACCCGCCTTTTCCGTGACATTTTTAAACGTTCCGTTTTGATTTTCAAAAATTGTGATAGGCATAAAATCACCAACAAGCACCAAATCCAAATCTTTATCGCCATCCGTATCCACCCAAAGCGCGTCCGTTATCATTCCAATATCCTTCAACTCGGGTGCAAAATCAGGCGTGACACCGTTGAAAACACCTTTTCCATCATTTTGCAACAAATAACCACCCGTTTTTGCGCCGTATTTACCAGGTATGAGTCGCGCACCTACAAATAAATCCATTTTACCATCTCCATTGAAATCCGCAGCTCGCGCAACACCTGTTGCAAACGGTTTTCCATTGCCGAAAGCATCCAATTTTCGGTTGAAATGACCTTTTCCATCATTCAAATACAACCTATCTTCCATCGGATAGGTTAAATTCACCAAATCTTTGGGTACTTCGCTGCTGCCTGTTGCCACAAATAAATCTAAATCACCATCGCCATCCGCATCAAAAAAAGTTGCATTCGCATCTTCATAAATCGTATCTCGTTGGAAATCAGCATTTTGCATCAATGTGAAACGACCATTCGTTTGCACATACACTGCGCCCGCCTGTCCCCGCGCACCGCCTATATAAATGTCATCTTTTTTATCCCCATTGACATCTCCAACGGCAATTTTAGGACCTTGTGTAGAATTCATTTGGAAAATCAAACGCTCTATATCAAAATCAGAATAATTATTTTCACGATGTTTAAATGGCACTAAATCAATATCTTCTGCAAATAAAGTTGCATTTTTTCCAAAAATAGGTATGGGTAAAGTCGCATCCGCTTGTTTCACTTTCACGGTTTGATTGGTCTTCACTTTCGTCAAAACCAAGCGTTTCAAATTCGGAAAATCTACCATAACAGAATCTATTTCCAAAATAGTTCCGACACCAAAATTCGGGCGGTAATCCATCGAAGATTGAAAACCGCGCATTGGCATTTGCTCTTGATAAAACATTTTGTCACCCGATTTCAATGTAATTTTAGTGCCTAAACCATTCGGATTTAAACCTTCGCCTTGCACTTCAAATTTAAGGAAGTGATTGTCTTTCAATTGTTTATCTGCCTCATTGCGGTAAATAAACGCTTCCATATTCACATTATTGACCACCAAATCCAAATCGCCATCGTTATCCAAATCCGCATACGCCGAACCATTGGAAAACGAAGGTTTACCTAAACCCCATGCTTTTGCCATGTCTTTAAACGTACCATTACCCGTATTTTTAAACGCATAATTCGGCAATGCTTCGCTTGGGATGACATCTATCAATTTTTTATAATCTACGCCATCGCCCGTAATAATAGATTTTTTAACTTGATCATCAGAGATAAATTGAATGAAATCTTGGTCTGTCAAGTCTTTATAAATACCATTTGCAACATATATATCTTTTAAACCGTCATTATCCAAATCGGTTATCAATGCGCCCCAACTCCAATCTGTTGCGCCGACACCTGCCAAAAACGCCGTCTCACTCCATGTATTATCACCATTGTTCATTTGTAAACTTCATAATTCTTTATTATAATTGCCAGGTCCATAGACCAATTCGAGTAGACTACGGGTTTTAAATAGCGTAGGCTGTATATTAACTAAACCCCCTTTTATTGCCCATAATTGGCAATATTATTGCACTGCCGACGCATCTTTGGTGGGTCGGTTTTGTGCCAACAGGTTTGCTGTTTTTTGTACATTCTGTCGCAAATTTCAAGGCGAAACAGCAATTTTCTATTTTAAAACAAGGCGAAATTTTGATTTTTATAAAAAATTATCTCTTATTTTTCGCACTTTATCCTCTGCTTTTGGCACTGAGTATGGGTATTGGTTTTTACAATTTTCGGGCAGTTTGGGAAGGCTGGACAG
>JBEEMZ010000247.1:0-7393 GCA_041192405.1 Bacteroidota bacterium | reverse complement strand
CCGAAACCCCTGACCCCAACACGCATGATGGCGATATGAGTGCCTTTATGAGAATTGGCACGGACGTTACACAAAATTATTATGAAATTGAGCGATTGTAAAACCATAATCTTTGGTTCGGAACGTATCCGCTTCCGCCGCCGCCGTGATGAGCGTGTGCAACGAATCTATGCGAGGCACAATCACCGCACTCGACATCAAAGTGTTAGACAACTGATTTAGAAAAAAAGTATATCTATTTTTAAAATTTGTAATACTTAAAACTTTTGTCACCAAAGGAGCGTTAGTAATGTTGTGCCAAGTATAAACGTTTCGAGTTGTCCAATTTTGGTTCACAAAATCAACGCCAAACGTATTATCCGTGTCATAACTGAGCCATTCAAAACGCTCAGTCAGCAGATTGTCATACAAAAAGTAGTTATTTTTATTGTACGCGTAGTTGTCCCAATGCCCTGCCGAGACTTCGACAGCAAGTGCTTTTAGAAAGTTATCTATATTTAAAATTTTAGGTAATTCACATTCTAATTGAGCATCGGGTGTGCGATTGATAACAGCAATCAATCGCGCCATATCGGAATAATCATCGCGTAAATCATTGGTTTTCAAGTCATAAACTCGATTTGGACTACCCAATTTATAAGCAGTAGGAACATCACTTATATATTTTAAATCTGCACCATACGTACATTTGAACAAATTACCGTCTGCTGCCCCGAAGCGGTCTTGTAGCCATTCATCGTCTAATTCTGCGATATTGGTGTAAAGCCCGTAATACGAATTGTTTAAAAATACTTTAACAAAATTAGCAGGACGCGCAGGCAAACCAAACCGATTCCAAATATCGTAGTATAATTTTTCACGAATCATCGTCGGGTCATTATGCGCCCCATTGAGATTGATTTCTTTAACTCCAAGATATTTTTTACCAGACTCAAACGCATTAAATTTAACTTTAAATGATTTTTTTCGGGAACTACGAGAAGTATTCCCGCGTAGCCTAAATCCAACATTCTGTACCGTATCACGCGTAGCACCATCATCAAAAATAAAATCGGCTTTCAAATTGCCGTCAAAAGAGACATTGCTGTACAACCAACGCAATGAATCGGCAGGCAGTTGAATATAAACCGATGCTACTTTTGTATCATCAAACAATTTATTGTTTTGATTGAATTGTCCAAACAAAATAATAGGACAAATTACACAATAAATGCTAAAAAACTTTTTTTTTAAATACATATTTTCTAATTTTGATACTCTATTTACAAAAGGATTAAAAAAATACGCCAGCAATGATTTTGATACCAAAATTTACAAAAATTAGCTCTTGCATCTTTTTATGCACAACACTTTTCTTGACTCCAAAAGGTGCCGCACAAACTTCTACTAAAGAACCGTTAACTTCGGTGGATGCGGATTTAGCCCGTTTTGCAACCTTTTATATCAGTCCTGCAAGCCATCATTTTTTAGAAAAGGACCCGAATCAAGAAAGTTTGTGGCGCGATTTCAATAATTTCTTGTTGACCAAAAATTATGATCTTAAAAATAATGCGTTTTGGGATGACGAAGATACGCGAAAATACAATGTATGGGCTTATGCAGATTTATTTAATGTCGAAAAAAGTGTCCGAAAGGGCAAATCACAACATTTTCAACCAACCGTACAACTTATTGAGAAAGTAAAATCAGAGCCTTTGACTTATCGTTTAAAATTAAGTTTCATAGGACATGAAGAAAACGGGTTTTCGACGTTGCGCATGATTTACAATATTTTAGCGGTCAAAAAAGGCAATGAATTCCGTTTCAAACGCGCATTGTCTGAAGAAACCAAAGATTGGTCAACAAATGTTACAGGTTTCACGCGTTTTTTTTACAACTGTAAGCATAGTTTTGATGCAGATGGCGGCATTAGAACAGAACAATTAAACCAAGAATTAGCTAAAAAGTTTAATATAAAACCTGATTCATTAAATTTTTTTATATGTTCTAATCCAATGGAAATGTATCGTTTACGCGGTTTTGACTATTGTAATGAAATGTTTGAACCTACTTTGGATGGGCATTGTGAGCCGAGTTGGGGCGCGATTTATTCAGTCAACAATTCAGAATTGTATCCACGTGCGGTCGTACAAAATTATCTTGGCAAATTGTATGGCGATAAAATACATGATATTTTCTATGAAGGTTATGCGTCTTTGTTAGGCGGTTCGCAGGGATTCCCAATCGAGTGGCATTTACATGAAATCAAGGTGTTTCAAGAAAAAAATCCTGAGAAAGATTTGGTCAAAATGATGTTTGCAGGGGAACGGATTGGTGAAAAAACAAATGTGGCGCATCAGCTTGGAGCGTTAATTTGCAAATTAACGGAGGGGCGTAAAAGCATAGACGGATTGCGCACCTTATTTACGGCAGGTAAATCAGATGAGGATTTCTATAATGCCATAGAAACCATATTTGGTTTTAAACGAGATGTTTTAAATGAATATTTGAAACTTGAATTACGCAATTTTTAATGATAAGTGATGAATTTTATAAAGAATTCATAATCAATTTTTTATAAAATTCATCAATCATCATTTATCATTAACCTATCGCCGCTTTGAAACGTGCATTCACTTCATCCCAATTAATTAGATTGAAAAATGCCGTAACATAATCAGGACGACGGTTTTGATAATGCAAATAATACGCATGTTCCCAAACATCCAAGCCCAAAACAGGTGTTCCTTTCTTCTCCGCAACATCCATTAATGGATTATCTTGATTGGGAGTCGAGCTGATAAACAAATTTTTAGTTGCATCTACACTCAACCAAGCCCAACCCGAACCAAATCGAGTCGCTGCGGCGGCAGCAAACTGTGTTTTAAAATTGTCATAACTGCCAAATGCACCATTAATCGCAAACGCAATTTCACCTTTTGGTGCGCCCCCTCCTTTTGGAGACATAATATTCCAAAACATGGAGTGATTCCAGTGTCCACCACCATTATTACGTACCGCAGGTGCGTATTTTGAAACATTTTTTATCAAATCTTCTAACGTTTTACCTGCTGCTTTGGGGTCTGCTTTGACCGCCGCATTCAGGTTTGTAACGTAAGCGTTATGATGTTTGCCATGATGGATTTCCATCGTTTTAGCATCTACATGAGGCTCCAATGCAGTCGTTGCATACGGGAGCGCGGGTAATTCAAAAGCCATATTTGTGGTCGAATTAAGGTTCTTTGAATAAGGTTTGCTACAAGCTAAACTTTTGATTATCAATATATTAGCTGGTAAAATTTTTATGAATGAACGTCTTTTCATAGTTAAAAGTTGGGGTGGTAATTGGTAATAAATTAGTAACAAATAAAGTTGACGCAAGTTGCGAACTTGCATCAACTTTTTATTTTTATTGCAATTTGAAACTAATTACCGCCAGATGCAATAATCACTTTATCAATAAAATACTCTGTTTCGCCGCGCCAAGCAAATTTACGCAATTTCTGCTTATAATATAAGGAAACCCGTTTATGATTGGCTTCTGCATCTTGTAATTGTTTGATAACTTCTGTTTCACCTTCGCAAACTGAAAAATACCAAATATTATTCGCGCCCATTGTCGCATAATTTGTCATATCTAATTCACCTTCCCACGTTTTGAAGATGTATCCTTTATGACTCAATTTGCGCACAATGCCCGAGCGACTCCCGCTACTAAAATTGTAATATACCAAAATCAATCCCCATACCAGAAAGCAAAACGCGACAATCCCTGCAAGTATAAGGAATTTGCGTAATAAATGCCAAGAGCCAATTTCCTCTTTTGCTTTGTCCGTATAATCTTGAATAGACATTTTGTTTTAATTGTTTCGTTAAGAAAATTTTTTCAACGGCTTTTCTGAACAAAAAACCGCACAAATATAAAAGTATCTTGGAAAATTGTATCCTCAACTCAAAAAAAATACTATTTTTGAACCACAAAAGATGAAAATGTTCATTTTGAAGCTCAAATGAAAGCGTTTTCGTATCTGATGACCGTAAAAAATGTTTTTGAAGGCAGATTTTCAAGGTCGAACCAACTGTAAAAATCTTTCAAAATGCCAATAATCCGCGTTCAAAAGCGTTCTAAAAAAATTATCAAAAAAAAATTCGATAAAAACCGCTATATTAGATGAAACCTTTATTGACCGCAGCGATATTCGCGCAATTTCTGACCGTTGGTATGGCGCAGCTGCCTACTACGAATGTCTATCTTTTTTCAATTCAAAGAACAGGTGATAATTTCACCTTTTATAATCCGCGTTTTTTGACGGGTTTCAACAAGTATGGGTATAATAATCAACCACATTTTGTTTCAAATAATGAAATTTATTTAACAGTTGGTCTCGTGGGAGAGAACGGCAAAACCGATGTTTATTCGCTTTCGTTGCTGGACAATGTTAAAACGCAAATCACAGCGACAGGTGAACCCGAATATTCTCCTACGGTTACGCCTGATAGAGCTTTTTTCTCTTGCGTTCGGGTTGATAAAGACAATATTCAACGGTTATGGAAATATCCCTTGAGCCGTGCGAGTGCAGGCATGCCTGTTTTTCGGACGGTACAAGATATTGGCTACCATTGTTGGTTGGATATTAAAAATTTGGCTCTTTACATGAAGCGCGGCACTTCCAATTATTTGAGACTCATTAATACCGACACCGAAGCCGCAACCGATTTGACAACGAATATTGGGCGTTCGTTGGTTAAATTGCCGAATGGAAAATTAGGTTTTGTTCATAAAGCGAGTGAAAAAGAATGGTATATCAAACAAATGGATGTGAATTCGTTTGGTTCTGAAATCATTGCGCAAACGCTACCTGGTGTGGAAGATTTTATTTGTCTTTCGGACGGCACTTTGATTATGGGATATAGCGGCAAATTATATGCGTATAAGCCTGGCGGTGCGCAAAAAGAATGGCGTGAAATCGTGGATTTGCGGGCTTATGGCATTTTAAATATCAAAAGATTGGCAGTGAGTCGAGAAGGTGATAAAATTGCATTGGTGAATGATGCCAATTAAATAGATTTTGCTTGAGTTTTTAGCAAAAAAAAAGTGATAAAGTATTGATTTTGAATTCTTTATCACTTTTTTGTTTTCCAAATTTAAGGAATGTTGATTTGCTTCCAGAAAATATCTTTATTTTTGACAATGATCTTTGGATTTGGTGCAAGGATGTGCAAAAATAAGTTTTTTGCGAGATGTTGCTCCTTATTTTAAACACAAACAACTACATTAGGATTTCTTTGCCATTCCAGTTGCCTTCCATGTTTAAGCCAAACGCATAGTAATTATTAATCTGTATAATTTCTTCTTTTTCATTGATTTCATCATCATTGTTCAAATCGGAAAAGGTCACACGCGTATTCCCCAAATGGTCTCTCAGCACAAAGTAATACTTAAACTGTGCGTCCTTATCCATGCGTACACTGCCTTCCGAGTGGAGAAATTGGTCGGGTTTTCCATCTTTGTACTTGATTCCATCCAGATAATCGCATCAGTTACAATTTACACTATAACTGACACGATATCCCGCTTCCTAAAATCCAAGTTATTTTGATTGCTTCTTCACTAAACGTTTTTTAATTACATTATCATAATAGTCTAAAAGCCATTGATTTGTAATGGAATCCCGATTTTCATCTATATACCGAGTAAACGTTGAATCATCCTTTCTTAAGGATTCAAGTACGATTGCACCATAGTAAATAGCATTTTTTTGTTTTGCAATATACCTAATTCCTTCTATTGGCACCCAAAATGTATTATCCCCTCTCAAAAAATCTGGTGTTCTTTGCACATTATTTGTTACAGCTAAACAAGGTGACTCCCAAACCACCCGAGTCAGTCTGCGAATCAAAAAAGAATCTTGCCGAAGTATCTAGGCCCGAAGCCGAGTCGATATTAGACCCAAATCGAGTAAAAACGGCATTTCGCCAAATCAAAAAATCGGTCAAAAATTTGACAAGACAAACTATTTTTGGGGACGACCATCAGCCGTAGATTATAACGCAGCAGGAAGTGCAGGTAGCAACAAAGGACCAAGTAATACCGAATATTTAGCTCAAGTTCAAAAAAGAATAGACACCTTTTTAATTGCTCACCCCTATTTGAAAAAATCAGATATTCCATCAGAAATGATAACAGCATCAGGTAGCGGATTAGATCCAAATATATCACCACAAGGCGCTTTAATTCAAGTAAAAAGAGTAGCTGAAGCAAGAAAATTGTCAGAAGATAAAGTAAAAGATTTAGTTGAAAAAATGAGTAACAAACCAACAGTTATGGGAACGGAAACAGTAAATGTTTTGGAATTAAACATAGCTTTAGATAAATTGAAATAATAGAATAAATGAAAAAAATAATTAGTATCGCTTTAATAGCTTTCGGATATACATTTAGTAACGCACAAGAAAAAGAAAAAAGTCCATTTACCTTTTCAGGTTTTATTGATTCCTATTATAGCTATGATTTTGGAAATCCAGATAATCATACTAGACCAGGTTTTATTTATAGTTACAATAAACATAATGAAGCAACTTTAAATTTAGGTTTGATAAAAGCAAATTATGTCAAAGACAACATTAGAGGAAATTTTGCACTAATGGCAGGAACTTACGCACAATACAATATGGCTGTCGAACAAGATTTAATGAAAAACATTTATGAAGCCAATGTCGGGATAAAAGTTTCTAAAACTGCAAATCTTTGGGTTGATGCAGGAATTATGCCTTCACATATTGGTTTTGAAAGTGCTATCGGAAAAGATTGTATGAACTTAACTAGAAGTATTTTAGCAGAAAATTCACCTTATTATGAAGCAGGTGTAAAACTGGGTTATACTTCTAAATCTGAAAAATGGTATTTAGCAGCTATGTATCTAAATGGTTGGCAACGTATCCAAAAAATTGATGGTAATCAAACACCCGCTTTTGGAACGCAATTGACTTACAAACCGTCAGGAAAAACCTCTTTAAATTGGAGTACTTATGTAGGAAATGAACAACCTGATAACGAAAGAAAATGGCGTTATTTTAATAATTTCTACGGACAATTTAAGATTTCTGAAAAAACCAATTTAGTTGCAGGTTTTGATATTGGAGCGCAACAAACAGTCAACGGAAGTAGCGATTATGACACTTGGTATTCGCCAGTTATCATCGTACAATACAAACCAACCGCTAAAATACAATTGGCTGCTAGAGGCGAATATTATCAAGACGAAAAGGGAGTAATTATTGCGACAGGAACGCCCAATGGTTTTAAAACATTTGGATATTCTGCCAATTTCGATTATTTAGTAGCTGATAATGTTATGTTTAGAATTGAAGCTCGCTCATTGAATAGTAAAGATGAAATTTTCTTAAAAGATAA
>JBEEMZ010000246.1:0-7414 GCA_041192405.1 Bacteroidota bacterium | reverse complement strand
GATTCTCGCGGATTTTCTTTTTGAGTCTCTATTCTGCGAAAATCTGCGAAATCTGCGGGAAAAAAACATATTACAACTTTAATAACTCAGTAGTGTAAATTATTTTATTTTTAATTTGAATAAAAATGATATATTAGTGGATAAAAAAATAACTGATTTATTACACTACTGAGTTGTTAAAATTATAATATGTTTTTTCCGCAGATTTTCTCAGGTCCGTAAGTCAGCGCATTGTAAACGTCACCTGTTATTGGGAAACCATATAAAATCAAATGCTTTTGGTCTGCAAAATACAAGATATTGAACAATTTATGGAGGTCTGTCCGACCTCCTAAGTCGTTGACTAAAAGCATCGCATGAACCATTTTATCTTTGTCAAGAGCGAAACGTGCTTTTATAACCTAATTTTTTACTTAAATGATTGATTACGGATACAAAGATAACGGTTCTTAGTCCGCAAACCAAACCTAAAACACATTTTTTAATTGGATATATAGGGTTCAAATGAGTATTTTGTGTCCTAAAATAACAAAAATACGAAGTATATTTTTGAAACTTTTTATTTTTATTTGAATAAGGAATTTCAAGGAATCAAGGACTTAAATACTTAATTTGGCGCACAAAACAATATATTTACGTCTTTGATTCCTTAAAATTCCTTCATTCCTAATTTCAATGATTAGCTCAAACCAATATCTTGACGAATCTTATTCAACGCCGAACCTGCTTTAAACCAAGCAATTTGTTGTTTATTAAACGTATGTTTCACGTCAAATTGTTCAGTAGAGCCGTCCGCGTGATGCAAAACCACCTCAAGATTTTTGCCTTCTTCAAACGTATCCGTTCCCGTAATATCAATCGTATCATCTTGACGAATCTTTTCATAATCCGCAGGATTCGCAAAAGTCAAACCAAGCATCCCTTGTTTTTTCAAATTCGTCTCATGAATCCGTGCAAAGGACTTCACAATCACCGCTTTCACGCCCAAAAAGCGCGGTTCCATCGCCGCATGTTCGCGGGAAGAACCTTCTCCATAATTCTCCTCCCCAAAAACAACCGTTCCAATACCTGCCGCTTGATACGCTCGCGCAGACGCAGGCACTGCCATATATTGATTGGTATTGAAATTCAATACTTTATTGGTGTCGTCATTGAACGAATTCACCGCGCCAATCAAACAATTGTTTGAAATATTTTCCAAATGCCCTCTAAATTCTAACCATGGCCCCGCCATTGAAATATGGTCAGTCGTACATTTGCCTTTCGCCTTGATTAACAAACGCATTCCTGTCAACTCCGTTGCCGCAGTCGGTTTGAATTGTGTCAACAATTGCAAACGCTTCGATGTCGAATTCACTGTCACCGTCAGTTTCGTACCAAAACGCGGCGGCGCAACATAACCTGCATCGTCCAACGAAATATCACCAAAACCATTCGGCGGCAATTCCGCACCAACAGGTGGATCCAATTTAACTTGTTCTCCTTTATCATTCGTCAACGTGTCGGTCAATGGATTGAATGTCAAATCGCCCGCAATCGCCATCGCCGTCACGATTTCTGGAGACGCAACAAAGGAATGCGTATTCGGATTGCCATCCGCCCGTTTCGAGAAATTGCGATTGAACGATGTGATAATACTATTTTTCTCCTTTTTCTCGGCACCGTGACGCGCCCACTGACCGATACACGGCCCGCAAGCATTCGCCAAAACCATTCCACCAATATTGGAAAACTTATCCAACAAACCATCGCGGTCAACTGTAAAGCGAATCAATTCAGAACCTGGCGTTATCGTAAATTCAGCTTTTGCCGTCAAACCTTTATCGGTTGCCTGTTGCGCCAAAGACGCGGCTCTATCCAAATCTTCATACGAGGAGTTCGTACAAGAACCAATCAAACCAACTGATAATTTTTGAGGATAACCTTTTTCGCGCACTGCCGCCGCAAATTTAGAAATCGGCCATGCTAAATCTGGTGAAAACGGACCGTTAATATGTGGTTCGAGTTCGGAAAGATTGATTTCAATCACTTGGTCGAAATAACGGTCTGGATTGCGATACACCGCAGGGTCGCCCGTCAATTCCATCCCAACCGAATTCGCTAATTTGGCAACATCTGCTCTGCCCGTCGCTTTGAGGTAACTGTGCATCGTCATATCGTAACCAAAAAGCGAAGTCGTCGCGCCAATTTCCGCGCCCATATTACAAATGGTGCCTTTTCCAGTTGCCGACATCGCTTCCGCGCCTTCGCCAAAATATTCCACGATGCAGCCTGTGCCACCTTTCACCGTCAAAATACCCGCAACTTTCAAAATCACATCTTTCGGCGAAGTCCAGCCAGAAAGTTTGCCCGTCAATTTAACACCAATTAATTTAGGCATTTTCAATTCCCAAGCCATTCCTGACATCACATCCACCGCGTCTGCACCGCCAACGCCAATCGCCACCATGCCTAAACCACCTGCATTCACCGTATGCGAATCCGTACCAATCATCATGCCACCAGGGAACGCGTAATTTTCCAACACAATTTGATGGATAATGCCCGCGCCCGGTTTCCAGAAACCAAGACCATATTTATTAGAAACTTCGCGCAAAAAGTTATACACTTCAGAATTTTCGGATTCAGCGCGGACTAAATCGGCAGTTGCGCCAACTTTTGCTTGAATTAAGTGGTCACAATGCACGGTTGACGGTACTGCCACTTTTTTGCGACCGCACATCATAAATTGCAATAACGCCATTTGCGCCGTTGCATCTTGCATTGCTACGCGGTCAGGCGCGAAAAATACATAATCAACCCCACGTTTGTAATCCGCTAAGGGCGAATCAGGATGCAAATGGGCATAAAGAATTTTTTCAGCGAGCGTCATCGGGCGACCGAGACGGTCACGGGCTGCTCCAATCTTGCTGGCGTAGGCTTTATAGAACGCCTTGAGCATTTTAATATCGAAGGTCATAACCGGTCGAGCAAATTAGGTTAGGTAATCGAGATTTTTTGATGAAACGCCATAGATGTTTTCATCTTATGACGTTTAAGAACAATACTAAAACAGCGCAAAGATAGCTCTTTTCTATCATTTTTTTTTATTTTGTTGCTTTGAATGCAAATATATAGATTTCTATATGTTTTAAATTTTATAGATAAAAACGCTTTTTGGGGAATAAAATCAGCTTTTTGTGCTACTTTTGTCCTTATTTATCAAAATAGTCTATTTCTAAACTCAAAATGGTATGAATTACTTAGAAGTTATTAAACATGTTTTAGACGTTATTTTGCAGGAAGCACCTCGAATTTTCAAAGCAAGTATTTTTCTTTTTGGTGGTTTTTGGGCAATCGGTCACTTGACGGTATTGCTACGTGCTGCGGCAGATAAATCAGGTTTAGACCGAGATTTGCGTCCGTTTTTGATTTCGATGGCAAATGTGGTGCTGAAGGTGTTGTTATTATTGTCCGTAGCGGAAATGGTGGGGTTCAAAACCACTTCGTTTATGACGATTTTAGCCTCTGCTGCATTTGCGATTGGGTTAGCGTTGCAAGGCAGTTTAAGCAATTTTGCGGCGGGCGTGATGGTTTTGATTTTCAAACCGTATCGCGTAGGCGATAAAGTGAACATTCAAGGGCAAAGCGGAACAGTCAATGAAATTCAAATTTTTCATACAGTGGTTGTGAATGCGCAGAAAAAAACGATTATTATTCCAAATGCAACGGCTGTCAATGGAATTATTTCAAATTGGACGACCAATAAAATCTTGAAAACGGATATTTTGATTCCGATTCATTACGGAACAAATTTTGAAACAGTTGCCCGAATCATCGAACGAGAGATTGAAACCACCGAAAAAATTGAAAATAAAGCATCTGCCGAAATAAAATTTGTGCAATTTGAAAAAGGTGGTTATACCGTTAGCGTTCAAGTGCAAGTTGCGCCTGCAAATCATGATGATGTGGTAGCTGATTTGTCGAAAAATATTTATAATGCATTGATTCAATCCAAAATTGAATTGGGATTTAATAAATAAGCCACGAATTGCACGAATTTTCACGAAAGAATTATGCTCATTCGTGAAAATTCGTGTTATTCGTGGTTTATTTTATAAAAATACGCATCCAAAGGCAATCTTGATAATCCGTCAACATGTGGAATAATAAACCAATTGAAATGATTCTCAATGGTTTATAAAATAGCATTATTGCGTATATTGAAATAGCCATTTTAGAATGAAGCGGATGAAATCCAACACTACACCGATTGGAGTCAAAAATCGGATTGGCTAAAAGATGGTCTAAATCTACTAACATCGTCGCTATCATTATAAACCATGCTTTTTTCCAATTTTCGCGGAAACCGAAATAAGCGATTAATCCTGGAAAGAGAAAATGTAATGTGTAGTGGACAATTGGTTGTAATATTTTTAAGAATGCTAACATAATGAATTGATTATCAACGATTTAATTTTTTTGTTTAGCACTGAAAAAGAAAATACCTTGAAAAAAAGCACCTTTCAAGGTATTTTGAGTTGCTTAAATTTCAAGTAACAGCGTCTCTCGATTGCCAAAAATTTTGACTTCATCTTTCAGTTTGTAGAGGCTTTCGTCAACCCACCAAGCATTTGCAACTTCCTTTTTAGGATGCAATTGCCTTATGATCATATGATTTGTCATCAGTTTTAACACTCGTTCAAACTGGTCGAAATTAAATTGATGATGAATCGCATAAATTAAAGCATCTGACATCACTTTACAAAATAGCTTATTAAACCAATCCACATCATTTGGCTGAATGGAGACTTCATCCGCTTCAATAATCCAATCCGTCGGAATAGAACCAAACCCAACAAATGTTTGACAATTCGTTTTTTCAGCCATTTTACCCAATTTTTCATTGGAACGACAAGATATACAAATCACTTTTTTATTTGATAGAATATCAATATTGGTTTTATTAATAAAACCTTTTTTTCTGAAATTTTTGAATTCAACGGCTGCATTCTCATCATTCGCGCCTAATAATTTGTCACTTTCTCCATGTCCTAAATATAAAATCAGGTTTTGCGGCGGTAATGCAGCAATTAATTCTAAACATTTTTGGTGGTCATCAATAGTAGCTTTAACTTTTAGGCAATAAAATTGTTTTGGAAATGCTTTTTCGAGCCGCTTCACCAACACATTCAAAAAGGCAGTAGATTTATCCTTTGGAAAAATACAGACTATTTTATTCATTGGCGGGCAATTTATTAAGTTTTATCATTGTTGACAGACCTTGTTCTATCAACAATTTTTGAAATTGAATACCTAAAGAGGTTTCCATTTCAATGGCTTCCGCAATTTCTCCACAAGTCTTGCGCTCTAAATCTGGATGCCCGTTAAAAAAATGACCTTTAAAGGCATAAAGCCATTTTAAAATTTCATGTCTCAAGTTAATATCGTCTAATTTATTTTTTCGGATAATCGCTTTGAGTTCTTTGGGGAGGTCATCTCGGGTTGGAAATTCGATGCTATGGCTCCGAACTAACTTTTTAAGCATATCTCTCTTATAAGAAAAATCTTTATTTTGAGCCTCTAAGATTTCATGCAAAATCTCACCAATACTATTCGTAAATAATAAATTGATTCCCCTAAAATGGAACGTATCTCGGATGCGAGCAAGCACTGTAATACCTGTTAAGCCATCACCCAACCCATTATCACAAGCAACAATATGTATATCATTGATTATAAGGCTTTTCTTGATTGCCTTTTCAAACTTTTCGGTATCCACCGTTAAGGATTTATTCTGATAAAACGTATCCTGTGGATTGAGCCAAAAAGGACATACTTGATAACCTTCATGCATGAGTTCCTCACACATATTTTTAATAATAACAATATCTGGGTTATCATCAATAATGAGTAAATTTATGATTTTCATGTTGAGGAGATTATCCAAAAGTAAGCTCGAAACAGGCTCCTTTCAGTTTTACATTATTGCCAACAAAAGTAATACTTCCATTTATATTTTGTTCATTTTTCATAATATTTTTGACAAAATGCAGCCCAATGCCTGAACCATGCGTTGTTGTAATACCTAATTCAAAAATTTGATTCGGATGCTCTAAAAATTGAGTCGCTAAACCAACCCCATCATCATAAACCCACATTTTAACATTACGCGTTAATGTATCATATTTAATCACTTCAAAAACAATGTTTTTCGCTTGAAATTTTTGCGCATTGTCAATTAAATTATCAATCACAATTGATAATTCAAGCGGACTGACTTTCTTATTGACCGAAAAACCATTAGAAATAAAAGAAATACCAATATCTCTGACCAAACCATTGGTATAAATTTGCTTATAAATACCAACATATTGTTGAAAATAATCACAAATATTAATAATTTGTTTATCTTCATCTTTTTTAAAACCAGCCCTTGTAATTAATTTAGAAATCGTCGTTGTTTTTTCCACTAATAACCGCAATTCTGTGATTTCATCTGCCAAATAAGGAGTCAAATCCCCTTGTTTGCGCAATGTTTTAACCAATTCATCCATTTTCGACCTTGCTTTTCCAAGCAAAATCGAAATATGATGAATCAATCCTTCCACATCATCATTAAAACGCCTTTGAGAAAGCAAATAAATATTTTTACTTTGTTCTACTTTCAACTGATTTTGTTTTTCAGCCGCTTCTTTTTGCGCTTTTTCTTTGGCAGCTTTTTCTTGTGCGGCTTTAAAATCAGCTTCTTTGCGCAGGTTTTCGGCTTCTCGTTGCTTTAATTCCGCTTCTTTTCGTTTATTTTCTTCCTCGCGCTGCTTTAATTCCGCTTCTTTGCGCTTGCGTAGTTCGGTTTGCTGTTGAAATTCAGCTTCTTTGCGCTTCATTTCCGACGCTCGTTGATTTAATTCCGCTTCGACGCGTTTTTTATCAGCTTCTTGGCGTTTTAAATCCGCCTCTTTGCGCCGATTTTCAGCTTCACGCTGTTTGAGTTCTGCCTCTTTACGCTTATTTTCATCTTCTTTGGACTTGGCTTCTGCTTTTCGGGCGGCAGCTTCTGCTTCTGCTCGTTTTTTCTGTTCTTGCGCAGCCCTTGTTTCAGCATCTATACGCTTGCGTTCTGCTTCGGCGAGTTGTTGCAGTTGCCGTTCTAATTCCGCCTCTTTTGCTTTTAACGTTTTTTGGATTTTCTCAATTGCCTCTCGCGTATCCTCCGTAAACGTACCTGTATATTTTTCAAGCTGCTTTAAAAGTTGCTTATTTTTTTCTTCTTCACTATCTAAGAGCTGTCCAATGAACTCTTTATCTATTGTTAAAGCCGTAATATCACCACTCCGATTTTGAATAATGGAACGAACCGCTTCTAAACATTTTCGATCTTTTTCGGCATCGCTTTCCGAATAAAGTTCATCAATGACTTCACCATTTTTAATTT
>JBEEMZ010000245.1:0-7448 GCA_041192405.1 Bacteroidota bacterium | reverse complement strand
TGTCTGGCAGGATGTTCCGAAATGACATCTTCAATGCCCTACTGAATCGTTTGAGGTTTCGGCAGGGCATTTCGTTTATTTTTAAAATAATATTCTGAACATTCGTTTTTCTCTAAAATTTTCACTTTTTTTGCAGGAAAAATTGAAAATTTAATTTATAAAATGGAGAAAAAACAAG
This sequence comes from Bacteroidota bacterium, assembly GCA_041192405.1. GTDB lineage: Bacteria > Bacteroidota > Bacteroidia > Chitinophagales > Saprospiraceae > JAAFJT01. The sequence goes on along the minus strand of JBEEMZ010000245.1, from coordinate 7,270 downwards.
GAACATTAGTTCGGACATTAACGCTGACATCGGCTGTGATGTTGGTCATAAGCTCTGTCATCGGGTCCGGCGTATACAAGAAAATCGCGCCAATGTCGGCAGAATTGCAATCGCCTTCCTTAGTGCTTTGGTGCTGGGTCGCGGCGGGAGTCATTAGCCTTTGCGGTGCGCTCAGTAATGCCGAAATTGCGGGCATGTTGGCGGATTCTGGCGGCGAATATGTGTATTTTCGACGCATTTATGGCAAATTCACAGCTTTTTTATGGGGCTGGACGACTTTTGCTGTCATTAAAACCGCTTCAATTTCGGCATTAGCCTACGTGTTTGCACAATCCGTAAACGCATTCGCATCCCTTCCGCACTTGCCAAAAGCAATTGAACAAATCGAAATCGGTCCTTTCCAACCTTTTGATAATTTCGGTGTGAAAGCATTAGCCATTGCACTCATCTTATTATTGACGTGGGTGAATACGCGAGGCGTAAAAGGAGCAGCTTTTTTAAGTGGTTCGATAACACAATTAGTGGTTATTGGGTTAACGCTAATTGTTGCATCAAGCTGGATTTTTGGTGGTGGCAAGTTTGAACACATCACTACTCCTGCCACAACCCAAACTTTACATGGAACAGGCGCGTATGTGAGTGCCTTTTTTTCAGCATGTTTAGCAGCATTTTGGGCGTATGAGGGTTGGAATACGGTCGGTTTCATTGGCGGCGAAATCCAAAATCCGAATAAAAATTTACCGTTGGCACTGTTTGGAGGGATGATGGCAATTATTGCTACCTATTTAATTGTGAATTTTACGTATATGTATATCATTTCAATAGACGATTTTATAAATATTCATAAAACTAAAAATGATATTGCTGCGGTTGCCGTTATGCGACACGTTGGCGGAAATACAGGTGCTTTATTACTTTCTGCTTTAATGTGTATTACAACTTTGGGTTGTACAAATAGCACGATTTTGATGCCGCCGCGTATCTATTACGCAATGGCGAAAGATAACTTGTTTTTCAAAAGCGCGGCAGATATTGACCCCATTTCCAATACGCCTAATAATGCGCTTTGGATTCAAGGCGTTTGGGCATGTGCCTTAATCCTGTCGGGCAGTTTCGACCAATTAACCGATATGTTGATTTTTGCAGCGTTTTTATTTTACGGATTGACGGCGTTGGGTGTTTTCATCCTTCGGGTGCGCGAGCCGAATGCCGAAAGACCGTATAAAGTTTGGGGTTATCCAATCGTTCCAGCTTTGTTTGTGTTATTTTGCTTTGGTTTAGTGGCGAATACCATTGTGACGAAACCGCGTGAAGCTATTTTTGGCATTATGTTGATTCTCACAGGGATACCGTTCTATTTTTACTGGACGCGAGCGCAAGAAAAAGTTTAATTTAAGCACTACTGATTTGTTAAAGTTATAATATGGTTTTTTTTCGCAGCAAAAGACTCTAAAAAAATCTACAGGAATCTGCGGGGCAGGTTGAACGAAAGAAAATTTATAGAATCCAAAAAAAGGATTGCTTTCCCGCAGATTTTCGCAGCATGAAGGTTTTCAGAATCCGAATCGGCGAAAATTGGCGAAATCTGCGGGAAAATATCCTTTTTCATATTCTAACATTTTAACCTGTCTGCGAGGAAAAATAGATTGATAATCCATTATTTACTACTCAGTAGTGTATGCAATGATAAAAAAGGCATCAAAGACAAGTCGTTTTTGATGCCTTCATTTTGTCTTGAATGCCTTTTGAGTGCATATTGTTGAAAATAATTGCCTAAAAAAAAACAGCATTGCGATTTGCACCTTCAAATCTTCGTAACCATTTGTTTACTCAATGCGGCAATCAACAGCAATTGCTGTTTTAGAAAAGTAGAGATTGCTGGGCAATCCACTTATTTTCGCTAAATAATTCATTATCAATCACTTAGCGAAATTTATTCGCTACTATTTTCGCAATCTACTTATTCCAACCGCACTTTCTGCGTAGGCGCAAGATATTCATTCCGAATCGCAATCTGACGTGCTGTATTTTCGGCGACATTCATAAACGCTCGTTTCGTCATCGGCTCATTGTGCAAAACAATCGGTTTTCCCAAATCGCCCGATTCTCGAATGCCCATAATCAACGGAATCTGCCCCAGCAACATACTTTCAGACATTTTCGCCAATTTTTTACCGCCGCCTTCTCCAAAAATGTAATATTTATGGTCGGGCAATTCCTCGGGCGTGAACCATGACATATTTTCAACCACGCCCAAAATCGGAACCGCAATAGATGGCAATAAAAACATATTCATCGCCTTTATTGCATCTGCAATTGCCACATCTTGCGGGGTCGTCACGAGCACAACGCCCGTTACCGAAACCGTTTGAACCAATGATAATTGCACATCGCCCGTCCCAGGCGGCAAGTCAACTACTAAATAATCCAATTCGCTCCACAAAACTTCATGGAAAAATTGTTTCAAAACTGCCGCTAATCTCGGGCCGCGTAAGACAACGGCTTGTTCAGGTTCGATGATATTACCAATACTTATCACTTGTAAACCATACGCTATCAATGGAACCATCTTCGGAACGCCATAAACATCCTGCACTTTGGGGCGAACACCTTGCAAACCCAACATTGTCGGAATACTCGGTCCGTAAATATCCGCATCAATCAAACCGACTCGCGCCCCTAATTCTTGCAGCCCTAAAGCCAAATTCACCGCTATCGTAGATTTTCCAACACCGCCTTTGCCCGACGCAACAGCTATAATATTTTTAACATGTGATAATGGTTTTTCTACTTCTGGTTTCGCAGGATTTGCATTTTCATTGCGGGCGAGCGTGTGTACATTCGGTTCCGCTTTTGGGTACGTTTTTTTGATTGCCTCTATGCATGCAAATATCAAATCTGTTTTTTTAGGCATATTTAACGTCGGCAATACCAATGTAAAATTGACTTGATTGCCCTCAATGCGCAGGTTTTCAACCATACGTCGTTGAATAATATCCTGCCCCGTTGCGGGGTCTTTGACGGTGCGCAAAGCCGCAACGATTTTATTATTATCCATCATTTTATTTTAAAATTGTAATTTGCCACAAAGATACTATATTTTGGGTTTAGAACAAAAGTTACAAAAGTTATTAAACCTTTCCAATCTGCCTACGTCCAATGTTCAAATACAATCCGAAATCCGTGGTGATTAATGACGAACAAATTTTGACGCTTTTAACGCAAACCGCAACTTATGAAAAAGGTTTTCGACTCTTGATGCAGCAATATCAAGTGCCTTTGTATGCTCATATACGTCGTTTGGTACTGTTTCATGACGATGCAAATGATGTGTTACAAAATACCTTCGTAAAAGTATTTCGGAGTATTGAGCGTTTTGAACGAAAAAGTAAGTTATACACTTGGCTTTATCGGATTGCGACGAATGAAGCGATTACGTTTTTACAACAACGATCGCGGAAAGAAACCGACCAAATGAATGATGCAAATCATGTGTATTTGGCGAATCAGTTGAAAGCGGATGTGTGGTTTGATGGCGATGAAATTCAGTTAAAATTACATCAGGCTTTATTACAATTGCCTGAAAAACAACGCATTGTATTTAACCTTAGATATTACGATGAAATGCCTTATGAGGAAATGTCTCATGTATTAGATACATCAGTCGGTGCTTTGAAAGCGTCTTATCATCATGCGGTGCGCAAAGTGGAAGCGTTTTTGAAAAATGTTGCCGCCTAATTTCGGAATGTGGGATTCGGATTGCGTAATCCATTGATAATCAATAAATTCAGCAATCCGAATTCGTTTTAGTTCGCCTATTCATTAAATTGTGACCTATGAAATTTTTCAGGATTGCCCCGCTTGCGCGAGTGATGCGGGTGCAATTCCATCTTAAAAATTGTTTGACATGAAAGAAAATCAAAATCCAATAGAGGAATTGAATGACTTGTCATCCATCCTCGCCGCGTTAAAAACAACATCCAGTGCACCGATTTTTAAAACACCGTTGTTCTATTTTGATACCTTGCAAGACAAAGTGTTTGAAAAATTGGAGGGTAAACCTATAATTGTTGTCACAAAATCGCCTACTTGGGCGGTACGATTGCAACAATGGTTCTGGCAGCCCAGTACTGCTTGGGCTTTTTCTACAATGATTATGATGATGATGGTTGCTACATTTTGGTTTCAAAAGAGTACCCAAAAGGCAGCTGCTACCTTCGCCCTTCATGAAGAAGTGCATCATTATATTGCGAATAATTTAGATGAATTTGACGAGGAATTGTTAGCGGAGTACCACCATTTGCAAGATAGTAAACATGTTAAAGCAAATTTGACAATCGAAGAATTAGAACATTATTTGAACGCATTCATGGATTAGTTAGTTAAAGTATTGATAACCAATGCTTTAACTAACTAATCCATATTACCAACAACAAAATAACTGGGCTTTGTTAAGTTGGAAATACTTCCTAATTAAAAAAGGGAGAGGCGGAGAGCGATGAGTTTTGATTTTTTTGAAAAAAATCAAAACTCATTGCTCTCCAAAGGTCTTTTAGATTCAAATTATTTCCAACTTAACAAAGTCAAAATAATCATTGATTAAAATGAAACAATTATTGCTATTTTTAATGCTTTTTGCACTGCAATTCAATGGATTATCCCAAACAGTACCGCCAAACCTCCGCGCCAAAGCAAAATTAGGAAAGCGTTTGGAAGCGCGTAGAGCTGCTTTTTTGTCAGAGCGATTGCAATTAACACCCGAAGAAGCACAAGTTTTTTTTCCATTATTTAATGAATACATGGCGAAAATTAAAGGGATTCGGGAACAACTCAAAACGGACAAGCCAGCAGAAGATTTGAATGACGTAGAAGCCGAAAAAGCAATTGCGGCACAATTTGATGTAGAAACGCGGATTATAGATTTGAAAAAAGAATATTATCAGAAATTTAAAAAAGTGCTTTCTGCAAAACGAATTGCTTTATTGTACGAAGCGCAACGCGAATTTAAAGGCGAATTATTGAATGAATTGCAAAATCGTCAAGGCGGACTCATGCGGAAACCCCTTTTCGCTCCAAACCGTGAATAGAGAGGCAATAAATTTTAATTTCAAAAATATAAAAAATTTTTCATCTGTGTAATGGAAAGGGTATTTCGATTGAATTCGAGATGCCCTTTTGTTTTGCACCAATTCTAATTTGTAAAGGATAGATTTCATATAAGCACTTATGGATACGTAACACGTGTTCAAAAAAGACTCATATTTTTAATTTGGCGAAATTGCATATTTACTATGTCACAAATAAATGAATCAATTTAAATTTTAATATTAGAAGAAATTATAAGCCCAAAATGTTAAAAAACGGTTAATTTTGTTAATGATTTGCCAATACATTTTTAATATGTTATGGAAATTAACATAATTATAATTCATAAAACCATAGTAGTTAAGTTGTTATAAGTACAAATTGGATAAATAGTTAATTTAGTAAACTTTTTATGTGAAAAAGTCGGCAAAATAGTTGTAAAGATTATGGAGAATCTGCTTATATTTACCTTCGTAACAAAAAGATAAATACGGATGAATCGTCATTATTTTAATACAAAAGGGCGCATTTCAGCACTCATAACGGAGTACGAGGAGATGTCACAAAAGGGAATGGTATGCTTTTATGAGGAATCGGTTTTTATGCAACTGATTGATTTCTACGAGCTTACCAAAGAATGGCATAAGGCTTTAAATGTCACGAATTATGCTATCACGCGGCATGCCACATCAGCCAATTTACAATTGCGCAAAGCGCAGTTATTAATGTCACAACATTGTTTGGATGAGGCTTATGCAGCGTTGGAATTGGCGCAGAAATGCGCGCCTTTGAATTTGACAATTCGGTTCGTCAAAGTAGATATTTTATCCCTCAAAGGGAAACATGAATCCGCTTTAACGCTGCTGCATCACATGAAAAAGAATTGCGACAATGAAACGCTTGCTGACGTTTTTGTTTACGAAGCTGGCATTTTTGAAAATTTGCGCCAATATCGGCGGATGTTCAAGGCACTTTGCGAAGCCTTGACCTTAGTGCCGACGCATGAAGAGGCGGCGCAATCTATGGTTGCGGCAGTGTCGCATCTCGGTAATTATAAGGATAGTATTGCTTTTAATGAGTACCTTTTGGATAGAGACCCCTATTTGAAATGGGCTTGGTATCATCTTGGTTTCGCGCTCGCCGAAGTCAATCGAGTCAATGAAGCGATTGAGGCTTACGAATTTGCCTGTGCTTTGGATGAAAATTTTGAACAAGCCTATCAAGATTGTGCGCGTTTATTATTGGATAAAAAAGAATATGCTGCCGCCTTAAATTGTTATTTGCATATTTTGGCGCGAACCACCGAAGATATTGCTTATACGTTGTTGCATATTGGCATTTGTTATACGCATTTGGGCGATCATCGCAAAGGATATGCGTTTTATTTGGAAGCCCTTGAAATGGATCCAAATTGTTGGGAAACACATTTTAGAATTGGAGCATTTCATGCGAGTTTGGGCTGTTGGAAAGAGGCGATTAAATGGTATCGCAAGGCGATGTATCGGGAAGAAGAACGAGAAGAAATTTATGCAGCCATAGGTGAAGCCTATTTTCAATTGAAAAAATATCAAAAAGGCAAAGAATATTTTGCAAAAGCGACTGAAATCGCGCCTGAGTGTTTAGAATATTGGTTAGAACCTGCTGCCTTTTTAATGGATAGCGGCAGAACGGCAGCCGCAATGGAGATTTTGGAAGAGGCTGAAATGAATATTCCATTGACGGCGATTCAATATGCTAAAATTGCCTGTCTTTATACGAGTGGTCGGCGGGCAGAAGCGTCGTATTTGTTAGGTGATTTGTTGGCAGTTGATTTTGAACCGCATACCACTTTATTTCGGATGAGTCCGATTTTGGAATTAGATATGAATATTCAAAAAATCATTGATTTGTTTAAAAAATAACAATTTAAAATAGAAAAATACCCAAAAAGATAAAACGGCTCTATTTGATTTTTGACCAAAATCAAGTAGAGCCGTTCTTCGTTTCATAGAGTTCCTACAAAGGAAGTGGAAAAGGTCACACCCTTAGAGGTAACAGAGAGATGAAAATTTAAAAAATGATTTTTTAAATTTTTATCTCTCAAAAGGGAGCTTTTTAGTAAACTTTATTTATATTGAATTATTTAAATATGTATCCTACTAAAAAAGAGTTGTTTATATTTATTTTGTAACTTTTTTAGGGTATT
>JBEEMZ010000244.1:0-7518 GCA_041192405.1 Bacteroidota bacterium | reverse complement strand
CTTCTTTTGCTTTTGCCTCTGCTTTTGCCTCTGCTTTTGCTTCTGCTTCTTTTGCTTTTGCCTCTGCTTTTGCTTCTGCTTCTTTTGCTTTTGCCTCTGCTTTTGCTTCTGCTTCTGCTTTTGCTTCTGCTTTTGCTTCTGCTTCTTTTACTTTTGCTTCTGCTTTCGCCAACTCTTTTTGAGCTTGCAGCCTTTCAATTTTGGCTTGATGTGCATCCGCTTTCGCATTTTTCACATCTTTTTCGGCTTTTTTAATTTGGTCTGCGAACCGAGCTGCTGTGCGCTCCTCAATTAATTCGAAGACAGTTTTAAATTGAGTATTCATTTCAGACTCATCAGTTAAAAGGTGAACAAATTCGGGTTCTGACAACTCGGTTCGTCGCTGAATGTACTCGCTCACCCATCGCAAAAACAAGTGTAACAAGTTTCTTGGCTTCAAATCCGTGGCAAAGTTAAACAAAAATTTGGCATTTGCTTTCAAATAATTAGGGTCATGCCCATGTTTTAACGCCAAATATGCGGCTCGAAGTTCCCCTAATTCGATTGAATCTTCTAATGCTTGATCGGTCGTATTAAACAAATCAATCGTAAAATATTCGGTTTTAGGGATTAAACCTAGCAAATCGCTCGGCAAATAGGGCTCAAAGGCTGCATAAATCGTTTTGGTTTGCCATGCTCGGAGACCATTGTAAATCAAAATCCCAATAATAATGCTGGGAAATTCATTATTTGCCAAATCACGCCGCCATAATGCTTTTCGGTAACTTTCCATTTGGAAATCAAGTGGTTCGGGCGGAATGCTACTTTTGGCTTCCATGAGAATGCAGAATCGCAATTTGGGTAATTTCGGCATCGAACGATACGGTTCGGGCAATGCAGAGACCACTAATGGACATTCATAAATCCCGTCGGATGCACTTGGACGTAATTTCGGATTAATATGCGTATCAGGCAACGGGCGTAATCCATTGATATCCATATACTTACGGATGCTTTCGGGCAATCCGTACTGCAATTGCTTGCGGACGAAGTAGATCACGCTCCACAAAGCTCGAACAAGCCCATCATGATCATTAGTCGGCGCGGACAAAATAGGCTCTTGCGGCATTTTTTTTTGTTTGCCTTTTTTAAGAACACGTTGTTTACTCATAGAATTTGTTTTAAGTGTGAAAAGTACCGCAAACTTATTACGCGCTCGCCAAATTTCCAAATCTTTTACATCTTTTTTATTCAAAAACACAACTTTTTAAACCCTTTTTGTATTCTAACAACAACAAAAAGTGCTACAATCATGCCCGAAGAAGAAAAAAAAGAACCTTTCGTCAACCCGATTGACCCTGATAAAATTGCAGAAAATGCCGCTTTTTTGCCTTACGCGACGAGTGTGGGCAGTGCCGTGATTCGCCCCGAAGACAAAGGGCGTATCAAAGGCAATTCGATGATGGCGATGTACGAGCAGACCGACCGTCAAATGGGGCAACTCAAAGATCAGATGGAAACCCTCGTGCGACAAGCCAAAGCATTGCAAAAACGCAAAGAAGTTTCGGAGCAAATTTATCAAGCAACGATGAATTTCCGTCCTGTTATTGGACATATTTATCATTTGTATCAGCGTAAGAATCAAGGTATTCCGTTGATTTCGCTCGTCGCACCCGATGAATGGGGTGACAATTTACCATTCCAATATCTGGCTACGGTGCAATTGTTGTATGACCATACTTGGGAGCTTTTAAATATAGAAGAATGATGCCTAACGGGAACAAACAAACCGAAAATGTTGTTTAAAACAGTTTATGCATCACCTATAATTACACATCAAATGCGGAAAATTTTGGTTAAAATACCCACTCATAAAAACATGATACCCAATAGTATCAATGGTTTACATACTCAATTTTTTCATCATGTAAGTGAGATTCCTGATGAAATCCTTGCGGATGCGATGCCGCCTGATAATTTATTTTTGCAAAAAAACTTTCGGCAAGCGATTGAAACCGCTTCTCCCACAGGTATTCAAGCGTGTTATCTTGTTTTTTTTAAACAAAATCAACCTGTCGGCATCGCTGCGATGCAAATTAAGGATTTTAATGCACAAGAGAGTTTGCGCAATGCACAAACGGCAAATACTTGGTGTGAAAAATTATCTAATTTTGTAAAACAAACCGTAGCGAGACATGTCCGATTTAATACATTGGTTTTAGGCAATTTATTGTTGTGTGGAGAACATGGTTATTGGTTTCAACCGACGGTGACGGAGGCGGAACACAATATTTTTATTAAGGAAGGGTTGAATATTGCCAAAGAAAATTTGTTAAAAAAGGGGATTTATATTGCAGCCGTGTTTGTGAAGGAGTTTTTTGAAGCGTCGCGCCCTGCTTTTTTTGAAACAGATAGTTATAATCCGTTTCAAGTTGAGCCGAATTTAGTATTGGATTTGCCTGAAATTTGGACAAAATATGATGATTATTTGAATGCGTTGAGTTCTAAGTATCGAGTTCGGGCGAAACGGGCGTTTAAAAAAGCAGAAGCCTTGTCATGCAAGGTATTTAATGAGGAACGGATTCAGGCGAACTTATTGAAAATCAATGAGTTGTATCAAAGTATTGCGGATAAAGCTGATTTTAATATGGTGATGTTGCATCCAGAATATCAATTAGTGATGCAGCGTGCGTTAGGTAGTGATTTTAAATTGACGGGCTATTTTCTTGATAATCAATTAGTTGCGTTTTTTACGACGATTAAAAATTATGATGAAACCGAAGCCTGTTTTTTAGGATATGACAAAAATTTGAACCATGAATATCAAATTTATTTAAATATTTTGCTTGATATTGTTCGGATTGGTATTGAAAATGGGTCGAAACGCATTATTTTTGCGCGTACTGCGTCTGAAATCAAGACGACTGTGGGGGCAAAAGCGCATGAAATGCACTTATATTTGAAACATCAGAATCCGTTAGTGAATAAAATTTTGCCCAAAACGTTGCCGATGTTAAGCCCGAGAATCGTTTGGGAAGCGCGGCATCCATTCAAAGATTCCAACTAATGACCATTCATTCCAAATTGCCCGATGTGGGTACTTCGATTTTCGCTGTCATGTCCGCGCTCGCACAACAGCACGGGGCGGTCAACCTTTCACAAGGGTTTCCCAACTTTGATTGCGCCGACGCGCTCAAAGATTTGGTACGCCAATATATGTCAACTGGTTTTAATCAGTACGCGCCGATGGCAGGTGTTCCCGCATTAAGAGCGCGTTTAGCGGATAAAATCAAAATTTTATATGGAAAAAGCATTTCATTGGAAAATGAAATTACAGTCACCGCAGGTGGCACTCAAGCACTTTTCACTGCAATTACCGCATTTGTGCGCCCACACGATGAGGTGATTCTTATTGAACCTGCTTATGATTCTTACGCGCCGAGTGTTCAGTCGGTCGGTGGGAAGGTGGTTCCGTATCGGATGTTGTCCCCAGATTATCAAATCAATTGGCAAGATTTTCAAGCCTTGATTACGCCCAAAACGAGGATGATTATCATCAATACGCCTCATAATCCAACAGGCACCACGTTCAAAGATGCTGATTTTCAAGCATTAATACATTGCGTTAAAAATACCAATATTTTAATATTGAGCGATGAAGTATATGAACATTTGGTATATGATGGTGCAAAACATTTGAGTATTTTGGATTATCCTGCGTTATGGATGCGCGGTTTGGCGGTGTATTCGTTTGGGAAAACGTTTCATGCGACGGGTTGGAAAATTGGTTATTGCGTTGCGCCCGAAGGTTTGATGCGCGAATTCCGAAAATTGCACCAATTTAATGTATTTTCGGTCAATGCGCCGATTCAATATGCGTTAGCCGATTTTTTGGAAAAGGAGGAAAATTATAGACATTTAAATGCTTTTTATCAACAGAAACGCGACTTTTTTGCAGCAAAAATGCAAAAAACAGCTTTTAAACCATTGAATTGTGCAGGAACGTATTTTCAATTATATGATTATACTGCCATATCGGATGAATCCGATATGGATTTCACGCGCCGTTTGACGATAGATTATGGCGTTGCGACGATACCTGTTTCGGCATTTTGCACGGGCGGGTCGCATGAGCGCGTCATTCGATTCTGTTTTGCCAAAACGGAGGATGTTTTAGAAAAAGCGTGTACCTTATTGGAAAAAGTTTAGTTTTATGCTGCAATGTAAAGTTTTTAAACATCTCAAAAACTTTTTTTCATTTGCTGCATTATAGTAAGTAATGATGAATGACAAATTTGCAACTTATTGATTATGAATGAGTTGTAAATCTATCATTCATCATTCATCATTAAAATCACCCATTCATGCAAATTTTAACTCGATTCTTAGCAGTGTTGCTAATCGTCACTACCAACTACGCCTTTTCACAAACGGGCATTATCAAAGGGCGCATCTCGAACGCACTCAATAATGACCCGCTTCCATTCGCCACCGTTCAAATCGTCGGCACGACGCAAGGCGCGCAATCGGATGATAACGGCAATTACGAAATCACGGGGTTGACTCCCAAATTGTATCAAATTAAAGCCAGCATCATTGGTTTCAAAGAAATCAATCTCTCCGAAATTCAGGTAACGAATTCAAAACCAATGGTTTTGGATTTTGCGATGGAGGAGAATTCGACTGAAATGAAAACGGTCGTCATCAAAGCAAACCCATTTGTCAAGACCGAAGAAAGTCCTGTTTCGTTGCGCAATATCGGTGTTTCAGAGATTGCGCGGAATCCTGGCGGCAATCGAGATATTTCAAAAGTGATTCAATCGTTGCCAGGAGTGACTTCTGTTGCCTCGTTTCGCAACGATTTAATCATTCGAGGCGGCGCACCTAATGAAAATCGCTTTTATTTGGATGATGTGGAAGTGCCGAATATCAATCATTTTGCTACGCAAGGCGCGTCAGGCGGGCCCGTCGGCTTGATAAATGTGGATTTTATTAAAGAAGTTGATTTTTATTCGGGCGCGTTTCCTGCCAATCGCGGCAATACGTTGAGTTCGGTTTTCAATTTTCGGCAGCGCGACGGTCGGAGTGATAAATGGGGTTTCAAAGGCACCGTTGGCGCAAGTGACATTGGCATCACTGCCGAAGGGCCGTTGAATGATAAAACCACTTTTTTGTTTTCGGCGCGACGCTCTTATTTGCAATTTTTGTTTAAAGCATTGAAATTGCCTTTTTTGCCGACGTACAATGGCTTTCAAATGAAGATTAAACATAAATTGAATGCTAAAAATGAAATTACGTTCATTGGTTTGGGCGCGGTGGATCAATTCGCATTAGACACGACCGCGAATAAAACTGAGACTCAAAAATATCAATTGGATTTTTTGCCCGAAAGTCCACAATGGAATTATACGAATGGTTTGATTTGGAAACGGTTTGATGATAAAGGTTATTGGACATTTGTTTTAAGTCGCAACATGTTGAATAACAAGAGTTTTAAATATTACAAAAATAATTCAAATAATGAAAAAATCTTAGATTACGTTTCGCAAGAGATTGAAAATAAGTTTCGCGCTGAACGGACACAGCGTTTTGGCGATTATAAATGGACGTATGGCATTGGTTCTGAATTCGTCAAATATAATAATAAAACGTATCAAAAATTCAATAACGCAAACATATATAATTATCAATCGGCATTTAATACATTGAAATACAATGCTTTCGCGCAATTGGCAAAAAAAGCATTGGACAATCGTTTGACTATGAGTTTCGGGATTCGCGCCGATGGGACGACTTATAATAGTCAAATGAGCAATCCTTTTAATCAAATTAGTCCTCGTGTGTCGCTCGCTTACGCGCTCACGCCTGCGATTTCGGTCAATTTCAATACGGGCATTTATTATCAATTGCCTGCTTATACGGTGATGGGTTTCCAACAAAATGGTGTTTTTGTGAATCAAGCTGCGTTGAAATTCATTCGGAGCAATCATGTTGTGGGTGGTTTCGAGTATAATACGCCGTTTGATTCCAAAATCACGCTTGAAGGTTATTACAAAGGTTATGACAATTATCCATTTTTATTGGGGCAACCTTCGGATAGCATTACTTTGGCGAATTTGGGCGGTGATTTTGGGGTGATTGGGAATCAAAAAGCGATTTCGCAAGCGAAAGGACGTAGTTTTGGTTTAGAATTTTTATTCCAACAACGCCTTTACAAGGGTTTTTATGGGATTGTGGCATATACATTGGGTAAAAGCGAGTTTCAAGATAAAAAACAACAATATGTGGTTTCTTCATGGGATAGTCGCCATATCGTTGCGTTGACGTTGGGGAAACAATTGCCGCGCAATTGGGAAATTGGAGCGAAATGGCGTTTTCAAACAGGGTTGCCGTACACGCCTGATGGCGAATTTTCTAATATTAGAGCGATTTGGGATAGAGCAGGACGCGCTTTGCCAAATTATAATTTGTTAAACACCGAGCGAACCAACAATATTAATACATTGGATTTTCGAGTAGATAAAAAATGGTTTTGGAAAACGACCACTTTGAATCTGTATTTGGATATTCAAAACGCGCTCGGCAATGCGGTTTCGCGTCAAATTCACATTTTGGACAGACCATTGGATGTTAATAAAAATCCAACTGGTGAAGCACCGACTTATATAGATGCGAATGGTGTGGAACGCTATCAGTGGAAAACGATTCAAAGCGCAACAGGAAATTTGCTTCCGTCTATTGGATTGACATTAGAATTTTAATAATTGCATTGTTTGTAGAATATAATTTGGTTTTTGTTGCTGCCTTAAACAATGGTAAAACGGATTTTGCGGAAAAACATATTCAACTTTAACACCTCAGTAGAATATTAGGTGCTTGGATAAAATGATAAATAAATCTTTATTTTTGCGCCAAATTATGCTACTGAGTTGTTAAAGTTATAATATGCTTTTTTTTCCGCAGATTTTCGCAGAAAAAGAGTCCAAAAGAAAACCTGCGAGAATCTGTGGGAAAAAATAGGTTGATAATCAATTATTTACATATTAAATCTTTAACAACTTAGTAGTGTTATATTTGTGCTAAAACAATGATATGAATGCTTTAATACTCGGCGATAATTTGGGTTCACAATTTACTTCTGATAAATTAAGCACATTTACGGATAGTGCTTTAAGCCCTAAACAATTAGGGAAAAAAAAGACCTTCCAGAGAGAGCTAAATTTGATTTTTGATTTTTTTTGCAAAAAAAAATCAAAAATCAAATTTAGCTCTCTCTGCCCCCTTTGTTGGGCGAAATATTTCCCTAATTGTTTAGGTCTTAAAGCAATAGCATCTTTATTTATGCTAAAACGAATGCGTTTAAAAATCAATGCTATACCCATTTCAAATTAAATTGCGAAAAATCGTAGGGACAGGTCGTGACCTGTCCTGTTTCAAAAAATTTACAATTCTTGAATGATCATTTACAATTCTTGAATGATCATTTACAATTCTTGAATGATCATTTACAATTCTTGAATGATCATTTACAATTCTTGA
>JBEEMZ010000243.1:0-7536 GCA_041192405.1 Bacteroidota bacterium | reverse complement strand
AATCATTTGTTCGTAGAGTTTGAACAAATACGCTAATCGTTCTTCATCGTTTTCAAACGGTTTCGACCGATAACACCGTTCCACCGCAATATCTAACGCTTGATGCGCTTGACGCAAACCCGAAGGCATCAAATCAGGGTCGTACAACTGCGCTAACGTCTTTTCACTATGCTTTTCCCGTTCGCCGATGACCTCATAAACGTGCATTTCGAGGATTTCTTTGTTTTCTAAACTGATGACTGGAAAGGGAAATGTGTTGTAACATAATGTATTAGAATATTGCATATCCATTTTCAAGCGTCCAGCAACAGCTTTTACCCAAAGAATATGCATTAGTGATGAAAGTATTGAAAATAAGTATGGTTCTCCATTATAGATAATTCTTGCAGAATTGGCAATAATAATATTCGAGTTTAAAAAAGCAATAGGTAAATAATTTCTTCGTTCTGAACCTGTTTGAGGAATAATAATTGCTTCAGCATCTACAAATTTATTCTCGTCAAATTCATGTGGCGCATTTGCTTTTTTTTGAGTAGCTGCCTTCCTACTTGCTAATCTTAATTCTCGACATTTTTCAAACCGTTTTTTTAAGGAAGGGATTGAATAAGCTATTTCAATATCTTTATCTGAAATCCATAAACAATATCTTTTATTCCCATTCATTAAATCATCAGCACCAACATAGTTTTTAATCAAATGACTTATATGAGGAAATTCATTTAATAATTGAGTCTTTTCATCAGGATTTAAAATTAAGTTTCCTCCATCACCAGCTTTAACGCCAGAAGTCATATCTTTTAATAATGAAAGCGAGGTTTGGCGTTTTTCAACTATTAAATTTTGTCCATTTGACAAGTACGGGTTTATATTAGAAGCATTTGATTTAATATCATTGATAAAAAGGTATTTTTGCCCTTTGCTTTCGTTACGAATGCCAACGATAATGACTGAAACACCTGCATTTGCTTTTGCATTATTTTTCCATTTGAACGAAGTGTAAGCAAATCCAATTTCCAAGTTCAATTTGAAAAGATAAGTCCATAATAAAGCAACTTGTTCACCTTGACAAATGGAATTCGTTGAAACAAAAGCATATTTAGAAGCTGTATTTTTAATATATCTTGCGCCTTTTAAAAACCAGCAAGCAATATAATCTAAATTTTTATAACCTTCAATACCTACAAACGCAATTGCCATATCCATTTTTTGTTCTATGGATTGCAAGCTACTACCCACATACGGCGGATTCCCCAAAACAAACACTTCTTCGCCCTCAACCTGTGGGCAAATCGCTGCCCAATCCAATCTTGTGGCATTGCCGCGCACGATGCGCCCCGATTCGGATAACGGCAACGCAGGTTTACTATGATTGAGTTGTTCAAAAAAAAGTTGATTCATCTGATGTTCGGCGAGCCAAAGGGAAAGCATAGCGATTTCATGGGCAAAACCATCCAATTCAATCCCATAAAAATTAGAAAGTTGAATATTAGATAAACTTAACTCTTGTAATTCCTTGATAATCAATATTTCTAACTGCCTTAATTCCTTATATGCAATAATTAAAAAATTGCCACTGCCGCAAGCAGGGTCCAAAATTTTGATACGAGATAAGCGGTATAACAACGCTTTGAGTTTGGTTTTGCTGCCTTTTGCTGCCTCAAAGGCAGCATGCAGTTCATCCAAAAAAAGCGGTTGAATCACTTTCATAATATTCGGGACACTCGTATAGTGCATGCCGAGACTGCCGCGATGTTCAGGACTCACAACGGCTTGAATCATGGAACCAAAAATATCAGGGTTAATCGCCGCCCAATTCAACTCGCCACATTCCAACAACGTTTGCCGACTGCGCCGCGAAAACAGCGGTACAGGGATTTCTTTTTTAAACAAACCACCATTCACATACGGAAAATCGGTTAAAAAGACAGGTAAATCGGTCGGTAACAAGGTTCGCGGCGTACTCATCACTCCGAAAACGCGTTGTAAATAGGCACTCAAATCCGAACCATCTTGTTGCGTATGTGCGAAAACAGCACCCGAAAACAAGCCTTTTGAAAAAATGCCCGTATCCTCCGCAAAAAAACAAAATAACAATCGAGATAAAAAAAGATTCAGCTGATGCACGGTTTCGGGCGTGTTATCGGGATTATCTTTTTTGATTTCGTCGAAAAGTTTCGCCATTTTGCCCGCCGCTTTGACATCGGCAGGATTTTCCGTATGAATTTCGGCTTTTTCCATGCCCGCCCAAGGGAGGAAAAAATCAAAATGTTGCGCGAGTTCGCGGATAGGAATATCCAACGAATCCATTGTTTTGGAATCAAACGCCGCCAAGGTTTCAAAATCTGTGACAATTCGGAAACGGGGTTCCAATTTAAGCGGCATTTTTTGGATTTGCAGGAACAAATCATGCATATTTTCGTCGGGCGCGGCGGCTTTAAAAAACAACTTATTTGTCCAAGCGATTTCGCCCGCCTTTTTGGAAAGATTCAAATTGCCTTGTTGCAATCGCGTGATAGAGGCTTTCGGAATCCCGTAAGCCAAAAGAAAATCATATATAAACGAATCTTTATTAAAAGCCTTGATAAGAGCTTGTAAATTCGCCTCAATTTGCGCAATGTTCATACTTAATCCAACGGTTGAGAAGTTTTTCAGTGGACAAAGGTAGAAAATTGTTGCTGATAAAAAGAAATATCCATCAAAAATAGGTTTCGGAAACCTTGAAGGTTTCCGAAACCGATGCGGCGATTTAAAGCATTGGCAACATGAAAGTTACGCGCTACAAGATAAACAATTTGGGTCATTCAAATCACAAGCATCATTGGCTGCCTCTGCTAACTGTTTGGCACTCAATTGATTAAGTATTGGATTTTTAGCCGCAATCGCGGCAGCCAAATTGGATTTAGGCGTTTTTTGAACGGGCATTTCCGTTTCATTTACAAATCGGCGTTGATGTTTTGCCGAAAGCGTAAACTTAATCGGATCCACTGCCGCCTTTGAACGCAAATAATACATCCCTGTTTTCAAACCTTTCTGCCATGCATAAAAGTGCATCGAAGATAATTTTGAAAAATTCGGATTCTCCACAAACAAATTCAGCGATTGCGATTGACAAATAAACGCACCTCTATCCGCCGCCATGTCAATGATGAAACGCATGGACAATTCCCAAGTCGTCTTATATAATTTTTTCAAATCTTCTGGAATCCCATCAATATGTTGAATGGAGCCATTTGCGGCAATTAAAATTTCGCGGGTTTCTTCATTCCACAAGCCCATCCGAATCAAATCATGCAATAAATGTTTATTGACGACAATATGTTCGCCCGACAAAGTGCGCCGCGTGTAAATATTAGAAGTATAAGGTTCAAAACATTCGTTATTGCCTAAGATTTGCGAAGTCGAGGCGGTCGGCATCGGCGCAACTAAAAGTGAATTCCGCGCACCAACTTTCATTACTTTTTGTTTCAAACTTTCCCAATCCCAACGTTCAGACGGCTTCACGCCCCATAAATCAAATTGAAATTGACCTTCACTCAATGGAGAACCTTTAAACGTCTCATACGCGCCTTCTTTTTCCGCCAAAGCAACGGATTCCGTCATCGCGCCAAAATAAATCGCTTCAAAAATATCTTTGTTCAAAGCACGCGCTTCGGGCGAATCGAACGGAAAACGCATCAAAATAAACGCATCTGCCAAGCCTTGAACCCCAATTCCAATCGGGCGATGCCGCATATTAGACTTTCGCGCTTCTGGAATCGGATAATAATTGGCATCAATGACTTTGTTCAAATTGCGCGTTACAATGCGCGTCACTTCATATAACTTATTGAAATCAAATTGATTATCTATTACGAATTTCGATAAATTGATACTCGCTAAATTACAAACGGCACATTCATCTGGCGAGGTATATTGAATTATTTCCGTGCAAAGATTGGAACAGCGAATCGTACCTAAATTTTTCTGATTTGATTTTTTATTTGCCGCATCTTTGTACAATATATAAGGTGTGCCCGTTTCGGTTTGAGATTCCAAAATGGCAAACCACAATTCCTGTGCTTTAATCACTTTGCGAGCGCGACCTTCTTTTTCGTACTTGTGATAAAGTGCGTCAAACGTCCCGCCGTAACAATCGTATAATCCAGGTGCTTCATTCGGACAGAAAAGCGACCAATCACCGCCCGCTTTCACCCGTTCCATGAACAAATCGGGTATCCACATGGCATAAAACAAATCTCTTGCCCGCGCTTCTTCCTTTCCATGATTCTTTTTCAACTCCAAAAAATCAAAAACATCTGCATGCCAAGGCTCCAAATACATCGCAAAGGCACCTTTTCGTTTGCCGCCGCCATTGTGCGCAACACCTACGTGCGTCACGTAACTATGATTTGGCAACACTTCAAAATCAACCACTACGCCATCATAATCGGCACTGGACAAATGGTTAATTCTCGAATAATTACTATTGTTATGTGTAAAGTATTCAATATCTTCTACTTGTGGCAAATCAAATAATTCTGCAATAGCTCCAACGATTGGAATTTTCAAAAAGCAAACCTCATTTTCAATCGAACCCGTTGTCAAAATGCCAAATCGCATTAACATAAAACGCACACTTTCAACCACTTGTCTCGAAGTCGTTGCGGAATTTAGTCCAAAACAATTTTCCGTTTCAATGATGCCTTTAACAATTTGGAACGTTTTTTCTTTTGGCAAATGCACGAAATGCGCATGAATCGCTTTTGCACCTGCGGCATCATACATCATCGTCCGATTAAACTTAAATCCAATATGTGCAGCCCATGTAAAACAAACTTTTTGACCATTTTCAACCATTGCTTCTGTCCAACGAATGCCATTTTCATACAAATAGTTTTTAATGAAAGCAATTTGATTACATTCAACATCTTGTGTCAAATGCGCTTGCTTACCATCTTTTGAAATCTGTCCATTGGCAATCATCATTCCGTAAAAACGGCAATCGTTCAAACTATAATGCAAAATATCGTGGCTATATTCGGGAATTGGAAACGCTAATAAATCATTTTCAGTCAAATCTTTTGCCTCAATCCACTCCGTTTCAACCTGACCTTTTGCTAAACGATTTGTAATCGTTTGAAAATCAATGCTTTTGGGTTGATTCCGAACCACTAAAAACGGATGTTCGGGCGTAACTGAAATGGGTTCAATTGCCTGATTCACCCCAATTTTTATCATTTTCCCAACATAATGTTGTCTCAATAAACGGTCAACTTTATTAAAACTGCCATCATGCGTCAATAATTCGTCTTCTGGCACAATTTCGTCAATGCGTTTGATGCCCGATTTGGTATATATAATGGTGTCGGGATGGAAACATTGATCCACATAACGCGCTGTTTCGTTGAAAACACGCAACATCGGCACTAAACCATTCGATTTCCCACCCGTCCCGCGTATGTAAGAGCCTTTTGCGCGAATCGAATGCACCGCAAGTCCAATACCACCCGCCGATTGAGAAATTTTCGCACAACGCGCCAAAGTTTCATAAATCGCAGGAATCGAATCGCCATCGCCACTGATTGAAAGCAAAAAACAACTTGACATTTGCGGTTTCGGCGTACCCGCATTGAACAAGGTTGGCGTTGCATGGATAAACCATTTTTCCGACATCATTGAATACGTTTCAATTACAGATGCCATATTTTCACCATGAATGCCGATAGCAGCCCGCATTAACAATTGTTGCGGACGCTCGACAACTTTGCCGTTCATGCGCAATAGGTACGAACGCTCCAATGTCTTGAAACCAAAATAATCAAAATCATAATCTCTATCATAGATGATAGCCGAATCTAATTTGTCTTTATGTTTTTGAATGATTTTATGGGTTTCATCCGAGATTAACCCTGCTTTTTCGCCCGTTTTGGGGTCAATATAGTTGTACAACTCGCGCATCGTGCGGCTGAACGACTTATCTGTATTTTTATGCAAGTTGGAAACCGCGATTCGAGCAGCCAAAGTTGCATATTCAGGATGTTGCGCTGCCATAGTTGCGGCAGTTTCGGCGGCGAGATTGTCCAATTCGGTCGTTGTTACGCCGTCATACAAGCCTTGAACCACTTTTCGACTGATTTCGAGTGGCTCAATATAAGTTGGGTTCAACCCATAACAAAGTTTTTTAACACGAGCCGTGATTTTGTCAAAACTCACATCTTCTCGCTTGCCCGAACGCTTTATAACTTTCATAGTTTGAAATTTAAATTAGTTGGTTAGTTGGTTAGTTCGTTGGTTCGTTAGTTGATTGGTTGGTTAAAATATTGATAATCAATACATTAACTAACCAACTCACTAACGAACCAACTCACTAACGAACTAAAAATCTTCTTCTAAGGTGAAAACTTGTTTATCTTTTTGGGTCATTACGCCTGCTTTTTGATAATCGCCGACCCGTTTTTCAAAGAAATTCGTCTTACCTTGCAACGAAATCATTTCCATCCAAGCAAATGGATTTGCGGTATGATAAAATTTCTCATTGCCCAGAGACAGCAACAACCTATCTGCGACAAATTCAATATATTCGCTCATCATTTCGGCGTTCATGCCAATCAAATTGACGGGCAAAGCATCGGTTACAAATTCTTTTTCATATTCAACTGCTTCTGTAATAATCTGTTCGACTTCTTTTGTGGACAATTTGTTTTCCAACATGGAGTACAACAAACACGCAAAATCGCAATGTAAACCTTCATCCCGACTAATTAACTCATTGCTAAACGTCAAACCAGGCATCAAACCACGTTTTTTCAACCAATAAATGCTGCAAAAACTGCCCGAAAAGAAAATACCTTCTACCGCCGCAAACGCAATCAAGCGATGTGCGAAGGTCGGTGCGCCTTCAATCCAGCGCAAAGCCCATTGTCCTTTTTTGGTAACGCAAGGCACATTTTCCAATGCGTTGAACAAATAATCTTTCTCTTTTGGGTCTTTAATATAGGTGTCAATGAGCAATGAATAGGTTTCGGCATGAATATTTTCAATCGCCACTTGAAACCCGTAGAAACAACGCGCTTCAGGAATTTGGACTTCACGCATGAAGTTCAATACCAAATTTTCATTCACAATGCCATCGCTTGCCGCAAAAAACGCCAAAACATGCTTGATAAAATGCCGTTCATTGTCACTCAAGTTTTGCCAATCCACCATATCGGCACTTAAATCAATTTCTTCTGCCGTCCAAAAAGACGCAACAGCCTGTTTATACATTTTCCAAATTTGGTCGTATTGAATTGGGAAAAGTACGAAACGACTCTCATTTTCACGCAAAATAGGTTCTGTCATGTTTTTAAAATTTTATATCATTAGATAATGATGAATGATAAATGATGAATTTTTATAATTCATTGATTATGAATTTATTACCCAAATTGTTATCTATTCTTTATCGCTCATCTCTCATTGTTGTAATAAGAACGAATTTTGTTGTTAGGCGCAAAAAAGAGCCACCTTTTGAGGACAAAAGGAAAATTCGGTGCGTCTAAAAATCAAAAATGCTAT
>JBEEMZ010000242.1:0-10783 GCA_041192405.1 Bacteroidota bacterium | reverse complement strand
AATTGAATTGTTCACTATAATTAATCCGCGCTTTCCGCAATGTCATCAACGGACGAATCACAATGCGCTCCGCAAGACTCGGTTCATAAGGTTGATTCGGGTCTTTTTTGCCTTTTTTACCTTTTTCGGCTTTGGCAGCCCCTTCAACAGCTTTCTCACCCGCCATTTTTCCTTCCTCTACTTCCGTCGGCAGCTCTAAGGTTGGTTCGCCTGATTTGCCTCGACCTCGTTTTTTAGCCTTCTTTTTGTCACCTTCCGACGGCGTGACGATGCGCGGCGTATTAATCCGCTTCAAATACGGTACGTAATTGTACAAATTATCAAAATTAAAATCGGCATTGATTTGACGATTTTGTGTATTTTTGATACTGTTGCCGACAGGATTATCTTTAAAAGTATTGCCATCACGCACTTGCGCCATCGCTTCCCAACCATACGTCGCGGCATACGTCGCTCGAACCGTAATCCAATCCATAAATGGCATGTATTTGAACGGCAGCGTATAACTCAAATTCATGGTTTGATCATACCGTTTTGTCCGCCCCAAATCTTGCAAACTTTGATAAATTTTATCTTTTTTAGCTTGTTCAGACGCGGCAATACCATTTTCGGCAAAATCTGGAACCTCATCTATCACGGACATATTTTTCGCATCCAATGTAAATTTCAAAGAACGCGTCAAATCCCATTGCACATTATAATTTCTATCCCAAGTAAAGCGGCGATTGTAATATGTATTATATTGTGGGTCTTCGCCCGCAAAACGGAACGTCGTTTGCGCCACTTGTCTATCCATCAACGTATTGATACCAATCGTATTTGGGAACGGGTTAAAATTGAATTGACTAAAAAGTTTCAAGTATTTGTCATTCTTAATCAGCTTTTTAAAGGGTTCTATATAAAACGCTTCTCTCGAATAATTGTAATCCAAACCACCTCGATACGCATCTTTTGCATCGGACGAAATCAATGGATCGGATTTTTCCGTGCGCGTGTATGCATACGATGCGCTGAAATTTTCAATATCCCAAGGTTTCGGTTTGGCGGCAGTATTCGTGCGGTCTTTGCGCACATTTGTCAAACTGTAACTCGTGATTTTAGTTTGCGTAATCGCATTTTCCCGAATCGAATCTTGCTTCGTAGCGTCTGTCTCCTTAGATAATTTGGATTTTAGCGTTAAATCCAAATCATAAGGGTCAAATTGTGGTGTTCGCACTTGATGCGACCGTTGCACGTAAAAAGGCAAGTGAACGCCCCATTTGTGCGGCAACATTTTCGACAATTCAAACGTACCCGAAACGTCATATCCTAAAATTTGTTCTCGACTCCGTTGTTGCACTTTTTGTTCCAAACCGCCATAGCCAACGCCCGTATAGGTACCCGAAACCGTGACATTTCCAAAATCTGCCAATTTTACATCCATTCGCGCTAACGCCGCACCTGCACCTTGTTCGTTCAAGCCGCTTACACGTAACTCATTGAGCCACAACTCTGTACATAAATCAATATCATCATAATTGTACACCCCAACCATAAATCCTTTCACTAAACCAATATTTGGATTCCCTTTGACTTTCACTCGATTGCGCACTTTTTCAGGGTCGTTGATTTCAAAAATCGAATCCAACGGCGACCGCGCCACATTCCGACGCTCCTTCACCGAAGCCAATAACGTCAATGGAAAATCAAAGGCATTATCCGTTTTCCAAACTTCATTCGCATATTGTGCCGTGTTATTCGACAAACCTGCTATCGCTGTCGGGTCGGACATCGTTAATGGAATCTCATATTCGTAATAATTGTTCACAAAATCGCTCCCAATCCGCATGAAAACACTCGCTTTGCGTTGCGGTGGGCGTGCGCTGCCTGCTTTTACATCCTCTGCATGCACAAACATTCTAAGCCGTTCGTACATACGCATATCCATTTGCACTAATTTGAAAATGGATTTCGCCTTATTCGCGGGCAAATTACAAACCCGCATAGACAAAGCTTGCTCATTTTGACGGGCGTTTTGCGTGTACGCGCCAATTGCTTCCTGCCGAACAACGCCTGGAGGCAATACATAATTGAAATTTGGACGCTTGCCATTTTCCTCAATATTCACTGCCGACGTTTCCAACGTGGTTGTATTATCATCGCGGTTAATCGTCGCACCTGCTACCGTTTGTTCTTGTGAAAAACGCCTCCATTGATTGCGAACCAAATCTAATTTGGCAAATCGCATTGTAACCGAATCTTTAAAACCTCGAACTATCATCCGAACAAATCTTATATTTCTAAATCCTTGAATTTGTCCATATTTTTTGTCAAAATCGCGCAAGGGCACTCGAAGATGATACCATGTTCTTGTTTTACTGTCATCCTGCACTGATTCCACAATATATTTATTGCTTCTCAATCCTTTTGACGGGTCGGGCGTAATCGGTATTTCATATTGATAATATGCTTCATTTTCATCAAAGGTATTGTCATGGTTGACATCTTCGGTATCGGGCCAGTTCGTGGAAGATTGCACCGTTTGGTCATTATCCGCCCGTGAATTACCTTCCGTTGAGTTGTAACGCAAATAGCGGTCAAGCAAACTGCTGTTATCCAATGAAGGATCATTATAATACAAAAAATTGTCATTTGAAGGGTCACTCAACATCGCTGCATACGCATCCGCATTCAAATAACGAGACATGCCATCCAAATACGTTTTGAATGAATCGCGTTCGCCCGCATCATTGATGCCGTCAAGACCCACATCTTGCGCCAACCGAACCGCAGGGTCGGCATCAAACGCATTGGGCAAATTTAATTCGGTACGGGGCACTTTTCCCCAACGCGTTTTATCTTCGCTCAATGTGAGATTGCGCGGACTTTTCAAACCATTTTCGTAAGAACGCCGTGAATCTTTCAAAATATCTTCCGAAATCTCGCCCAAATGCAATAATAATTGTCCACCATTATCACGGTCTGGATTATTAATGGTCGGGTCGAGCATCCAAAAATCCATATATTCAATATTCGCCGCTTCAAAATCGGTATTTGTCAAGCCGCGCATAATGCCCGCCCAACGCGTTTCTGGTTCGCGCAACCGTCCATTTTGCTCCAAACCTGCCGAAATGCGCAAACCACTGCGACTCATTGCAGCCGTTGAATCGAAATTATAGGGCCCGCGCGTGTACGGCGTGTAATGGATGTCAAAAGTCCGAAGTGAACTCAATTCAAAAGCCGATGTCGCATCTTTATTCGGAAATACCTCGCGCACAGGTATGAAGGTCGTGTAAGGATTTAAATACGGGTCTTTCGGTTGATTATTAAATTTCGTATGTAATTGGTCTCTAATGTAATTATCTGCAAAAAACCAACTCAATCGCGCCCGATTTACCCCGAAAATCGTGGTCGAATCCGCTAAATCACGCGTTTCTGGAAATAATGGATTTCGTTGCGGCACACTCGCCAATGCCCAAGAGTTGAAACCCGACATCAACGAAAAAGGACTCGTGCTCCCTTCAAAATCATCAATATAAACGGCACTTGTATTGGTGCCGTCCGCGTCTTTAATCGCTGCTGCATATCCTGGTTTGAGGTACGCGGCTTCTGCGGTGAAGGTGATTTTGGAAGGCTCTTTGGTTGAAATCAACGGCAATTTATCCACCAATTTGGTCAACCAAGGCGCATCTTCCGTAAAATTCATGTCCAAACCATAAATTTTATTGTCAATTGGGTCTTCCCCAACATTGACTTTACGCGTGTACGGTTGTTCAAAAAGGTTCAAATAAGTCGCGCCGATATTAAAATTTTTCTTAATGCTGTAATCTGCCCGCAATCCAACCATCAAGCGGGTCTGAAAACCAAATAAAGTATTGTCTTCAAACGAAATGCTCAACGGCAAATCGGGACTCAAATAGGCAGGATTCAACACTTTCAGCGTCCCAATTCCATAATTTACTTCATAATCAACGCCTTCTGTCAACGGGCGACCACCCGCATTCACGCGAATCGAACCTGGTTTCAAGTTAAACGCGCCCAACGAAATATCCGAACTAATACTGGATTTCGCCGAGCCGCGCAAGATAAAACGATTTTTTTCAGCATTTTCCTGCGCTTGAATTAACGTTTTGCGATAGAGCGCATCATACGTATATTTGTCTGCAATAGACGAACTGCCCGTCAAATCCACAATTTTTTTGCGCAAAGAGTTCCCAAATGGCTCTAAAACAGGAAACATAATGCGTCCATTGCGCGGATTTATCGTCACGCCAGGGATAAAGTCGAAGCGTCCATCGGGTTGCGGGTCGCCTTGTGTGTTGATTCGGTCCAAATTCAAAAGGCGAATCAACGGTTGTGTATTCAAACCCGATTCCGATAAAAAGCGTTTATCCGCACGGTCTTTTCCAGGGTCTTGATAAAAAACTTCGAGGTTAAAATCTTGTGCCGTATTCACATACGCATTAATCGCATATACGTTTTTCATCATTAAATCCCATAAAGGCACATCGGTCGTTTGCGAAGTCGTCTTTAACATCTTGACAAACAATACTTTACTCGTACTATCATCCGAAAAATATGCCGAACGGTCACTTGATAAATCACCCACTCGGAACGGCTCATTCGGATTCGCGGGATTCGGTCCGTGACCATTATAATAATAGGTGAACGAAACCGCCAAAACTTGGTCTCTATCCACATTGTTCACGGAAAGCGTCCCCAATTGTGGATTAAACGTATATTCAGTGGGCGACAATTTTTTCGCAGACACTTTCATAAAATCGCGTCCGCCCAATAAACCTAAATCCGTTTCCAATTTGCCAATGATCCGATTCAAACGGCGATTATCATCATTTCCATTCAAACGGCTATATAAATCATTTGCGCCATTATCGGGCAAATGAAACGTATTCGTAATATCTAATGACTTGTTATTCAATCGAATATTTTGAGGATTCGTCAAACGGTCGCCTTCTCCCAAATCGGCAAAAGCCACAATTTGGCGGACTTCGCGGTCATCATTGCGTTTGTTCGTAACCCACACCTCAATATCTTTTACCGTAAATAAACTTTTAATCTGTGGCAATTCTGATAACGCGCCTTCAAATGTATTCCGATTGAAATGCGTCAAAAAGAAATGACGATTTTCATCATATTGATCTACTTGAACCGCAAATTGTTGCACCGACGCGCCCCCTTGCAGGTTCAACGTTTGGCGACGCGATTGCTGTTGTGCGCCGAGTGCCGTCAATTTCAAATACCCAAATTGCAACGTCGTTTTCAGACCAAACAAATTCTGACTGCCTTGAATCAACGTCCCGCGCAACGGCAAACTCACATTCCCCGCTTCAATGGATTTGATAATATCGTCTTCACTAAATTGATTGGTATTATAATTTAATTTAATAATTCGGTCAAAATCAAACTGCGCTTTGTTATTAAACGCTGTATTTAAATTCAATTTTTCTCCAATTTTGCCCGTCACATTAAAATTGATATTCATATCAAACAATAAACCACCTGTCGAGCGCGCCCGAATCGGCAAAATCGGGTTATCATAACGGCGATAATCGCCTCCAAAAGTCAAATCAATATTCCCTTGTGGGCGAATATCAATGCCCGTTCCGCCAAAAATTTGATTAATCAGTTTGTCGCCGATATCGGCTTTCATTTTCACAGGGTCAAGTTTCTTCGTCAAATCGCTACCCAAAAGCATTTTAATTTTGTTATCTTGCGTTTGGGAGAAATCTATTTTGGAAATGGGATCTACACGTTCGCCCTGTTTGCCGCGATTGATGCCCGCGAGACGGTCGAAATACTCTTTTTCCTGCTGTTTCGCCTTCCACTGCACATATTCCTCGAAAGTCATGACGGTTGGCGTTCTGAAAAAATCACTGCCAATTTTTTCCGTCAAATAATAACGATTCGTTATGGGATCATATTCCACCGATTTTTCAATGATGGATGGGTCTTTGAGATTAAAAGGATTTTTAATAGAATCTCTCAAAAAATCACCCGTTCGGTCGCGCAAAGGCACCGTATCGGGCGGAACAGATTTCAACGCCGTAATATATGCAAACAAATTTGAAAGGGTCGAAGGTGGTAGCGTGTTTCGACTCCCAAAACCGTTTGACGCGGGGTGGAATCCTACGGTTGGATTAGCATTCGTATTCAAACAAAAACTTCCAAGCACAATCGGTAGCAGCAATAATTTCATTCGATTCATAACACTTTGGAATGTGGAATGTGGATTTCGGATTTCGGATTTTTGGAACTCATTGATAATGAATGAGTTCCAAAATTTGAAATCAGTGTTCCGTAACCATTAAATTCAGATTTTTTAGATATTTTTTTTTAAAGAACTATATTAAAGGAACGTTTAGTTTGCTTTAACGATTTTTTAACGTTTTAGGTATGTTATTTACGGATTTCGGAAGGTGGATTTCGGATTCCAGCTTCCGAAATCTACCTTCCGAAATCCGAAATCGGATGAGTGTGCATTCATTTTGAAATGATTATAAAGTAGATTTTTGTTGAATAAAAACGGTAAAATTTTGATAAATTGCTTAGAAAAAATCGCAAGTGTCACATCTACCGTATCCTATGTTGCATTACCCACAGCCTAAAAAAAAGGTGCGTAGCACCGCAAACTTGGTAGAAAACGGTTAACCGACTACCAAGTTTGCGGTGCTACGCACCTTTTTTTTTTTAGGCTGCCATTTATTATTTTTTCAATTTTCGCCAAATCTCTATTTGTTGAACAGAAACTTCCATTAATCGGGTAATAACATCTATTTGGAGACCAGACGCTAATAAATTATTTATTAATTTAATTTGTTTTTTTTCTAATAATAATTGAGCTCGCTTTTGCTCCTTTTCCAGCAATTTTTGCGTTGCCTCTTTTTCTTTTTCCAATAACTTTTGCGTTGCCTCTTTTTCTTTTTCTAAGGATTTTTCCAACAATTTTTGTGCAGTTTGTTGTTGTTTTTCCAACGCTTTTTGCGCTGCTTGCTGTTGTTTTTCCAACAATTCTTGCGCCTCTTTTTTTTCTTTTTCGCGTAAACGCTCCATGACGACCGCCCGTTTCTCCGCTAATTCCGCTTTTAATTCGAATTCTTCGGAGAGTTCAATGGCATCCCAAGCCGCTTGTTTGGCGGCTTTGATTCGGTCGGCAAACTCTAATTTGGTTTGCGCAGCGATATTGTCGTACACTTTCCAGTAAAGATAATCGTATTGGTCTTGCGCATCCATTTCCTGCCCTAATTTTTTAGCGGCTTGATAACGCTCTAAGCCCATTTCTTTTATTAAATCTTGATTGTCGCTGTGACTGACTGCTAATCGTTCCATGATGCTTGAAAAAATTAAGTTATCGGAATAAGCTGCAAAATCAGCTTCTGTATTGTTCGGATCCCGTGTTTTTTCGGCAAACTCAAACCATTTCACATAGCTCAAAGCCTGTTTATTTTTCGATAATTTATAATTCATTTATTATCAATGAATTACAAATTATCGAAATCGGACAGGTCACGACCTGTCCCTACAATGTTTCGTTTTTCTATTTAGGAAAGGTATATTGGGTTGAAACACGAAATTCGAGGCTAAGATACGGAGATAGATTCAAATAAGCAAATCGAAAGGATTTTTTATTTGTTTTTTTTAAACCATAAAATTTTATATTTTTTTATCTTTGTAGCTATTTTTTGTCATTCCGTAGGAATGACAAAAGTTTCCTACAGAATGGCAAAATTTTTACATACGTAAGCATCTCATAATCATGGCTTTATTTCAAAAATCAGTTCAAAAAAAGTTTATTAACGCGCTTGATAAAGCCAAAGTAGAGGCGGCTTATCAACGATTGCTTGCCCATTTTGGCAATCCTGTCATTCAACAAAACATCCGTCTCGCCAAAGAAGAACAATATCAAGAAGGCTTTTTAAATCAACTTTTTGTTGAAATTTTGGGTTATCGGATGTCGCCGCAACCGTTTTTCAACCTCATCACGGAGCAAAAAAATGAAAAAAATAGCAAAAAAGCCGACGGCGCAATCCTCAAAAACGATAAACCAATTGCGGTCATCGAACTTAAATCATTGAAAACGGTTGATTTACAAAGCATTGAATTACAAGCATTTAGCTATAAAAATAATCAATCCCAATGCGTGTATGTGATTACGTCCAATTTCCAAAAAGTGCGGTTTTACATCGAAAATGCCATTGATTGGGAAGAATTTGATTTGTTTAACCTCTCCAAAGAGCGTTTTCAACTCCTGTACTTGTGCCTACAGGCGGAACATTTGTTAACGGATTTGCCGTTGCGCGTCAAGAAGGATTCCGTGCAGAAAGAAGAAGATATTACGAAACAATTGTATAATGATTATGCAAGTTTCAAAAAAGCGTTGTTTAAAGATATTTTGTCGAAAGATAAAAATTTAAATCCCTTGATTTTGTTCAAAAAAACGCAAAAATTATTAGACCGTTTTTTGTTTATTTTCTTCGCGGAAGATAAAGGTTTATTGCAACCTAATACCGTCCGATCAATTGTCAATCAATGGAATACGCTTAAAGATTTAGATGCATATCAACCGCTTTACAATCGGTTTAAACAATATTTTGGTTATTTGAATCACGGGCATCAAACGCCGCAATATTCCATTTTCGCGTACAACGGCGGATTGTTCTCGCCTGATGCGTTTTTAGATAATCTCACGATTTCAGATGGTTTGTTGTACAATTATACGCAATTATTGAGTGGCTACGATTTTGAAACCGATGTGGATACCAATATTTTGGGGCATATTTTTGAACATAGTTTGAATGAAACCGACGAAATCGCGGCAAGCGCGACGAATGCGACGATTGACAAATCTAAAACCAAACGCAAAAAAGATGGCATTTTTTACACGCCGCGTTACATCACGAAGTACATCGTGGAAAATACGGTGGGCGCGC
Organism: Bacteroidota bacterium; assembly: GCA_041192405.1. Taxonomy (GTDB): domain Bacteria; phylum Bacteroidota; class Bacteroidia; order Chitinophagales; family Saprospiraceae; genus JAAFJT01. The sequence continues at coordinate 1,856 of JBEEMZ010000242.1, read as the reverse complement.
TTTGCCAAAGAAAATTAGAGGAATTGGGCATTGACCCGAATAATATTGACATTCATGCCGATAATGAGACTAAAAATACGGTTTGTAAAAAAATTCACCTGTATCGAGATTGGCTTTTGAATCTTTCGATTTTGGATCCTGCCTGTGGTTCGGGCGCGTTTTTGAATCAGGCGTTAACGTTTTTGATGGAGGAACATCAACGCATTGATGCCATGTTTAAATCGTTGTATGAGGTGCCGATATCGTTGACAGACAATGTAATACAGATTTTGGAAAACAATATCTTTGGGGTGGACATCAATGAAGAAAGTGTTGAAATTGCGCGCTTGTCGCTTTGGCTGCGGACGGCGAAAGTCGGGCGCAAATTGAATGATTTGAGTCGAAAGGTGCTTTGCGGGAATTCGCTGATTTCCGACCCCGATGTAGCGGGCGATTTCGCGTTTGATTGGCAAAAAGCGTTTCCACAAGTGTTTGAAAAAGGGGGGTTTGATGTGGTGATTGGGAATCCGCCGTATGTGCGGCAGGAATTATTGGGTGATTTCAAACCTTATTTGAGCAAAAATTATCAAGTGTATGCTTCATCAAGTGATTTATTCGCTTACTTTTATGAACGTTCCATTCAGATTTTAAAACAAAATGGTTATTTAGGATTTATTTCTAATACCTTTGATAAAACGACGGCAAGTCAACCGCTTCGTACTTTTTTACAACAACAAACGAGTTGGTGCGTTTATGCTGACTTTACATCCACACAAGTTTTTGAAGGTGCTATAACTTATCCAATTATATTAATTGCTCAAAATCATTTAAATACAAATAATAATTTTTCATACATTAAAATAATGCCCGAAGCGGTTGATAATCCAACTCATTCTGTACATTTGGTTCAAACGATTGTTCAGGCAAACATGAATGCAGAAAGTTGGTCTTTTCAATCCAATACAGGCAATATTTTAATACAAAAAATGTTAAAACATGAAACTATTAAACAACAATTTGGAAAATGTTATTATGGAATCAAAACAGGTTTAAATGAAGCATTTATCCTCACGGATGCGGAAAAAGCAGCCATTTTAAAATCGAATCCGCAATCGGCTGAATTGATAAAAGCGTTTTATGAAGGGAAAGATTTGAAAAAATGGAGCACTCCAAAACCTACTCAACAATTAATTTTGTTTCCAAGTAAATGGACAAAGCAACAATTTGGAGCAGAAATTACTGAAGTAGAAGCACTAAATAGTTTGAAAAATAATCATAAATTATTGATAAGCAAGCTATTACCATTTGAAGAGTTGGCAAAAAAAAGATATGACAAAGGTGATTTTTGGTGGGAATTACGAAATTGCGCTTATTATAATTTGTTCGAGAAGAGCAAAATTGTGTTCCCTAATTTACAGCACACCAACAAATTTGCCATAGATGATAAAGGTTGCATGATTAATGCGCCTTCGGTTCTTTTGCCGACCGATGATAAAGCGTTATTAGCTGTTTTGAATTCTAAAGTAGTTTGGTATTTTTTAAACACGATTTGTGTGGTTAGAAGCGGCGGCTATATCGAAGTCAAACCACAATATTTCGAACAAATTCCAATTCCATCATTGACGGATTCCAATAAAACGATGTTATCTAAATTGTCGGAACAAGTTATTGAAATGACAATTCAGCAACAAGCCATTCATAAAGATTGTTTAGACTTATTTTTGAATAATTTTATTGGGTTAAAAATAAATAAAGCGATAGAAAATTGGCATCAAGGCGATTTTGGCGCGTTCAAGAAGGTTTTAGAAAAACAAAAAATAGAAATTCCGTTGAAAAAGCAAAAAGAATGGCGCGAACTGTTTGAAACCGAAAAAACG
>JBEEMZ010000241.1:0-7587 GCA_041192405.1 Bacteroidota bacterium | reverse complement strand
CCGACTTACCAAAAACGGATACCCTGATGTATAATAAAATAAACCATAACTCATCGTTTCGACATCCATTGTAACGCCGCATTCCTGCGCATAATCCGCAAGCATTGGCTTGATTTCCGAAGGATGCAAATTCATATCCACCTTGAAATCCGCCGCAATATTCCACGGGGAGTTATATTTTTGCTCCGAATCGGGTCGGATTTTTAATTTTAACGACTTCACATCATGCACACCCGCCAACACAACCGAATGAAATGTGGGTAATTCATCTCTTTTTAAAAATTTATTGCGCAATGCTGCTAAAAACCGAATAAAAACTTCATTATTACTGCTTTGATCCACTTCATCTATTAACACAACCAATCGAAGCGATGTCAAATCTGCTAAATCGGTTATTAATTCCGATAAATCTTGAAAATCTTGAATCCCTACAACCGCATTTTTTAACCAACCGCGCAAGGATGCTGCGCCATGACGGGCATCTTGTGCCAAAATTCGTATGAATCCTTGAACAAAACGACTTTCTGATTCAAATGTATCGGCTCCCAACCCTTCAAAACTGATATTAAAGACGACATAATGACCCGTTTTCCGTAATGCGTTCGCTAATTCATATAAAGTGGTCGTTTTGCCATACTGACGCGGGCGATTGATGATAAAATAGTGCCCTTTTTCGACTAATTTCAAGATTTCCGTCATTTTAGCAGATACATCTGCCATATAATGTTTGGAGGAAATACACTTGCTCGTTACATTAAATTCTTTTGACATTGAATTTGAGTTGAGTGATTAAAAGCGCAAATATAGTAAATTTCGGGTTTCATTTGGGAAAATTGCTGCACACAGGTACTTCTAATTGGCTTAACGGGGATCCGAATGAGTAACTTCATTCGTGAAAAATTCGTGCCATTCGTAGCGAATTAAGTTAAAAACGGAGTATCCCTTTTTCGATTACATACAAATCACCTATTTGATTTTTTTCACAATAAAGTGATAAAAATTGCAAAGAAAACAAAAGTCTTTTATTCCTTTGTAACTTTTACGACTTTTGGCGTTCTAAGAAAGATTCATCATTCATCATTCATCATTCATCATTACTATGTTTAGCATTTTAATTCCAACTTGGAATAATTTACCCTTATTAAAACTTTGTGTTGAAAGTATTCATCACCATTCTGCTTATACACATCAAATTATTTTGCATATCAACGACGGAAACGACGGAACGATTGAATGGGCAAAACAACAAAATTTGGATTTTACGCAAAGTGCCGATAATATTGGCATTTGTCGAGCGATTAATCTCGCCGCAGGTTTGGCAAAATATGATTTTATTTTGTATTTGAATGATGATATGTATGTGCTTCCGAATTGGGATACGGTGTTGGTAGCCGAAATTCAAACCACAAAAAGTAGCAAATGGATGTTTTCCGCAACCATGATTGAACCTGCGGGCATCAATGATTGCAACATTTTAGCGGATTACGGAAGAACGCCCGAAACCTTTGAGTGCGAAAGATTATTACGAGAATATGCCACTTTGCAAAAAGAAAATTGGTTTGGAGCTTCATGGCCGCCTTTAATTATGCCACGCACGTTGTGGGAAGAAGTCGGCGGATTCAGTATTGAGTTCAGTCCTGGCATGTATTCCGACCCTGATTTGTCTATGAAATTATGGTCGGTTGGTTGTCGGATTTTCAAAGGTTTGGGCGCAAGTCGCGTGTATCATTTTCAAGGTCGCAGTACAGGGCGCGTCAAAAAAAATAATGGACGCATTCAATTTATGAAAAAATGGGGTATTTCAGCGTCCGTTTTTTACAAACATTTTTTGAAATTGGGTCAACCTCTCATTGAAAATGCAATGTTAGAAGACCCCAAACAAGATTTTTTTTGGGAACGCTTGAAAGCAAAGTTTTATGCTTTAATAAAATAGTCTTACCTTTGCTTTTAGGAACAGAAGTTACAAAAAAAGAATTAGACAATAGAAGTCTCTTTTGTTCCAAATGCAACCCTTGTAATTTCTGTTCTTTAACCTAAATTATTAGAAATCAATTAATTATGAATAACAAGTTTGTCTGTATTCACGGGCATTTTTACCAACCGCCGCGTGAAAACCCTTGGCTTGAAACCATTGAAATTCAAGAATCGGCTGCGCCTTTCCACGATTGGAATGAACGAATTAATTTTGAATGTTACGCGTGTAATGCGACAGCTCGTATCTTGGACAGCGAAGACAAAATTATTAACATTATTAATAATTACGCTAAAATAAGTTTCAATTTTGGTCCCACCTTGCTCTCATGGATGGAAACGGCGGATCCGACCACCTATCAACTCATTCAGGAAGCAGACGTTCTAAGTCGCAAAACATTTGGGGGACATGGTTCGGCAGTCGCGCAGGCGCATAGTCATTTGATATTGCCATTGTGCAATCGCCGCGATAAGTTGACGCAAGTGCTTTGGGGGATTCGGGATTTTGAACATCGTTTCAAACGTTTTCCAGAAGGGATGTGGTGCGCAGAAACGGCGGTGAATACCGAAACATTGGAAGTGATGGCAGATTGTGGCATCAAATACACCATTTTAGCACCGCGACAAGCCAAAAATTTCCGAAAAATCGGCGACAAGGATTGGACTGGCACTTATAATGACAATATTGAAACCCGCCGACCGTACCTTTGTAAGTTGCCAAATGGCAAAAGTATTGCACTTTTTTTCTATAACGGGGGCGTTTCACAAGCGGTCGCGTTTGAAGGTTTGCTCAAAGATGGCAAAGGTTTCGGGCAGCGTTTGACGAGTATGTTCTCAAATAATGACACAGCAGAGTTGATTCACGTCGCAACGGATGGCGAAAGTTATGGGCATCATCACCGTTTTGGTGACATGGCTTTAGCGGCTTGTGTCAATTATATAGAAGATAATTCTTTTGCACAACTCATTAATTATGGGCAATATTTAGAAAAATTCCCGCCTGAATATGAAGCAGAAATTCATGAAAATTCTTCATGGAGTTGCGTTCACGGGATTGAGCGGTGGCGCAGTGATTGTGGTTGTAACACGGGCGGTTCCAATGCGGGGCATCAAAAATGGCGCGGGCCCTTGCGCAATGCGCTGAATTGGTTGCGCGATCAATTGGCTCCGATTTTTGAAGGGCAAGCGCGTATGTATGTGCGCGACCCGTGGGCGGCGCGAGATGGTTATATAGACATTTTGTTGGATAGAAAAACCGAAATTACAGAACAATTTATATCAAAATTTTCGGTTCGAGAATTGACAGATGCCGAAAATATACATTTGTTTCGGTTGATGGAAATGCAGCGCAACGCCTTATTAATGTACACAAGTTGTGGCTGGTTTTTCGATGAAGTTTCTGGTTTGGAGAATACGCAAATTTTAAAATACGCGTGTCGAGCGATTCACTATGCGCGGCAGGTCGCAAATGTGGATTTTGAACCCGAATTCACGTACCGATTGTCGCAAGCACCGAGCAATTTGCCCGAAATTGGCGATGGCGGCAATGCTTATACAATGTATGTACGCCCCGCGCATGTGGATTTGGTGCGTGTCGGGATGCACTATGCGGTGAGTTCGATGTTTGAACGGTATCCGCGACGGCTGGAATTGTTCAATTATGTGGCGCAAAGTGATTTTTTTGAACGCGTCGAAATGGGTGGACAATGGTTGGTTTTAGGTCGGACGATGGTTCGTTCGAAGATTACATTGTCCGAAAAGCATTTTAGTTTTGCGGTTTTGTACTTGGGCGAGTTGAATTTAATCGGCAACATTTCGTTGGATATGGATCGAAAAACGTTTGATGAAATGTATCAAAAAACCGTTAAAGCGTTCAAAACCATTAACTTAGCAGATGTGATTGGTGCATTTCAAACGTATTTTGGTCCCGAAAAATTTACGATTTGGCAACTGTTTAAAGAGGAAAAACAAAAAATTATTGACATCATCACGGCTAAAAACCTTAAAAATGTGGAAGGCGCGTTCCGCAAAGTGTATGAAGATAATTATCGGTTGATGACAGGTTTATTGGTTTCCAATGTGAACGTACCTGAAGCGTACAAAAACGCAGTGAGTTATGTCTTGAACTTGGATTTGAAAGCGTTTTTTGAAAAAGAAGCATTGGATATCAGCGAGTTACAAAATATTTTGGGCGAAATCAAAAAATGGGGGGTTGGATTTAGCGACGAACAAGCGTTTAAATTGGCGGCTGTTGAACGCATTTTTCAAGAAGTCAAAAAAATACAAAAAGTTGGAATTCCATTGACGCGGTTGCAATCGCTGATTGAAGTTTTGACCATTTTGAATGATTTAAATGTAAAAGCAGATATTTGGAAAAGTCAAAATGTGTATTTCTCACTCTTGAAACGATATGAGAACCGTGAACGCCAATATCCAAATGCAGAATGGCGGCGCGCATTTTTGAAATTAGGCGATTTGCTCAAAGTCAAAACGGAAGTGGACGTATATGCATAATTAAATCATAAAAATCGTCGCGACAGGGCGCGACCTGTCGCGACGATTTTTATGATGGTTCTTTCGCGTTTTAGCGCAAATACAGCGATACAACACCGTTTGGAAGGTTTTAAACCTTCCAAACGGTTGATTATCAACGATTTAAAATATTTGCGCTTTTATTTTGCGCTAAAAACGCGGAAGAACCATCATAAAAAGACAGGTCACGACCTGTCTCTACGATATTTTTAATTTATCCATGCCTGCTACCAATTCTTTCATGCTCGGTATGCGTTTATTCAATAAATTTAATTCTTCATCCATTACTTTCGCATTCGATTCATACATCGCTAAATTCGTTTGTTTAAACAAACTTTCCCAGACGGATTTTGCTTTTTCAATGAAAATTTGTGCCGTTTTGCTATCGCCATCTGATTTTTTAACTCGCCCAATATGATAATACGCGACTGCCAAACCATGCACAAAGTGAGCAGATTGTGGCGCGTCTTGAATTAATTGCTCCGCTAAAGTCTGTTGTTTTTCAAAATAAAACAATGATTTGATTAAATCGCCTTGATTGAAATACATTTCACCCATTTTAGCATACGAAATCACTAAACTTCGTTTAAAATCAGGTGCATTTGGAACATTTTGAACTAATTGCGCATTCAAACGCATATATTTTTCAAAATGCTTCAAAGCCGTTGCCGAATCCTCTTGCGCTTGATAGATTTCACCGATTTTAGAATGCGAAATGGCTAAAATGTGTTTATAATGATACATTTGCGGCAAATCTTGCACCAATTGCTCCATCCATTGCACGTGGTTTGCGAAATGACCATGAGCAATTTTCAATTTATCTTGTTGCAAATACACTTGCCCTAATTTTTCACAAGCCATTGCTAAACCAAATTTAAGCATGTTAGAAGTAGGATTTTTTTGATAATATTCGGTGCTTAACGCATATCGTTTATCAAAATGTTGCAATGCTTTTGTAAAATGGTTCATCGCTTGATAAGTTGTTCCTAATTTTTCATGTGCGATGGTAAGATATTGCTGAAAATGTTCATTTGTTGGTTGTGCATCCAGCATTTGAGTCGTAAGCGATTCGATTTTTTGAAACACGGTTAGCGCGTCTGCATTATGCTCCCTTGTCAAATGAATATCCCCGATTTGCAGACAAGCAGTGATTAAAACAGTTGCAATAGGGGCATGTTGCGGGTTATTTTGATACATCGGCTCCAATAAATCCAACGATTTTTGGGATGCCGCCATTGCTTTTTCCCAATTTCCTTTGATTTGATAGACTTCACCTAATTTTTGATGTGCCGTCGCAGATTGCAATTGAACGGCTTCATCATCCCGATATTTCGCAGCTAATTCAGTTGCAATATGAGCCATCTTTTCCAAATAAAAGATGGATTGATTCAAATTATCTTGTCCTAAATAGAATAAAGCAGCTTTAAAATACGCATCTGCCAAATTTTGATTGTATTCCCGCGCATCAGGATTTGTTTGGCAAAGCGATTCAAGTAGCTCAATCGCTTTCACTAAATACGGCGCGGCAAGTTTAAAAGCATTGCGATTTAGATGAAAATTGACTTTTTTCAAAAAAGAAACAGCCGTTTGTAAGCCTGCTTGCGGGTTTAAATCATCGGCAGCCGCGTTTAATTCTTCTTGTAATATATCAATTTCTAATAATTTATTCGTGGATTCTTTGATACTATTTTCATTTCTCAATGCTTTTCCTGTTTTGAGATACGATTTAAAAAAATGTTTGGCATCGGTTAAAAGTCGAAAATTCAAATAAAAACCTGCTACAAAATAAGTAAACTTCGCTTTATGAATATTCACCGCAGGAAATCTTTCAACAAGTTGTGCCACCGAATGCGCCAAATCTACGTTTTGTTGCAAAACAAAAGGTTTGGAATTCATTGCCTTATCTATAAGATTTGACAAGAATTGAGTATGAATCGGTGCTTCTAATGCTTTTGCTTGAAGGACAATCGTTTGAATACTTTCATTTATTTTAAAGATAATTGCTTGATTATCAATGATTTCCATTTCAAGCCAACCTTTATTAACCAATATTTTCAATGCGGACTCGGTTTCTTGATGCCATTTCTGATTCAACTTAACATTCATTCCAAGTCGCGTACCAAGGCGTTCTATCGTAAACCAAGTATCCATTGTAAAAGCAATTTGTGTTAAATATTGCTTTTCAACCGCCGTCAAAATCTTTAATTGATACACAAATTTTATAATATCTTCAATTTTGGCTTGCTTTTCGGCGATAGTGGCAGCGTCACAATCTACGATTTTAGCATATTTGCCCAATTGCAATAATTGTTGTTGCGCCAAGTTCTGATGCCAATCTGCTAACCGATAACGAGGATTCGTATTGCGCAAAGTCTGAAAATTATGAGCTAAAAATTTTACTACAAAAGGTTGATAATCAATATTTTGTAACAATTTTTGCAAAACGGTCATTTCAGATTGAGCTGCGGGCGCACCTTTTAAAAATAAATTTTGAGCAGCAACGGCGGATAAAGTACTTAATTTTTGAATGGGTACATTTGCGGGTGCTTGCGCCAAGCGCGATACACACAAAAGACTCCATTGAGATGATAAATTAGGTAAATTTTGAATCTGTTGCAATTGATTCACGTTATCAAGCACCAATAAATTGCGTCCGTCGGTTTGATTCCATTCATCATAAAGGTTTGCTACAATTGTTGGTGCACTCCTTGAATTCGATAGATCCTTTGGATTTGGCTCATAACATTGCCGTAAAACCGATTCTTCTATGGAAATTGATATATTTAGCCAAATAATATTTTTAAAACAGTTGCTATAATGATTCACATAAGCCGTTGCCAAAGCGGTTTTGCCGACTCCTGCGAGACCGCTTAACATCAACACGGGTGCTTGTTCGATGAAAAGCGTTTGGTGCAAGGCTTGTAGCGCACTATCCCGACTTGTGCCAAAATGAATGGGCATGGGCGGCGCAAGAACATTTATTAGAGCATTATTTATCATAGAATGATTTTTTTTAAAATTGCAACGCATAGGTAGATAGGGAACATAGATTTTATAAAATCTATGTTCCCTATCTACCTATGC
>JBEEMZ010000240.1:0-7632 GCA_041192405.1 Bacteroidota bacterium | reverse complement strand
TGCCGCGAATCGAAGTTTCTGCTCTGCTTTAATATTGGCTTCATATTCATTTTTGTATTTACCAGTGATTTCATCGTAAATATCCCAATACATAAAGTGGCGTTCTTCCTCTTTCTGTACTTGTTCGCCTAATTTTTTTGCAGCGCGATAGGCTTCTTCGCCCATTTCCTTAATCAAATCTTGATTGTCAACATGGTTGACCGCTAATCTATGAATCATTTGTGCAAAAATTGAATTGTTAGAAAATTCATCAAAATCAGATGCTTTATTCTTTGGATTCCGCGTTTTTTCAGCAAATTTAAACCATTTCGCATAACGAGTGGCTTGTTTGTTTTTGATGATGTTGGGTTGAAAGACAAAAATTAAACGATTTTGTGCCAAAAAAGACAGTTCTCGACGGTCTTTTTGGGGATGCCGCAATAATTCGGTTCGCGCTTCTTCCAAAACGCTTTTGGACGATTCCCATAAAGCAGCATCCTTGATGAAATCGGAATACGCTTTCGGATACAAATTATATTCAATATAATCTGCTACCAAATCAAAATTATCTTGCGCCAACCAAACGATTGTGATAACGGATTCTAATTCCACATAATTCCGAGTTCGATGATCTCTGCCTTTTGAATCTTTGACGACCGTTTCTTTAATCGTCTCTAATTGCAACGCCGTACCCAAACAATGATATAAAAAAAATCGTTTAACAACATCTTGTTTATAACCTTGTTGCATTTCAATGATGACATATTTGCCATCAATGAGGCATCTATAATCAAACCGAACGAATGCGGCGGCATTCGTTACTTTATGGTCGGTTTCCAATTTTTCGATAGATGTTATTTTAACACCTAACATGTCTTGGATGAACGCTTTTGCGATAAGCGGTGAGCCAAAGATTTTTTTAAACGGCTCATCTAAATTTAGAGGTATCAAATACATGCAATTTTTGAACAATTTGTAAAATAATTGATTTATAAGCACGCTTATTTCAATTATTTTGCTTTCTCATAATCCATTTTGCTGAAAATCGCTGCTAAAATACGAACATTTATGCACAAATGCAAGTGAAATCGCAAAAAAATGCTCCAAAAGTTTTGAAAACTCGTGGAGCATTTTTTGCTTTAAACAATGCCAAAGATAAAAATGCTCCAAAAGTTTTCAAAACTCATGGAGCATTTTTTTTATTTGAACAATGCCAACGCTTTATAAAAAGTTTGTGTGATGCCCCAAACCAACGGGATTCCGACCATAACCCAAGATAAAATCAATGCAATGGATGGATTTTGCTTATTTTCCATTTTTTATTTTGTTTTAAATACGTTTTTTAAAATAAGTTTAATTCAAAAAAAAATTTTCATAACAATTGTTTTGAAAAACGATTATCCTTTGAAATGAAATTTTTCATCCACAGGTTTCACCATCAAGTTGCAAATGAAACCAACGACTAATAAACTCGCCATGATATACATCGTGGTATTATACGCGCTTGCTTTCGCCAACGAATCGCTCAAACCTGCTGCTTTACCAGAAGCAATTTGAGATTCACGCAATTCCGTCAACAAAGTTGGTCCAACAATCGCTGCGGTACTCCAAGCGGTCAATAATCTGCCGTGAATCGCGCCCACTTGCATGGTACCAAACATATCGCGCAAATACGCGGGAATCGTTGCAAAACCAGCTCCATACATCGAAAGAATGATGCAAAAGATACCTACAAACACACCCGCATTGCCCATTTGACCTGCGGTCGGAATCAATGCATATAATAAGGTGCCCAAACCGAGATAAATCATATAAATTACTTTACGACCTGTATAATCCGAAAAAGAGGACCAGAAAAAGCGTCCAACCAAGTTGAAAAGGCTCAAAAGTCCTACGAAACCTGCCGCAGCAGCAGGCGTAATCCCTTTACCCACCCCTTTACTCGCTTCTGAAAACATTTCTTGAATCATCGGAGACGCTTGAGACAAAACGCCAATACCTGCCGTCACATTCAAACACAAAATCGCCCACAAAAGCCAAAATTGAGGTGTTTTGATAGCTGTATCTGCATCCACATTCGCAGAAGTCATCATTTTATTGGTGCCAGCAGCAGGCGGAGTCCAACCTTCTGGCTTCCAATCGGGTGCAGGGACACGCGCTGCAAAAACGCCGAACATCATCATACAAAAATACAATGCGCCCATTGTTACCAACGTCATGACGACTCCTGCGCTTTGAACTTTGTTGCCAAAATAATCCATCAAGTTAGAAGCTAACGGCGAACCAATCATCGCGCCGCCGCCAAAACCCATGATTGCCATCCCTGTCGCCATCCCTGGACGGTCAGGAAACCATTTAATCAACGTCGAAACGGGTGAAATATACCCCAAACCTAATGCAATACCACCAAAAACACCGTAGCCCAAGTACAATAACCAAATATTGTGCAAGTGTACGCCCAAAGCCGAAATCATAAAACCTGTTGCAAAAAAACACGCAGAGGTAAACATGGTCTTACGCGGACCGTTTTTCTCCACCCATTTCCCAAAAAACGCAGCCGATAATCCCAATACGAAAAACGCAATGTTGAAAATCCAAACGGTTGTCGTCAAAGGCCAGTTATCATTCGGTTGACCTTCCACGACAGGCAACAATTTTGATAATGGAATGTTAAATACGCTTAACCCGTATGCTTGTCCGATACACATGTGGACTGCTAAAGCAGCAGGCGGAAACAACCACCGATTATAATCGGGGCGTGCAATAGAATGTTCTCTGTCCAAAAAGGAGAGTAATGCCATTTTTTGATGAATTTTTTTTCTTTGTTTAAAATTGAAATGCTCGTTATGTACCTGATTTTTTTTCAGAATAAAAGGATTAAAACATTTAAAAACACCAAAAAAGATTTTGTGGCTTTGTGATATTTTGCAATTTTTATGCTGAAAAATAGAATAGAATCATTTTACAAATATAGGAATAGAAAGAATATTAAAAATGCAACGATTGTATCATATTTAATATTTTTTTTGATAATATTGTTGCCTTTTTGAAGCGAAAAAGGTAATTACATTTGCATTAGCGTTATTTTATCAAAACTTAATTTCAAAATCGAATCTTGAAGCCAAATATTTTGTTTCGCAATTTAGTCAAAATTCCAATTCATCGTGCGACGAAAGCAGGAATTTTTGAAGCCGAAGATTCACTCGCCGCCGAAGAGCCGCTTGAAATCGTTATCGCTTTTGGCGCACTGCATCAACGGCGTAAGCAAAGTATTAGCGTCACGATGCGCACACCGACAGGGCATGATTTTGAATTAGCACTTGGTTTTTTGTTGACGGAAGGCATTATTAATGGTTATGAGGACGTTATTTCGGTGCGCTACACGGCGAATCTTTTGGACGAAACGGCGCAATTGAATGTCGTACAGGTTGATTTACAACCTTTTATAACTTTTGATGTGGATAAATTGAAACGGCATTTTTATACTTCATCCAGTTGCGGGGTTTGTGGAAAGGCTTCGATTGATATGATTGAAACGACGAGTTGTTTTTGGTTAGCGGAAGGTTTGCCCCTTGTGAAAAGTGCGATTTTGTTTGAATTGCCTGAAAAATTGCGTCAAGCGCAATCCGTTTTCGACTCGACAGGCGCGATTCATGCGGCGGCTTTATTTAATACGTCGGGTACATTGATTGCGTTACGCGAAGACGTTGGCAGACATAACGCACTTGATAAATTAATTGGTTGGGCGATGCAGCATGAAATGTTGCCTTTACAGCATTCTATTTTGTTAGTGAGTGGTCGGAGCAGTTTTGAATTGGTTCAAAAGGCGTTAATGGCGGGGATTCCGATATTGGCAGCAGTGGGCGCACCTTCGAGCCTTGCGGTACAATTGGCGCATGAAAATAATATGACGGTCATCGGTTTTTTGAAAAACTATCGTTTTAATATCTATTCTTCTTTTGAACGAATCGCAAACACATAAAGTACAATATAGGAAACAAAAAATATATAAACCTATGTTCCCTATGTCCCTATGTGTTTACAAAAATCACATACGAAACCTAAACATTTGTTTCCTATGTCCCTATATGTTTGCAAATATCATTAAGCATGGACGATAATCAAAAATTGGTCAACAAAGGTCACAATATAGTGATCTTAGAAAAAACCGTCAATGACGGCACAGAGGCATTAACGCCCGAACATTTCACGGGCTTGACGGTTGGAAAACCCAAGACGAATGCTGTCGGCATGCCCGCTATCACTTCTTCTATTCAACACGCCTTTAAATGGATGAATCCGACGGATGCGGTGCGTACCATGTTCCAAATCAATCAAAAAGGTGGTTTTGACTGTCCTGGATGCGCATGGCCTGACCCTGATGATGACCGTTCTAAATTAGGTGAATATTGTGAGAATGGCATTAAAGCGATTGCGGAAGAAGCTACTAAAAAGATGTTGAGACCTGACTTTTTCAAAAAGTACAGTGTTCAAGAATTGTCTAAATGGACGGATTTTGAAATTGGCAAAAGTGGTCGCGTCACGGAACCAATGGTTTTAAGAGCAGGCAGCAATCATTATGAACCGATTTCATGGGATGCAGCTATGTCATTGATTGCCAAGGAGTTAAATCGTTTAGATTCGCCTGACCGCGCTGTTTTTTACACATCGGGCAGAGCGAGTAATGAAGCGGCATTCATGTATCAATTGTTTATTCGGGAATACGGGACGAATAATATGCCCGATTGTTCCAATATGTGTCATGAATCAAGCGGCAAAGGTTTATCGGCAACGGTTGGTTTGGGCAAAGGTTCGGTGACATTGGAAGATATGTATGAAGCGGAATTGATATTGGTCATCGGTCAAAATCCGGGAACGAATCATCCGCGTATGTTGTCCGCGTTGGAAAAGTGCAAAGATAATGGTGGAACGATTGTCGCCATCAATCCATTGCCTGAAGCGGGTTTATTGCATTATACGAACCCGCAAAGTGTTTCTCGGATGTTGAAAGGCGGGATTAAATTGGCAGATTTGTTTTTGCAAGTCAAAATCAATGGCGATGTTGCCTTATTGAAAGCGATGATGTTATTGATGAATGAGGCGGAAAAAGCAAAACCAGGAAGTGTTTTTGACCACGAGTTCATCAAAGATAAAACATTGGGAATCAATGAGTTCCTTGAAGATTTGGTTAAACAAGATTTCAATGAATTGGTCAAACGGAGTGGTGTGCCCGAAAATTTAGTTCGGGAAGCGGCGCGGCTTTGCATTGAAAAAAAGAAAATTATCATTTGTTGGGCAATGGGCTTGACGCAACATAAAAATGCGGTTGGCAATATTCAAGAAATTGTCAATTTGTTGTTATTAAAAGGCGCAATTGGCAAACCTGGTGCTGGGACGTGTCCTGTACGCGGGCATTCAAACGTGCAAGGCGACCGCACGATGGGCATTTGGGAATCGCCGAAACCTGCCTTTTTGGATAAAATGAAGGAAGTCATTGGTTTTGAACCGCCAAGAAATCATGGTTATGATGTGGTTTCAGCGATTCGGGCGATGTACGAGGGCAAAGCAAAAGTCTTTTTCGCGCTCGGCGGCAACTTTTTATCGGCAACGCCTGATACCGAATTTACGGCGGAAGCGATGCGTCGTTGTGATTTGACGGTTCATGTTTCGACGAAATTGAATCGGAGCCATTTGATTCATGGCAAAACGGCGATTATTTTACCATGTCTTGGACGGACGGAAATTGATATACAAAAGTCTGGTAATCAATTTGTTACGACTGAAAATTCAATGGGCGTTGTGCAAACTTCGACAGGTATTTTAGAAGCATGTTCGCCGCAATTGAAAAGTGAAACGGCGATTGTCTGTGATTTGGCTTACGCGACGTTGAAAAATCGGACGAAAGTGAAATGGATTGAAATGCGCGACAATTATGACAATATTCGCAATTTGATTGAAAGCATCGTTCCTGGATTTGACAATTTTAACGAGCGCGTGCGACAACCAAGTGGTTTTTATTTGCCAAACGGTCCGCGTGAACGCAAATTCACCACGGATGATGCAAAAGCACATTTCACGGTCAATCCTGCACCGAAATGGACGTTGAAAGAGGGTGAATATATGATGATGACGATTCGCACACATGATCAATTTAATACAACGATTTATGGTTTGGACGACCGTTATCGCGGCGTTTACAACGAAAGACGCGTTGTTTTGATGAATGAAAAAGATATAGCTGCGGCGGGTTTGCGCATGAATGATGTGGTCGATTTGTACAGTCATTTCAATGGCGTGACGCGGGAATCGCGGAGATATTTGGTCGTACCATACGATATTCCGCAAGGAGACGTTGCGACGTATTTTCCAGAAGCAAATACGTTAATTCCCATAGATTCTTTTGCAGATAAAAGTTTAACGCCTACTTCTAAATCAGTGGTGATTACGATGAAGAAGGCTGCGAAAGCGTAAATAGATTCGTTTAAAAATTTTGTAATAAAAGTTTCGGCAACTTGCAGTGATTTTCAAAAAAAATTGCTGCAAGTTTTTTTTTGCGCTACTATCATTGATTTGACTTAACTTTGCGCAAAAAAGCATCATGCACACGAATCAAAAATCTAAATTTAAAGCAATATCTCTTTTTTCGGGTTGCGGCGGTATGGATGTCGGCGTTGTGCAGGCAGGTTTTGAACTATTGGCTTGCGTCGAAATGGATCCGTATGCTTGTGAAAGTTTGCGGACGAATATTCATCAAAATGGAGATGAAACCCAAGTTTTTGAGCAAGATATTCGTCAAATCAATCCAAAAGATTGTATGGCAACCTTCAATCTCGTTGCAGGTGAATTAGATTTGCTGTGTGGCGGGCCACCTTGTCAAGCCTTTTCGCAAATGGGCAAACGACATAGTTTGAAAGATGATAGAGGATTATTACTTTTTGAAATGGTTCGTTTTGCTGCTGCATTTCGTCCGAAGGCTCTGCTGATTGAACAAGTTAAAGGTTTGTTGAGTGCTGAGGATGAAACTGGTAAAGTCGGAGGCGTTTTTGAAGCACTTATTTCTCAATTAGAGGCTTTGAATTACATTCCTAAATGGAAAATTGTCAATGCTGCTGAATATGGTGTACCGCAATTGCGACAGCGTGTTTTCATTATTGCTACTCAAAAACCGAATGATTTTCAGTTTCCGCTTCCAATAAATGGCGATTCTAAAAAATCAGGACTCCTTTTTAGTCTAAAACCGTATAAAACCGTCGGTGAAGTGATTCGGGATTTAGAGAAACCGTATCAATTGAATGGAAAAATTCCAGAAAATAGCCATTTGGATGTGACTCCTGATGGAGACCGTTTTAGAATTAAAGGCGTGTCGGAAGGTGGGCATTTGTCGGGCGAACTGCATCTTCCGATTGAACAGCGAAAAGGTTTGACCAAAAAAGATACAACGAAATTCAAACGGCTCTCTCGGACAGCACCTTCCAATACATTGCGTTGTGGAGAAATCTTTTTTCATCCTTTGGAAGACCGATATTTAACACCGCGTGAATATTTGCGGATTCATGGCTATCCGAATGATTATATTTTGAAAGGACCGATTCGTGGGCGTTCTGGACAAGCGAAATTCCTTGACCAACATCGTCAAGTGGCAAATTCTGTTCC
>JBEEMZ010000239.1:0-7745 GCA_041192405.1 Bacteroidota bacterium | reverse complement strand
ATTTTAAATATTTATAAAATGTATTTTATGTATTTACTACTGCTTATAGGTAAAGAACAGATTATTTTCTAAAATATTCATCTTTAAAGTGGGTTTGAATTAGGAACAAAGAAATTTTAAAAAATTAAGAATGAGTTTCTTAGTTTTTAATTCAAATAAAAAAGGCTTTCCAATTAAAAATAAAAATAATATTTCATTTTATTTAAAAAAAATGAAAATAAATTTGTTGATTTCATATAAACACTTTACTTTCGTTGTGTCAAAAAGATTATTTAACCAACTTGATAGAAAATTAATTCATGGAGCAAATTTTAAGTGCAGTACTCGGCGGCGGCGGCGGCTGGCTCGCAGGTATTTTAGGCAAAGGGAGCGATAAAGGACCTCTTGCGAATATTTTGGCGGGTGTACTCGGCGGTATCGGCGGCGGCGCGGGCGCGGGACAAGTGTTAGGTGGCGCGACGGACGCGGCTGCAAATGCACCTGCGGATGCTTCGGCGAGTCCAATGATGTCCTATATTATTGCCTTTGTGATGGGTTCGGTTTTGCCTTGGCTGACCAATTTTATAAAAACGGCTCAAGCAGGCGCGACCACAGGTACAAGTACAAACGATGGTTCTGGTAGTTCTGGAATCCAATTACCACCGCGCAAACAAGATACTCCAAGTAATAATGAAAATCCACCATTAGGCTAAATGATTTCGGAATGTGGATTTTGGATTGCGGAATAATACCCATTCTGCAATCCGAAATCCACATTCCGAAATCCAATTGTCATTTTTTGGTCAATTTTTCACTTCAACACGCAAAAAATCGAATCGTAATTTTCAAAAAGGATTGACAATCCAATTTTTTCTCCTACATTTGACCCCGTAAATGACAACATCACTTACCAACTAAAAAAAAATTGTCAACAAATGCGTTTAACGAACCATATATTCTTTAACAGAATTTTTTTGCCTGCTCTGGCATTAAGTTTCACAGCTTGTGACCTGCTCAAACCCGCAGTAGTTACTACGCCAACAGGTCGTAGCACTACTCAAAATCCTGTTACCACAGGTAGTCCGACAGGGGGCACGATGCCTAAAAATCCAACGGCAAAAGTAGATACAGTCGTTTGGAAAGATGATAAAAAGGCAAAACCGCCGATTGTCACGGATGGTGGCAGAGTTGTGCCCTCCAACCCAAATGCAACTGGAAATCCAACGCCAACAAATGGCACGGGCGGGACATCGGGTACTGGCGGCACCAAACCGAATACTACGCCAACACTACCTGGCGAGCCGATGAAAGAATTGAAAACAGCTTATGATTTATCTATTCCATTGCCCTTTTTCCGCGACAAATATAATGGTGTGACGGGTGTGAATTATGAAAAATCAATGTTTGCATTAGATTTTTATGCAGGCGTTAAAGTTGCTTTGGATTCACTATCGTATTCCAATATTAATTTGAATGTTAATATTGTGGATACGAAACCAGATTTTACCTCTGTTTTGAATCAATATGAAGTTTCTAAAACGGATGTCATGTTGGGCCCTGTTGAAGCCAGTAATTTACCTGCGGCAATTGCCTTTTCCAATGATAAAAAGAAAACGGTCGTATCTCCATACGCGCCATCATTGGAGTTGGAAGGTGAAAATCCAAATTTTGTGCAGGTGAAACCAAGTTTAAAAACGCATTGTGAAGCCATAACAAAGCATACACGTTCTCGCTATAAACCTGAATTGGTCGTTTTATTGGCACGGCAACAAGATACTGCCGAAGCAAGACGGTTTAGATATTTTCAAGATATGAACTCACTTATCAGTCGTAGTTCGACGGCTCCGAAATTCAGAGAAGCAACTGTGGATGAAATTACAGTTGATATTAATAGGTTAGTGAGCCCTACCTTGACGACAGTTTTTGTAGTGCCGTCTTGGAATGAAGCATTTGTGGTTGCATTATTGAAAAAAATTGATGTGCATCCGAATAAAAAAAATATTGTGGTTTATGGCATGCCGCAATGGATGGATTTTGCGGGTATGAATGATTATTTTGAACGCTTGAAAGTGCGCGTCAGTAGTTCTACTTTTATAGACATCAATCGTCCAGAAGTACGGGTTTTCCGCCAAAGATTTGTTGATAAATTTGGCAAAATGCCAAATAATGACGCTTATTTGGGTTATGATTGCGCTTTATATTTTGGTGAAGCAATGAAAAAATATGGCTCTAAATTTGCCTATTTCTTGGATAGAGAACCACGTAAGTTATTGCATACCAAGTTTTTATTCGAGCCTGTTTATCGTTCAACGACGACTGGAACGGATGATTTTGGTAAGATTATGAAGTATGAAAACAAATATGTTAATATTTTGAAATATAGTGGCGGTTTCTCGCTGGAAGAATAATTCGATTTCGGATGGTGGATTGCGGATTGCGGAATGTCATTAGTTAGCTAAATAATTGATTATCAATTATTTAATTCGCTATATTCCGAAATCCGCAATCCGCAATCCGCAATCCGCAATCCCAAATCGCAATGATTGAAGCACGGAATATAGAAAAATTTTATGGTATCCACCAAGTATTGAAAGGTGTGAATCTGACGATACAAAAAGGTGAATTTGTTTCCATTATTGGAAGGTCGGGCGCGGGGAAAAGCACCTTGTTGCACATTCTCGGCACCTTAGATATGCCCGATAAAGGCGATGTATTTATCAACGGTCAAAAACTTTCTGGATTGAATACCAATGAGTTAGCGCGTTTTCGGAATCAAAATATTGGTTTTGTCTTTCAATTCCATCATTTGTTACCTGAATTTACGGCGTTGGAAAACGTTTGTATGCCGAGTTTTATTAACAAAAAATCGGGTTCAGATGTCGAAAAACGGGCAAAGGAATTGTTAGATTATCTTGGTTTAGCAGACAGAAGCACTCATAAACCTGGTGAATTATCAGGTGGCGAACAACAACGGGTTGCCGTTGCGCGAGCATTGATGAATCGCCCTGCGGTCGTATTTGCAGACGAGCCATCTGGCAATTTAGATTCGGTTTTGGCAAAAGAATTACATGAATTATTGTTTCAATTGCGGAAAGATTTCCAACAAACTTTTGTCATTGTGACGCATAATTTAGAATTAGCGGGCATGAGTGACCGTTGTTTGGAGATGGTTGATGGCTTATTTGCAACCCATTCGCTTTAAAATTTGACATTCCTACACTCAATATAATGAGCATTTTAACGTTTATTTTCAGAACTAAATAAGGCACGAATTAGACGCATTTCTACAAATTCTGATACTCACTTCGTGGAAATTCATATTATTTGTTTTTTATTTAATTTTGCAAAAATAAAATTTTAAGCAATATTTGCAACATGAAAGCATTGATGACAAAATTTTTGTTCTTATTTTCGATTTGCCTTTTAGGAATACAAGCAATTGCAGCTCCTGTAAATCGGGGCGGCGGCGACGAAGGCTATGAAATTAAAATTAAATTGAATGATTATCATCGGGATACGCTGTTGCTCGGCTATCCGATGGGTGACAAGCAGTATATTAAGGATACTGCGATTTTAGATAAAAAAACAGGGCTTTTTGTGTTCAAAGGCAACAAAAAATTGTCCGCAGGGATGTATTTGGTCATCACGCCGCCCGAAAACAATTATTTTCAAATTATTATTTCCGATACAGACCAAAAATTCTCATTGACGACGAGTAATGTGGATCCATACAAAGAAGTCAAATTAACAAATGGGCCCGATAATGATTTGTTTTATAAATATATGAATTTTCTCGCGTCCAAACGCGCCGAAGCCGAAAAAGCGAATGCCATGAAAAAGGATTCTACTAAAACGGCAGAAGCCAATAAAATTTTGGAGCGACTTGATAAAGAAGTAAAAGGTTTTCAACAAGATTTGTTTCAAAAAAATGCCAAATCTACAACAATTGCATTGCTAAAAGCGACTCAAGAGGTTGAAATGCCAAGTTTCAAAGGCGCGGATAAAGATGTTGCGATGTATTATTTTTACAAGGAGCATTATTTTGATAATTTTCAAATGAGTCATCCTGCGTTTTTGCGCACGCCGATTTTGTTTGAACGCATCAATTATTATATCAGCAAATTGACTCCACAACATCCTGATTCTGTGATTGTTTCGATTGATAAAATTTTAGATTTAGTGAAAGGCAATCCTGAAACATTCCAATATTATTATATTCATTTTTTGAATGAGTATGCTAAAAGTAAATTAGTTGGTTTTGATGCCGTGTATGTACACATGGCAAAAAAATATATGGAAAAAGGATTAACCGATAGTTTCATTGATAAGGAGCAGCGTGAAAAAATTATGAAAAATGCGAATGCGTTAGAACCCATTTTATTGGGCAAAGTGGCTCCTGATATTGAAGTTTATTTGGCAGAAGGCAAAACCATTCAATTGTCTAAGATAAAAGCGAAATATATTATTTTTTATGTATGGGATACAGAATGTGGACATTGCAAAAAATCAATTCCTGCATTGGTCGCTTTTGCAGAAAAATATAAGGATAAAGACGTAAAAATCCTCGCACTTTGCAACAAATTGTCTGATAAAGTGGCGGATTGTTGGAAAGAAATAAAGGAACGCAAGATGGAAGGCATTATTAATGTAGTGGATCCGTTTCAAATTAGCCGTTATCGCACCTTGTATCATGTAGAAACGACTCCTGCACTTTTTGTTTTAGATGAAAATAAAAAAATTATTTCAAAAAGTATCGGGACGGATCAATTAGATGATTTGTTTGAACACTTGTTGAAAGAAGAAGCAAAAGGAAAAAAGTAAATTCAATTGATACGATCATTCAAAAGCGGATAGTGCCAAAATGGTATTATCCGCTTTTTGCATCGGAAATTTACCAATTTAATGCTTCTGGTAATTGTTCAAACAAGTTTTTCCATTTAGGATGCGCTTTACTTGCTTGCATTTTAAGTGCGTACCAAACGGACGGATGCTGATAAGAGTTTTAATGCTCTGTTTTACTTCCAGTTTCAAGGCTTCTAAAGTTTGATTGAAATCAAAACGTTCATCGTCAGGTTCCAATAAATCTCTAAAAATAGCTTTCGTTGGTGCTTGATGCAACACAGATTGTGTCCTTCCATCAAGCGAAAACCAACCTTTTTGTTGATTTTTGCCAACTAACCAAATATTACTTCGCCGTCCGTTAGTCGTTAATTGCACATTATCTTGGCTATCTCGTTCAAAATGGAAGGCTAAAGGCGTAAAAGGAGGTCGAATCGTTCCATTTGCAACCGCAATTTTGTCAAAATCAGGGTGGTCTTGAATTTCAAGTTCAATCTGACCCGTTTGCGCAGTCGTACTGAGCCATTCTTCCCACACAGGGAAAACCGCTTCAATTTGGTGCACACCAATCAAAGTTGCTGCAATCGCCCGAATGATACTTGATTTACCTGTACCATCGCCAATAATCACATGCCAGCCCGCAGGAAACGGTTTTTCCAGACTCGAAAGACTATCTCTCGCAAACGACATTTAAAATTGTGCAATACATCGAATATTTTTAATTCTGATATGCGTTATATACATTTCGGATGTTGAATTTGGGATTTTTGATTTCACAAATAATTGATATTCAATATATTATGAAATCAAAATTGTATATCATTTTTTTACAACTCATTAATCATTGCTAATCATTGACAAGTGAAACAAATCTTAATGCTTTTTTGTTTTCCGAAAAAAGCATTCGGCAAAAATAAGCATTTCGCTGATTTTTGCCGAATGGTTGTGAATAATTAGATTCGTTTGTAAGTTTCTGGGTGGAAGGATTCTAAAAAAACAAAATAAAGTTTCAAAAAACACGCATTTTCGATATGATTTTTCTTAAAAACACGTATTCCGAATTATTTATGCTGTTTTTTCAATAACCTTTTCCTTTAAAATACACTTTGCCATCTCTAAAATAGATGTGTCTTTAATGCTGACAATACCGCCATCGGGCCCTGGCTCAATATGCCAGTCAACAGTGGTGCCTTTAAAGCGATTACCGCCGAAAAAGTTACGCACAACCTGCTCATCTTTCGACAATGCTTTGGCGATACGGCGAATGCTGCCATGTGGCAAGCGATGTTTAATAGTCCTCAATTCTTCAAACGTGATATTCATGTTAGAATTGGTTTTGGTTAGCAAATACGGGTTTGAATGAACTCTTACAAGTAAACAGAATAAATTAAAAGTAATTATAATGCCAAAGCTACAAACTATTTTTGAACTATGCAAGTAAAAACGTAAAAAATGTATAAAAAATTTTACTTTTTTTTCAAAAAAAGAAATAAAAATTTATTATTTATTTGAATTGCCAATATATAGTTTAGATTGTTATGTATAAAACATGTGTTTTATCGTTTAAATAAGCCGCAAAAACAATAAACAGCACTTAACATTGTATCAACATGGAAATAAAAATAAATAAATTTTTTTTTCTTAAAAACCTTATTTTTGCACATCCATTCACCCAAATCCAACAAGATGATAAAAATAGCGTATGGCAAAGCCGATTTTGCCGAAATAAGACAAAATGGTTATTTCTACCAAGACAGAACTGCTTTCATTCAAGTTTTGGAAGAAAAAGGCACTCATTTTCCTGCTTTTTTGCGCCCGCGCCGTTTTGGTAAGTCCTTGTTTATCAGCATGTTACAATGCTATTACGGTCGGGAGTATCAAAATCAATTTCAAACTTTATTTGGAGATTTGTACATTGGCAAAAATCCAACGCCACTGGCGAATCAGTTTTTTATCTTGCGGTTCGATTTCAGTGGCATCACAACCAATAATCCACAAGCGGTTTTAAAAGCTTTTTTAAAACAAGTTAAAACAGGGATGGAAAATTTTTTTAAAACCTACGCTGAGTTTTTCCAAACCGTTGATTTTGAACGCATTGAGCAAGAAGATGAGCCTTCTAATGCATTGATTACTTTTTTCAGAGTTGCAACTTTTCGAGATGTGTTTCAACAGGGCAAAATTTATGTGATGATTGATGAATATGACCAGTTCACCAATCAATTATTAAGTTACCATAGTCGTGCGTTTGAGAAAGTCGTGAGTGAAGATGGTTCTGTGCGTGTTTTTTATGAGGTCTTGAAATCACAAACCAGTTTAGGCAAAGTTTCCAGAATTTATTTATCAGGTATCGCGCCGATGACCTTAGATAGTATGGGCAGTGGCTACAATATTTCAACTAATATTTCATTGATGTGGCCTTTTCACGGCATGCTTGGTTTTGAAGCAGCAGAAGTAAAAGCCTTGCTAGTCACAGCGGGGTTGACAAAAGGTGAATTATCGAAAGTATTGGTAGATTTACGAAATTGGTATAATGGCTATCTATTTAGCGATACAGTCAAGAAAAAAGTTTATAATTCAACAATGGTTTTGTATTTTGTAAGCCAATATATAGCATTGCGCGATTATCCACGCACCTTTTTAGACCCCAATATCGCTTCCGATTACAAAAAAATACGCCAAGTTTTTGAGTTAGTTCGACGAGACCCATTTACATTACCGACATTCCGAAAATTGATTGAAGAAATTTTTTGTCTGGTCATACGCGCGACCATATGCGAAGGCATCCCAATTATCCGAGTACCAGTACTCACGCGAGTAAACAGGGAACGGGGCAGTATCCGGAAAGTTGGTGACTATCGGCTTGCCCGTCGCCGAACATTTTCGTGAATGAAGGAATCTCTCATTGCGCCAGGCAAGGCGTCTTTGTA
>JBEEMZ010000238.1:0-7769 GCA_041192405.1 Bacteroidota bacterium | reverse complement strand
GATTTTTTTGCAAAAAAAATCAAAAAATCAAAAGCATCTCTCTCCACCCCGCCCGTTCTCAAGCCGAACGGTTGCTTGACGAAATCCCAAAACCATCCTGCGCAAAGTATAGTTGGTTAGTTAGTTGATTGGTATATTAAATAATTGATAACCAACTAACCAACCAACTAATCTAATTTGAAACTTACAGGCACTGTAAAACGTGTTTTTACCGTATTTCCTTGATGCTGACCTGGTTTCCATTTGGGCATATTTTGTACGACTCGAATCGTTTCTTCATCGCACCCGCCACCAATGCCTTTTAAAACGTTCACATCCGAAATACTGCCATCTGTATTGATAACAAAATTTACAAATACTTTGCCTTCAATGCCATGCTCTCGCGCAGCCGCAGGATAGTGTATGTTTTGCCTCAAATATTTAAACATTTCGGCTTCACCTGTCTCAAATTCTGGTTTTTGATCCACAATATCGTAAATAGGTGGTGATGCTGTATTGCTTGTAGGTATCTGAGAAGTTGCCTTTGCCGACTTCGCTTCACTCACAATAGCCATTTTTAGCGTTTTTATTTGGGGTAAATAGGTTTTTGTAACATAAAAAATGGTTCCGCCAATGCAGCACGCTATTAAAAAACGCGTAAAAGGAGTTATCCGACGTGATAACGATAAACCAGCCATTTGGTGATGATTTTTAAATTCATTAATGAGGTGAACACAAATTTGATGTAGAGTCAAACCTTTGCAAAAATAACCTTTTTTGGTAAATCATTTCAAAAAAATCGTAGAGGCAGGTCGTGACCTGCCTTATTTCAATAAAATTAAAAATGATTTATAATTATTTGATTAATAATTGTTTGAATGCGAATTTTAATTATTCAAATCGGGTGGGTCACTGTTTAAATCGGGTGGGTCACTATTTAAATCGGGTGGGTCACTATTTAAATCGGGTGGGTCATTGTTTAAATCGGGTAGGGTAGGTCACGACCTACCCCTACGATTTTCGCAATTTATTTTACCTTATGGTGCGTGAATCACTGCTTTTACGGTTTGCAAATCGCCCAATTGAAATACCAAAAAATAGATACCTGCGGGCAAATGTTCCATAGAAATTGTTTTTTCAACGTCTGTAACAATCGTTTTGAATTCGTTTCCAACCAGTCTGCCGAGCGCGTCGCGTAAAAATAGGTGAATAGGTTGGCTCGTCCCATTGAGAAATCGAATCGAAACCGTTAATTTAGCTCCTTTCAAGACAGGATTGGGATAAACTTGTATTGCACAATTTTTAGATAAATCATCGCGTAAACCATTGGTAATGATTGAAATGGTTGCGGTTTTAACACAACTGTTGGCATCTGTCACGGTCACGGTGTACGTATTTGGAGCCAAATTGCGGATAATCGCAGTTGTATCAGAGCGTTGTGACCAAATATAACGATAATCCGGTGTACCACCTGTTGTGACGACGGCGGCAATTCCAGTTGCGCCGCCAACGGTTGAAGGCGTTGTTGTTGTAGCCAATTTCAAACTATCGGGTTGTGTAATCGTATAAATACCTGCTTTATTACAACCTCGCGCATCCGTCAAAGCTACTCGATACGTGCCAGCACTGTACGTTTGACCATTTCCATTTTGCCAAATAAATTGATAAGGTGCCGTGCCACCTATCGCGCCTAAACGAATCCGCCCATCATTTCCACCATAACAGCGCGTTTGCTGAATTGTATCCAATAAACGAAGGCTATCAGGTTGCCTTAAAATCGTGTCGAGTATGGTTTTGCAACCCCGATTATCCGTGATTTCAAGACGATAAGTGCCCATTGTAAGGTTTCTAATAACTGAATCGGTTGAAGTCGCGCCGCCCGACCATGCGTAACGATAAGGCGCATGCCCACCCGTAGGCGTTGCCGAAAGGCTGCCATTTGTGAAACCATAACAATTGATGGGCGTAACGTTTAGATTGGGTTGCAAGGGCGCGGGAAAATTTGCTACCAATCCTGTAAGCCCCGCAATGCCATCTGCTACATAATTGCCTTGAATTGTGTAAATCCCACTTACGGCGGTGTACGTCGCTTGAACATTTGTAAGCATCCTGTTATCAGGCAGTTTGACGCAGAATTTGAAGGCTTCGCCAGCCGTAAGCCCTCTGCCCCCCGCTTCAAATCCATAAATGGTTAAAGCGATGTTTGCTGCGCCTGTCCATGTTGCAACGCCGCAAAGTTGTTGATTGGTGTTGAAAATTCCAATCAAAGTGCCCGCAGGTAAGGGTTGATTTCCAAGCATCGGCGTAGCACTCATTGGAATGACAATAGTTGCGTTGTCTGCGGTTGGGGTTGTACGCCAAGTGGTGGAGTCCATCAAACAGGTTTGCGCAGATAGGCTCAGTGCGCTCCAGAGTAGAAAAATAGGGGTAATGATTTTTTTCATTTTGGATTATTGAATTATTTATGCGACAAAAGTTAAAATTGGGTTAATGGAAGTGCGGATTACACGGATTTTCACGCGATTTTTACGAATTTTCAACTTATAAAATCCGCGAAAATCTTGTGAAAATCCGTACAATCCGTACTTCCATCAACCCAATTTTAACTTTTGTCGGTTTGGTTTTAACTGGCGGATGCTGAAAAAAATCCACCAGCTGTTTAATGTTGAATCATATAAGTACCATTATGCGTTTTATGCACCGTTGTCACGGTATAAAGATACGCTCCGTTGGCTAAATTCGATGTGTCAAATTTCCAAACTTGCGTTTTACCCGTGAAACGATGTTCTGTATTCAATTGCAAAATGTTCCCCATTACATCATATAACGTTATCATTGCATTCGTATCGTCACTTTCTAATTGAACCGTTAATTCCGTTCCAACAGGATTTGGATACGCAAATGCTTTTTCTGTAAACGGCAACACAGGCATCGCAGGCAAACTCGCTTTCGCCAATTGAGAAATATTATCCGCCGCATAATGCGCTTGATTGGCATTTTCAAACGTCACATTCAACCGAATTGGCAAATCAAAACCATGTCGTTTTACATGCAGTTGGTAATTATCACCTGCTTTCATGCCTTCCTGTGGTGCTGTAAACGCATCATCGCCTTTGACCGCAATCGCTGTATTTTCGCCTCTCCAAACCACACTGCCGCATAATAAACCAGTCGCATTGAAAACACCTACCTCATCTCCGATTTGTAACACATCTTTTAAGACGGCTTGCGTTAGAATGATCGTGGCATCTTCTCCCGTCGGCTGATTAGAGACCGCAAAATAGTGCGCTGAACTTGGATTATCACTCGGATTATCGCCTCTACCATTCGCAGGTTGGGATAACACGCCACTTGCATTGAATTTAACTTTGTAAGCCTGATTCACTTGCGCATTTCCAATATTATTCACACTCAATGATGGAATCCACGTTTGCCCTAAATTGTCTTTTGCTAAATCAATTTGTGTTGTATTGCCCGTGAAAACGCTTGGAAATAACATTGAATTCGTCCGAACATACGGAATAATACTCCATCCTGCTGTAAATGGTATTTGAATCGTCATCGGGTCAATCCGTCTGCCATATAGCACGACATCCGCCGCTTGCGCCATTTTAATCCGATATCCCTCTTTTACATTCCAATTTTGAATCGTATTAATGCCCGTTGACGGAATATACGTGCGTCCATCCACCGTTTTCATCAAAATCAGTTGATTCGTAATGGGCGCGAGCATGTTTGTCAAAGCCGAATCCGCAGGATGCACATAAATGCCCACCATATTCCAACCTTGATCCAAATGCAAGGTATCGCCAATTTGCGCGGTCAATCCTGCCAAACCACTAATTCCATCTCGCGCATAATTGCCTTGATGCGTATAAATACCCGACATCGGCAAATAGACAGGATCTACTTCATATTGTACCCGCGTTGATGGGCGGAAAACACGCCATGTAAATCGTTCATTTAACGCAAAACCATTTTTACCAACGCCTAAATCATTGCCATATCCTGTCACGCTCGTAGATACACCATTCCAAACTTGACGACCTGCACATTTTAAACGATTGCTATCCGTATAAAAGACACCCAAATAATCCCCATTTTGTAAACCACCATTGACTAATTGCACATTGGCATTCAATGGAACGACCAAAGTATGATTTTCGGAAGTCGGCGTTACATCCCAATCCGAATTCAAAACGCCTTTGAAGACGGCTGTCAAGGTTCGATTTGTCCCTGCGGTGAAGGTGTAAATTCGACTTGTACTTACCGTTACATTATTCTCAAACCACTTTTCAAAAATGAATTGATTCGCTGCGGTTGCAGTCAAGGTAACACTTTGGCCTGATGCATAGACACCACTCCCTACAATGCTTCCACCCGCGAGTGGGAATGAAACGGAACTAATCGTCATCAATTGAACTTGCGTAAAATTCGCTATCAAGGTGCGGTTTGCCATCAAATTGAAGGTATAAGCCGTATCCGTCGAAATAATAGTACCGTTTTCAGTCCAATTTGCAAAAACCCAACCTGCTGTAGGTGTGGCAACGGCGCGAACATTTTGTCCACTTGCGTAAGAACCACCACCACTAACGGTACCACCTGCCACTGGATTGGCATTGAGCATTAAAGCGTAGGTAACATTGTTTGCACAAGTCCAATCTGCTGACCAACCAGCATTCACGTTACTAACATCTGTTGTAAATCGAATAAACATTGCACCACTGATTGCCACTAAATCGGCAGGCAGCGTCGTGCCCGAAAATTTACCCAAAAAACGCCCCGTTGCACTGGTTCCATCATAAACTGCAACCGAATCGTAATTCGCCTCTGTCGCAAAAGTCGTAAAATGAAGGGTGATTCTCGCCGTCGCAGGAGTCGGTTGTATCAACCAAGTACAACTTAAATTATTGATGTAATTCGCAAAACTACCATCCGTTATGGTACCGTTACAAGTTGTATAAGTTGTCAAACCATTACAACCATCTGTTCCGAAATTGGCAATCAAACGCCGATTGCCTGTAATTCTAAACCCATAAGTTGCATTGCTTGAAACGATGCTACCGAGTGAATCCGTCCAATTCAAAAATCTATAATTGGTATTTGCAGTCGCTACAACTGTCACAGAATCGCCCGAAAGATACGTTCCAGCACCTGTAACCGTGCCGCCAATGACAGGATTGGTATTCAGCGTCAAATTGTAAGCAGTGCCACTTGAACAATTATAGGTTGCCGCCCAACCTGTATTTACAACACCGCCATCCGTTGTGAATTGTATAAACATGGCTCCACTTGTGGCAGTTAATCGTGGTGGCAAAGTGATTCCTGAAAAAGAACCCAATAATACGCCACTTGTAGAAATGCCATCATATACTTTTACATAATCATAACTTGCTTCAGTCGCAAAGGCTGTAAAATTTAAAGTTAAAGCTGTAGTCGGTGTTGTTGGTCGAATCAACCATGTACAAGACAAATCATTTTCATAACTCAATGCACCACTACCGTCTGTTATCGTTCCGCTACAATTTGTCAAAGTCGTGTTGCCACAGGCAGGCAGTGGCCCACCTGTAAAATTGGCTTGTAAAGTCCGATTTACCGTTGCAGAGAATGTCAAAAGGGCATTCGTTGAAATGGCGGTTCCGTTTTCAGTCCAGTTTACAAAAGTCCAACCTGTATTAGGTGTCGCTGTCAAGGTGACGCTTTGCCCACTTGGGAAAAATCCTGTACCTGTTACCGTTCCGCCCGTCACAGGATTCGCACTTGCCACAATGGAAAACCCATTAACGGCTACTTCTAAATTCGATTCCCAAATCCCGCGTCCAAAAGTCGCTGCACGTAATTTTTGAGTCGGATAATAAATCTCCAAATCCCGAACAGGAACCCCTGGCATCCCTTGCGTAAAGGCTGTCCAACCTGTACTGGTGTTGTTGCGATAATAAACACCGATATCCGTTCCACAATACATCGAACCGTCTGTACCTAATTGGCTCACAAAACAACTCACGGGTACTGAGGGCAATCCTGTACCCCAATTCACCCAAGTTGCGCCGCCATCCGTTGAGTACCAAACCGAGCTGCCTTGATACGACGCAACACCCACATAAATTTTGCTGGCATCGTTCACGTTGAAATGAACCGTCAAAATACCTGATGTGGGCAAACCAGTGAGCGTTGTCCAACTCGTGCCGCCATTAATGGTTTTACGAACGCTTGCGCCTGTTGTGGCGATAATACAAAGAGGATTTGTTTTGGCAACATCCATCGCTTTGAAGGAAGTCGTACCGCCAAAACTACTAATGGCAGTCCAATTGGTTCCGTAATCCGTACTTTTATTGATTTCGGAACCTGCTGCGTAAATAGTTGCAGGCGAAACTGGGTCTTGTAACCAAGGCGTGACCCAACCGCCATTTGTAATGGTCGTAAGGTTTCCAAAAGAAGTGCCTCCATTCGTAGAACGATACAACGCACCATTATAAATAGATGCAAACATTCGGCTATCATTCGTGCGGTCAATGAAACAAAGCATACCGTCACCACCTAAAACTTCTGCCCAAGTCGTTCCATTGCTCGTTAAGTTGGTACCATTATCTTGATGCCCCGAAATAATTAAATTGGCGTTCCCTGCCGAAAGCCCCAAACCATACATTTGAGCATTGGAAAGCGTACTACTAAGGTCTGTCCAAGTCGTACCACTATCTGCGGATTTAAAGACTCCACCATCATTTGCAGCATAAAATGTGCTGCCTGAAAAGACAAAATCGTGCTGATCTGCATGTACATAAGGCGCACCCGACCCCGACCAATGTGCTTTACACGCCCAATTAACGCCACCATCGGTTGATTTCCAAATGTTTACACCGCCAACCATCACCATGTTTTTATCTATTGGCGAAACGGCTATTGCCAAATCATACCAACCTTGTCCGTCTGTATCGGAACCCGCCGATGCCCAACCTAATAGATTTGGGCTTGTTGCTTGTTGTGTCCAAGTCGTGCCGCCATCTGTGGAACGATACATGCCTTGAAAACCATATGTGGTTGTTTTGGCAAACAACGCATAGACATATTCAGGGTCATGTGGCGAAACGCCAATCGCAACTCGTTGTGTTCCCGTCGAGGGTAAGGCGGCAGCCGTTAATTTTGTCCAAGTGATACCACTATCAGTAGAACGCCAAACGCCCGCCGAACCGCTATAACCACCCGCATAAACAATAGCTGGATTATTCGGTTTCCATTCCAAATCCTTGATAGAAGCGGTTGAAACGGTTGTCCAAGTCGCGCCTCCGTCTGTGGAACGGCGAATACCTGTATTGCCTGCGGTTAATAAAATTTGATTATTGGTTGGATGCACCAATATTTTGGAGAGTGTCGTTCCTTGCGATAAGGTAAAATTTAAACCAGTTGCTACCCAAGTGGTACCGCCATCCGTTGATTTGTAAATACCTGTTGAACGTGTATCGCTTGCATCGCCATCGCCCGTTGCCAAGTACATAATATCGGGATTCGTCGCGTCAAAAGCGACATCCGTTGCACCTAATACTGCAATTGCGTCCGTTATCGCTGTCCAACTCGTGCCACCATTGATGGATTTCCATAAACCGCCTGCGGGTGTACAAGCAAATAAAATATTGCTATTGGTTGGATGCACTTTGATGCCATTGACACGCCCATTGCCACCACCCGTAGGCGTATTGCGGGGCCCAATTAATTGCCACGCTGCGGCTCGACTTTGAAGCATATTTGCCTGTTGAGCCAAAGCGCGTACATTTCCTTCGTTGATGACCGATAAA
>JBEEMZ010000237.1:0-7775 GCA_041192405.1 Bacteroidota bacterium | reverse complement strand
TACTTGTTGATAATAGCGTTGTGTTTTGCCAATTCTCTCCTATGGGCGCAACGGGCAACCTGTAATCTTGCATCTGATAACGATTGTGGTGTTGAGCTAAATGCTCAAGGTGGTATTGACGGTCCTACTGAATTTTGTGAAGGGGATACGCTTCACTTTCGCAATACTTCGGTGGGGGCGATTGATAGTACACTCTATTGTTGGGGAGACGGCAAAACGACAACGGTTGCGGGTACCGCAGCAGCCACTCATATTTACGCTTTTAATGATACGTGTTTGCCGCCATTGCGAAATGGGCTTCAATCATTCACGATAAAGATGATTGTGTTTAAACAATGCGGCACTTTTTTCACGGCACACTCTATTAGTACAGATCTTCGAGTGCGTGTCAAACCAAAGGTATCTTTTTCCGCGCCTGATACTGCCTGTGCCGAAACGAATATTACGTTTACAGATATGTCTTGTCGAAATGATAGTGCGAGCAGGACTACTTATTTGTGGACGTTTGGCGACGGGGATACACTGAGGACGGCGGGAACGGTGATTCATCAATATCGGGATACGGGGCGTTACACGGCACGCCTTACGATAACGAATCGGTGTGGTTCGAGAACCGTTTTTAAGGACATATACATCCCAACCAAACCTGTGATAGCCAATTTGCGCCTCACCGAAGGCTCTTTTTCGGTGCTGGAACCTTATGTTGTTTGTTTGAAAGATAGTGGTATTATACAATTGGATGGTTCTCTTTCGCGTTACGCGACGAAATACCGATGGACGATTGTACCAAATTCGGGTTTTCAATGGCTGCCTGCTGCGCCGAGTGTGGTAGATACGAATACACGCGTCCGACTTCGTTTTACGATGGCGGGGACTTATACGGTATCGTTGACGGTTGATAATATCTGTGGTCAACCTGCTACTAAAACGATTCAAATTAAAGTTGTTCCTAATACGATTTTAACGCTGAACCCACAAAAAGATACTTGCAATAGTTTTAGATATTTTCCAACGCCGAATCTTGCAGGTGCGGTTTATACGTTTGACGGCACTACTTTCAACGCTAATACAGGTATTTTGGTGGCATCAGGAGCGCATACAGTACGCGCCACTTTCGATAATGAATGTGGGCATCAAGATACAACTTTTTCTTTTCGGATGGATCCATTTGTTCCAGCAGCAATGGTTTCACCTGCTGGCAACCCAACAATTTGTGTAGGTATCGACCCTATTCCATTGATAGTCAATCAATTAGGTGGACTCTGGACGAGTTCAAATGTGCAAGCGCGTTTTCTGACGCGCAATGATACTGTTTTTTTTGACCCGCATCTGGTGGGTACTTTTCTGTTGACGTTCAATAAAGGAACTGCCGATTGCGCCACTCAAACGGCTCTAACAATAAACGTTGTTGCCGCGCCAACGGTGGATTTAAACGCAGTAGATACAGTCTGTGTCAATAGTAACTCCAATCCTCGCTTAATTACCTTTTCGGAGGGCGGCAATGCCACAACTATTAATTGGACGTTTGGGACGGGTAATCCTGCGACTTTTTCGGGGCAAACGCCTTCAACCGTGACGTGGAATACGGCAGGTACACATCAAATTACGGTTTCGGCAACGAATCTTTGTGGTACGCGCCGCGATACGACCATGATGACGGTTTTACCCGACGTTCAAACTTCGGTTACGCCGACCACTTCGGGGAGTTGTGTTCCCATGATGGTTGATTTTAATAATGCGACTTTAAACGCGACGACTTATAATTGGCGCATTTTAAAAGGAGGGACAAATGCTGTTGTCGGAACGGATTTTAGGTTTGAAAATGGCACTTCGGATACTTCTAAACAATTGAAAATCACCTTTTTACGCGCAGGAAATTATAATGCAGTGTTGCAAGCAGCAGGGCGTTGCGTGTCGAATAGTTGGTCGAGTCAGACCTTTGTGGTGAAGGACAAACCAACAATTCGTTTGTTAAATCCCAATAGTATTTGTGTTTCAGAAGCATTTTTATTGGGTTCACTTGTGCAACTTTACGATAATGGCAATGATAATACGACAATCTTGACTTGGACGACGGCGGGCGCATCCACCACGACATCAACGGGTTTGAATCCGCCGTCGCTGACTTGGAATACGACGGGTACACAATCTATTGTAGTGGGTGCGTCGAATAGTTGCGGCGCGGATGCTATGACGATTTCGGTTGATATATTACCCCGCGGCGTGGCAAGTGCGACGGTTACAGGCATTCCTGCGGATAGTTGTGCACCGTTTAATCTCACGATTAACAATACATCTACAAATGGTTCGGGTTATACGTGGCAGGTTCGCAAGATGCCTGCGGATGTGTTGGCTGTGCAAAATGTTGATTATCAATATGTTAGCCCTGACAATGCAACAACACGAAGTCCGACGATTCGTTTTTTAAAAGGGGGGAATTACAAAATTGGTTTAGGCGTAAACAATGCCTGTCAAGGTTCGAATTGGGAGACAACGATTTCGGTGCGTACCAAACCGAAGTTTGCATTAGATAGCATTACGCCCTTTTGCGAAGGCGGTTCTATAGCACCGATTTTGAATGGATTGGATACAGGAAATACTGCTGTTACGTATCATTGGACTTTTGAACAAGGCAATCCTGCGAGTTCAACGAATAAAATTACGGGAATCATTCAATATAATTCATCGGGTCTTTTTCCGATGACAGCGAATGTATCAAATCTTTGTGGCGACACGACGGCGCAAAGATGGGTTCGAGTCAATTCGATTTCACGCGCTGTGGTCAATATGCCGACGATTCCTAATAATAATTGTGCTCCGTTTTCAGTGACAATGAATAATAATTCTACGGGTGGGAGTGGTTTTCAATGGCAGGTGGTGGATGAAAATGGTTTAGCAGTGGTGTCGTCAGCGTACAATATTCAACCTAATGCGACGGCTCAAAATCCAACCATTAACTTTTTACAAGCGGGTCGTTTTAAAATAAAATTAAATGTTTTAAACAATAATTGCACGGAAGCCAATTGGACGAGTTCCGTGATTTATGTGCGTGTAAAACCAACTTTAACGATAGGCGTAGATACGGCATTTTGTGTTGGCAATCGTTATCAGCCGCGTTTGAGCAGTTTTTACGATGGCAATGATACGACTGCAATTCAATGGTTTTTTCAAGGAGGGAATCCTGCAACGGCTGTTGGCAATGCACCGCCGACGGTTCAATACGATGTTGCGGGGGTGTATCCTGCAATAGCGGTTGCGACGAATCATTGCGGTACTGTTTTGGACACGGCGCGACAAATGATTACAGTGCGAGAACGTGGTGCCGCACTTGTGACGGTTACGGGCGTTCCAACAGACAGTTGTGGTCCGTTTGTCGTTACAATGAATAATCGTTCCACAGGTGTTGCGGCACAAAGTTGGAATGTTACAAATGCCATTGCGGGCGGTGGAGCCATTACACAAGGTGTTGATTATCAATATGTTAGTGGAACGAATGCAACTGCAATCAGTCCTCAAATTCAATTTTTGAAAGGTGGACAGTACAAAATTGTACTAATAATCAACAATACTTGTGCGGGCGATAGTTGGGATACGACGATTTTTGTTCGGACAAAAGCGGTTTTTGCAATAGATTCCATTGTACCGATTTGCGAAGGCAATTCGATTGCGCCCTTGATGAGCCATTTTGACAATGGTTATACGCCCGTTAGTTTCAATTGGACATTCAATTCGGGCAATCCTGCGAGTGCTACCAATCAAATTCCAGGTGCGATTCAGTATAACAGTGCGGGTGTTTTCGCAGTGACGGCAGCCGTGACGAATGTTTGCGGTACGACAACCGTTGAACGGTGGGCGCGAGTGAACCCAATTTCAAGAACGGTTGTAACAATGGATTCTTTTCCAGAATGTGTACCGTTTACATTGAATATCAATAACTTATCAACGGGAACGGATGGTTTTCGTTGGAAGATTTTGTACGAAAATGGTGATAATGCAGCTGCTTTGGATTACAATTTTGATTTAACGGCAGATTCAACGAGTCGAAATCCCCGCATTACATTCAAGCGCGGCGGCAAATTCAAAATAGCATTACAACTGATCAATAACGCTTGTGCAGGGGCGGCATGGATGAGTACTATTTTGGATATCAAGGCAAAACCGAAATGGACCATTGGTCAAGATACTACTTTTTGTGTCAACAATTCTTACCAACCGCGTATCAAAACGCTGGATTCGGGCAATGATACTACGTCAATTCATTGGATTTTCCCTGGCGGTACACCTGCGGTTTATACGGGCAGCAATCCGCCCTTGATTCGGTACGATGTGGAAGGCACTTATTCAGTGGTTTGCATTGCAAAAAATCGTTGCGGTTCGGACACGGCGAAACAAGTTTTGACAATTTTGCCAAGTGCGCGTCCGCAAGTGGTGATTCGTGGGATTGGGGCGGATAGTTGTGTGGATTTGCCTTTTTCATTGACGATTAACAATACATCTACCAATGCAACGGCATTTCGATGGTTTGTTTTGAATGAAAACAATACACCTGCCGATGTTACGACTTACTCTTGGGGTGGAAGTTCGAGTACTGAGCGCAATCCCAATTTAACTTTTTTGAAAAATGGGCGTTATCGGTTGCGTTTGGAGATAGATAATAATTGTGTTGGCGCGAGTTGGGACACCGTATTTCAGATTTATACTAAACCAGCTATTACGGTCAATCCGATTGTATTAACAGGCGTTTGCAGACCACAAACCTTTGGTTTTCAAGGAAATATCTTAGATGCGGGTGGTTTACCAGTTCGTTATCGTTGGCAGCCAACAGGCGATATAACATTGATTGTTTTACCTCGTCGTTTTGACACGACAGGAAATGTACAATTTGTGTTAACAGCGACCAATCAATGTGGTATGGTTTCGGCTGCGACAACGGTTACGATACAACCGCGTCCGATTGTGCGGATTCAACGCCAAACACGAGATACCATTTGCAATAGTGACCCCGCAGTTCAGTTGACGGCGAGTCCATTAGGCGGGAGTTGGTCGGGTACGGGCGTGGGTGGAACTGGTATTTTTGACCCGTCGTCCTTATCGAATGCGACGTATCCCATTGTGTATCAATACGGTACGGGTGATTGCATCGAACGCGACACGTATCGGTTGACGGTTTTTGGTACGCCTGTGAATGCGGGCCCGCCCGTTGCGTTATGCGATGTGGCAAGTCCTGTATTTACGTTGTTAGGCGCGACTCCCTTGAATGGTCGTTGGACAGGAACGGGGATTGTGGATCCAACTTTGGGCAGATTTTCGCCAATGGTGGCTGGTGCGGGCATTCATTCGGTGACGTACACCTATATAGATAGTCGGACAGGTTGTGCGAATCGCGCCGTGAAGCAAGTGACGACTTTCAACCGTCCGAAAGCGGTGATTGATAGTATTCCGCCGGGTTGTCGCGACATCGAAGTACAAATGACAGGTATAAATAGTTTATTATCAACGAGTTATGACTGGAAATTAGGTTATGGTGGAAACGATACGTCCACACAGGTTTCGCCTCGTTGCACTTATCGGAGTGCAACAACTTACACCGTGCGATTAATCGTAACGAGTCGAGACGGTTGTAAGGATACGACGACTCGAACGGTTCGGATTGCCGCGCCGCCGACCGCGTTGCCTGTGCCGAAAGATACCATTGTTTGCCATCAAAGCACCATACCATTTCGTACAACGGGCATTGCAGAAAATTTTCTTTGGACTTATCCAGATGGAAGTGCTACTAATTTCCCCGTGCCTGCTCAAACCTATCGTTTCAATAACACAGGTTTGAAGGATACCTTATTGCGGATGCGGTTGGCTGTGACGAATACGGGTTGTCCGACGAAGACTGATACGATTAAAGTGACGGTTCAACCGCAGCTTAAAGCGATAATCATTGCCGATAAAAATGAGATATGTAATAATGATTCCATCCGTTTTACGAATCCATCACGCGGACATGTGCGCAATTGGTATTGGGATTTGGATTTGGGCAATAACGGATTGACTTTGCGGGATAGCATTCCGCTTAGAAATGTCGGGATTCGTTACCAAACGGTTGATACAGTGCGTCTTGCACGGGTTCGGTTAATTGTGGAAGGCGATTGTGGGCGCGATACAGCATATTATCTGATTCGAGTTTTGCCGATAACGACCCGCGCTTTTTTCAATATGGATAAAAATACAGGTTGTCCGCCGTTAACAGTTCGGTTTGAAAATGCTTCGAGTAGTTTTGCGGGCATCACGTATAATTTTGGAGATAATACACCTAATTCATCAGAACCCATTGTAAATCATACATTTACAAAACCTGGTACATATAGAGTGCTTTTATATGCGTTCAATAATTGTGGCGGATTTGATGCGATTAGCCAAGTGGTGACGGTGAAAGCCGCGCCGCCGATTGATAGTATTGTGTACCGATTAGCGAATGATTGTCATACGACGGATGTTCAATTTCAATCCTATACGCATGGTTTGGAGATTATAGGACATTTATGGCGATTTGATAATGGCGATTCATCGCGTTCGGCGCAACCGTCCGTTTCATTTCAAAATGGTGGGATTCATAAAGTATATTTAACTTTATTTTCAGGTGCAAACAATTGTCCTTCAACGGATTCGCTCCAAATTACCTTATTGCAATCGGTTGATTTAGGTGTTTCGAGTGTGTTATCGGATTCGTGCGGTACGGCGGATGGTGTGATTGTTTTGAATCCTCGGGGTGGCACGATTCCGTACCGATTCAGTTTGGATGATACGCTGCGTTGGAATACGTCGCCGATTTTCCCACATTTGCAAGGTCGTCAATATCATATTGGCTATGTGAAGGATGCGCGAGGCTGTACGGACACGGTTGCAATTTATGTGCCTGGGGCTGCGCCGTTGAGTATCAATGCAGGCGGCAATGTGACGGTGAAATTGGGTGATAGTACGCGGGTGCGGGCAACGATGAATTTTAATGCCGTTTCGGTGCAATGGAAATCAGCAAATCAAAGTTGGATTCGGACTCCGATGAATGCGGCTACATGGATTATGCCGTTGCGGACGCAAGTATTTGGTGTTTTTGGACAAGCGACGAATGGTTGTGTTGCATCCGATTCGATGAGAATCAATGTGATTCCAATCAAATTTATAGATTGTCCAACTGCATTTTCACCCAATAATGATGGGGGAAATGATTATTTGAAACCACAATGTTCTAAGGATGTGATAAAAATTCGTGTTTTTCGGATTTACAATCGTTGGGGTATGATGGTTTATGAGCGTTTAAATTTTGACCCACAGGATACCAATGGTGGTTGGGACGGCACTTATGGCGGCGTGGAGCAACCGATTGATGTTTATACATGGTATTGCGAGGCAGATTTTTTAGACGAGACGAGTACCGCGACTCCTGTAAAAGGCAGTACGAGTTTAATTCGTTAATTGCAAACACATCGGGACATAGAGAACATAGGTTTTATATACATAATTAATTGAAAACCAATGTTTTGTATATAAATTTCTAAAAAAATACTTACCACTTGCATCGCATGATGGAAATGGGAAACTAATGCTGAAAGAAAATGGGAAGCCAGTATATACAACCCTATTTGTGGTTGTGGTTCTATTAGCCACAATCGATCTGGTATTTGCAATGGATTCCATACCTGCTGTTTTAGGAATTTCAAAATCGCTGATGGGCCCAATTAAAGTCAATCGAACATTTAATTGAAGTTTTTTTAATTCTTCTAATA
>JBEEMZ010000236.1:0-7856 GCA_041192405.1 Bacteroidota bacterium | reverse complement strand
GTATTTATAGCTCCTTTCGCATTGTTGCCAAAATATGTTGGAGTAATTTGCTGGGCTTTATTTAATGGCTTATCCATTTTTTTTGCAATAAAAATGTTGTCAATAGATGGAAAGAAAAAAGCATTTATCCTCTGGTTTGTACTGATAGAGATGATTACATCCATTCAAAACATTCAGGCAAATGCATTTATTGCAGCGCTATTTGTGTTCACATTTATTGCTTTTGAAAAAAAGAAAACAGGACTTGCTGCATTTTTAATTGTAGTAAGTATGTTTATAAAAGTATTTGGTATAGTTGGAGCAGCTTTGTTTCTGCTATATCCGGAGCGGATAAAATTTATTATCTATTTTATTTTTTGGAGTATCGTAGTTTTTTTATCACCAATTGTTTTTGTTTCTTTCAACGAAATACAGGCAATATCGGCGATAAATTGCAAGTCAGCCTGCCGATGCCAACCATGTAGTAGTGTCAAAAAAATTCTCCTATTTTCGGCTTGGATTTTGGCATTTTCAGCTTCTATTTTGGCGTTTTCGGCAGCAATTTTGGCATTTTCAGCAGCGATTTTGGCATTTTCGGCAGCTGCAATTTTAGCATTTTCGGCTATTGTTTTAGCATTTTCGGCTTCAATGCGTGCCTCAATTAATTCATTTTGAGTATTTTCGAGCTTGGATTTCCAGATTACGATCGTTTCGTCTCTACCTTGGCGATAAGCCTGTCCAAAAATACCTTTATTGGTTGCTAAATTCATTTTTTGTCTAATCTTTGGTGAATGAATATTTTTTAATATATTGGTCACAATATCAAGCTCAAGTTCGCCATTTCCAAGAATATACGTAAATACAGTTTGCCATAAATCTTCTTTTTCGGGATGTTCTTCAATGAAATTAACAATTTCCTCAAAATGATGGTTCAAAAAATTCATATTCTTGTAATGTTTCATAGCGAGCAGCACACCGCGCAAGGCACTGTACTCGCGCAACATCCGAATTTGTTCATCAGACAAATCCGTCAAATTGAACACAAAGTACGCAAATTCTGGCACAAATTGCAATAAAGAAATCGGTGCATCTGGAAAACAATTTCTAAACGGCTGTTGTTCCCAACTTTTGTCACTTTGATTGAAAACAATTGGAATCACAATACTTTCAGGATGTTTTTCAGATTTATTTTTGCGTTTGATGGCAACAATATACTCTAATAATTGCAAACGCATATCAAATTCCGACGTAGGCATTTTACTTTTATGTTCAAATAGAAAGGAAACATATACAACTTTGTTTGTAATATCGCCTTTTAGTTTGCAACGATAGATGACATCGGAGAAAAGCGGATGCAATTTACTTGAAACGTGCTGCGCATCGTCTAAATGCAATGCGTCCCAATCCAACAAAATATCTGGGAATTGAGGCAGAAAATAGGCTTTTAAAAAATCGCTTGCATTCTCTTTGTCTTGAAAAGCAATTTTAAAAAATTTGTCATGCGCTTGAAATAAAGGTTTCGTTTTGGATTTTCTTTTTTTCGACTTTGGGTTCGGTATAACCGATTTTAGTTTTGACATAGTGATTGTTTGAAATATTAAAAAGGTGATAACAACACCATTTGGAAGGTTTAAAATCTTCCAAATGGTTGATAATCAATACTTTAGAATTTAATTTTGTGCTAAAAATGCGGATAAACCTTTATTTTTAACCGCCAATAGTCGTCATACTTTCCGTTACAGGCAATCCGAAATTTCTACTTTTTTCCGCTTCATGACCGTCTTTTGCGCGATTGCCAATGGCATCCGTCAAAGCTGTCAAAACTTGTGCATCGGTCGCGCCTTCCCGCATTAAATTTTTGATATTAAAAACGCCTGTATCATATAAACAGGTCTTCAAAACACCTTGTGGCGTGATTCTCAACCGATTACAAGTGCCACAAAAAGTACGACTGTACGCTGCAATAATACCAATTTTGCCTTTATAACCCGGAATTTTA
Source organism: Bacteroidota bacterium (assembly GCA_041192405.1). Lineage (GTDB taxonomy): Bacteria > Bacteroidota > Bacteroidia > Chitinophagales > Saprospiraceae > JAAFJT01. The sequence goes on along the minus strand of JBEEMZ010000236.1, from coordinate 5,878 downwards.
TAATGATAAGCCGTTGAATGTGGTGGATCTTGCAATTTTTCGAGGTTCGGATAATGTGATTTCAAAAAATCCAAAATCCGACGATAATGCCAATGCAAGGTTTCATAATGTGAACCATTGCCATTGAACGGCATTTCCTCAATAAAACGAACACTAATTGGGTCATTTTTCGTCAATTCGACCAAAGAAAGCATATCTGCTTCATTTTTGCCCTGCATCACGACCGAATTAATACTGGTTTTGATGTCATATTTTAATAAACCTTCTAACGTCTTCATCACATTATCGAATTCATCGCGGCGCGTGATTTCAAAAAAACGCTTTTTATCCAAACTATCCAAACTCAAATTCACGGATTGAATGCCTAATGATTTCAATTCTGGAATATGTTGATGCGTCAAAGTGCCATTTGTTGTAATATGAATTTGAAGATTATATTCCGCAATTTTGCGCAAAAACTGCATCATATCACGCCGCACAAACGGTTCTCCGCCCGTAATACGCACTTTTTCAATGCCCGCATTCGACAAAATGTACATTAAACGATCCATTTCCTCGAAACTCATCAATTCTTGACGCGCCACATATTTAATGCCTTCTTCGGGCATACAGTAAAAACAGCGCAAATTGCAACGGTCTGTCACCGCCAAACGGACATAATTCATAATTCGTCCGTGATTATCGTATAAAACAGGCTTGTTATTCATTTTTTTCAGATTTGAAAACGATGTTTGTTTCGTTTGGGCAAATGTAGCGAAATATTGACAATCCTTCATATTTTTTAAACAAAAAAACGCCAACATACCTAAGTACATTGGCGTTCAACAACCTCCTGTTATATTAATATTTTTTTATATTTGACAAGCAAATAAACTTTTTGTATAAAATCAGGTCTCTCCAAAGATTTTTTTTCAGTATTTTGTTTTGAAATAAAAAAAATGCGCTTACACTTTGGCAAACGCATTTCCAACCAATGAGAGATCATACAAACTAAAACTAACTGTTTTAAGTGTTGAAGGTTAAAAAGCCCCCGCGTGCTTTGCGTACTTGCGTACAAGGTCGTGTTCAAACCGAAGCTTGAAAAACGCCTTGAGTCAGGATGAGAAGGTCTTTCCATCCGGTCACATTTGACCTATCGCGCAGTTGCACAAACAAAAAACGTTCGACTTACCAATTGTTCTATTTCTTTGGGAAGAACTGATATTTGAATGACAATGAATAAGACTTTAAATGGTATCTATAAAACATTGCAAACCAATAACTTCGACATAGAAAACTTGTTATGTCATTCAAACATCACAACAATTGAATATCCGAATCGTTTCTGGCGCGTCATTGAAATCACTCATGAATGTTCTTTTACACTCCGCTACGATGAGAACCATTTATTTCAATGGAAACACTCGTAGTATGCAATTTCGACCGTTGCACACACCTATCGGGACTACGGTTTTGGGATTATTTTTGAAAATAATATCTTTACGATTTCGGAATATTTAAATTCGATGAAATCTGAAATCTGCTTACCAAAAAATTATTGCTACCCTATTAATGCATTTAAAATGCAAAACGTTACCCATTCCCATTAAAAAAAACGTTAAACTCTTGTTAATTCGCAAAATGTGAATTTCTTAAATATCGAATCAATTGAAAATCAATGTATTCTGAAATCCGAAATCCACATTCCGAAATCAATTTGTGATTATAATTTGTAAACGGCAGAACAAACGGCAATGCGTTATGAAGACTTTCAATGACATTACCGATGTTCTGTTTGTCGTTTCAGATTTTATATTATTTCAAACTTTCCGAACTTTCTGAAAATTTTGAAATAATATTTGTATAAGATTAAAATCAATCCAGTACGTTTAAAAACGCCTATTGCACCTGTATTCAGACAAAAGTTTTGATTCAGAAAGAAAACGTCAAAAAGGCTTTTCCGTTAAAATAAGTCATTCAATGATTCATTCAATCGTTTAAACACGTTGATACAAAGCAATCACCTTTCAAAAAAGCGTCCTAATAGAATTATGTTAATAACTCGTTGCTGCATAACAACGTAACATAAAGCCATTTTACAGGACATTTTTTGTGCTGCGGCGGTAAGCCAATGTTGGAAGTACGGTAAAGTCTCAAAATGAAAGAAACTGAAATATACCTATTCTATTGTTTTGCTAACCGCTTGATTCCTGCGGCTGCAAAACCTATAAGGTATTATTTAGCCGTTAGGGAAGGAGAATCTGTATAAGGATGACCTTCAAACTTCATATTTCGTTCATCACACATATCAATACACGTATCAATCCATTTATTGCCGCCACTATAACGCACACCTAATCCTGCGACAGAAGGTCTGTTGAAACCTTGTGCCGAAAGTATCGAAGCCGACGCATTTTGTAACGAAATAATTGAAGTTCTCATTATTAATATTTATAATTGAAATAGTTTGAAAATTTTATTAAACAAATTGTTTGTGTGTATAGCATACAACACAATTGCGATGCAAAGCTACGACATTCTGTTGAACTTGTCAAGGGGGTTGTCAAAAAAAAATGACATTTTTAGTAAAAAAAATTTAAAATTTACCCTTACACTTAATACAAGTGGATTTATTTGTGCCAATTTTTTTTTCTTAAAAAACATTTAAATCATTTGTTTTTATTAGCTAATATATTTACAAATCATTCATAATCAATGAGTTATGATAGTTATGACATCTCAAACTTAAAAACACAAGTCGTCACAAATACACGAATTAAAAATATTTTTTGGTGGTTTGAAAATTAAATCTACCTTTGCATACGAATTAAAAACTCGACCGTGAAACGAATGATTATTGCTATTGATGGCTACTCTGCGTGTGGCAAAAGTACCTTAGCGAAAGCACTTGGAAAGGTGCTGCATTTCGCATACATCGACACAGGGGCGATGTACAGGGCTGTCACACTCTATTTTTTAAGGCATTCGGTGGATTTGACCGACGTGAAACAGGTGCAAAATGCACTTGCGCACATCGAAATTCATTTTGAACGCAAAAAATCAGGAAATCACGTCTTTCTCAATGGGGAAGATATTGAATCCGAAATCCGAACCATGTATGTTTCAGATTGTGTGAGTCAAGTCGCAGCGATTTCGGAAGTGCGTCGTCAAATGGTTCGGTTGCAGCAAGCAATGGGACAGCGACGTAGTTTGATTATGGATGGGCGCGATATCGGAACAGTCGTTTTTCCAACTGCCGATTTAAAGATTTTTTTAACTGCGGATCCGATTACGCGCACTCAACGGCGTGTGGATGAGTTAAAATCAAAAGGGCAATTGATTGATTTTGAAGTAGTTAAGCATAATTTGCAAGAACGCGACCGAATTGATTCCACTCGTTTAGACAGTCCATTGAAACAGGCAGAAGATGCGATTTTAATGGATAACACGCATCTTACGCCAGAAGAACAATTGCAAAAAGTATTGGAACTTGTTGCTGCTATCGAAAAGCAGCTTGTTTTGTAACCACTATTAAATGATGAATGATAAATTCATCATTTATCATTCATCATTTAATAAAGATTAGTTTGTTAAATCGTTTACGTTTATAGCTTCTTTTTTACTCAATTTGAGGGTTGCATTGCTGTAATAAGCGGTGATTTTGGCTAATTCTATTGCCATTAAATCCGCAGCATCCTCGTTTTTAATAAAAATAGCAATCAAATCAGTATCCGTTTTGTACGACGTACTGCGGATAGCGATTTGATTCAACGGACGCTCCGTGTAGAGATACACGCTACAAATATCTTTATCCATCACTTTTACCTCAATAAACTTAATTTTTTCCAATGGAATGGTGACCGTTGCAATATCCGTTGCACTGTATTTGCCTGTTGTCATTACTAAGGCATGGTCTTTGGCATCCACTGAAAAATGTTCTTTGTAAGACGAGTTATCTTTGAGCAATTGATTGAGCGCGTTCAATTCATGGTCAAAGTTTTGAGCAACAAGGAGATTACAAAGAAATAAAAAACAAAATGTAGGTAATAATCGCATAGGCATGAAATTTCGTTTTGGAATGATGTATGAAACTGCAAATATAGGTAGTTGTAAAGGCAATGTCAAATATTTTCTATTGTAATGGGTTTAATTGAAAAACTTGTTTTTTCAAAATCAATCTCATATCGGCTTTGGTTAAGCAATCTAAATGGCATGGACACCGTTGTCAACAAGTTATATGGGCGATAAATTCAATTTATTCAAAGTTTTTTAGAAAAAGAGCTTGATAACAAAGAAATTACAACGAATTTAAATTTATATGATATTTTTACAAATCTATTTGTGATTTCGGACGCACTTAAATAGGAAGCGTTGCGCACTAAACAAGCGCGCTACAAAAAAAAGATATTAACGTTGCAAATGTACCTCAAAAAATAGCTTTTTTATTCGATTGATTTTGAAAAGTTTATCCTATTCAAATGAGAAAAAGTAAAAGGCGCGTATCACAAAAAAATTATTATCACCATTTTAAAATTTTCTATGGAGCAAAACGGGGTGTGGCAAGAGGCGTTTAAAGTGTACGCCTACATGACCGACAAACATCATCACCTGACTCTTTTTTCAGTTGCAAACTGCTTGCAAGAGGTCGCGGGCAATCACGCAACATCTCATGGACTTGGTTTTTTAGGCATGCGAGAACGGGGAATGTATTGGGTACTTAATAAATTGAAAATCAATGCTTTACGCCATGTAATGGGCGGCGAAACGGTGACGATTCGGACTTGGGTTAGCGAAATGAAACCTTTTTCACATCGTCATTTTGAAATTTTAGATGCGGATGGAACAGTCGTAACGACTGCGTATGCGCTTTGGATTCCGATAGATCAAACGACGCATCGTCCAAAACGGTTTGAAACAAACGAAATGTTAACCATTAAAACAGGTGCGGAATTGGCAGAACCTGAAAAATTGCGTGATTTGGAAGGCAATTGGCGCAGGTGTGCTGATAGACCTGTGATGTTCAGTGATTTGGATGTGATTGGACATGTTAATAATGCAAAGTATGTGAGTTGGATTATGGATGATTTTAAAAAAGATTATGAAAATATTGATTGTAAATCATTGGTTATCAATTATTTGGGTGAGATATTTCTGAATGAGCGAGTTGAAATATTTTATATTTTGAAAGATAGGACATTGGAATATATGATGAAAATTAAAAAAAGTGGGCGATTGGTTTCCCGCGCCAAACTATCTTTTTAATTGCTAAAATTGCAAACAAATAGGGAGATAGATGACATAGATTTGATACATAATACGCTGATAATCATTTAACTATGTATTACACCTATGTCATCTATGTCCCTATGTATTTGCAATTTTAGCGTCGTTCCAAAGCGCATCCATTTCAGCAAGTGTCATTTCTTGCAAAGGCTTTGGTGCATGATTTTCGACATATTCAAACCGTTTTTTAAACTTTTTATTGGTTCTTTCTAATGCAGATTCAGGGTCAACTCCGATAAAACGTGCATAATTTACCAATGAAAAAAGCTGTTGGCACATCGTTGTTTATCATTTGCATTAATGCTTTAATAGGCTTTACTACCGATGTTTTAAATGGCATTCAACTCAATTATCAACTACTCCTTTTATTTACAACCATAGCAGTTGTAGGTATTTTTATAGGCACTTTTTTATCTACTAAAATTGATTCAAATAAATTAAAGCCAGCATTTGGCTGGTTTGTGTTAGTAATGGGAATGTATATTATAACCAAAGAAATCATTGCTTTATAATATACGTTTAATAACATAAAAAAGGAATATCCTCCATATTTAAAATATAAGGTAGTGGTTTAAAATGTATGCTGTTGCAATCATTTGGTGTTTGAGATTGCTTT
>JBEEMZ010000235.1:0-7865 GCA_041192405.1 Bacteroidota bacterium | reverse complement strand
AAAATCCAGAATTGCCTAAAACAGATGTAATTCCGCTTGACGCGCCAAAACCTGCGGTTCGTGTAGATACGCCTGTTGCGTTGCCAAAACCGAAGCCGAAACCAAAAGCAAATTTTCAAAAAGATTACGAAACGGCGAATGCCTTGTTGAAAACGGCGGAATCGAATATTGAAAGTTGTCCAGATTGCATTGATGCAGCGTTGTTATCGTTGGAAAAGGCGAATTCGGGTGGTTTGGATGCGGCGAGTGTGTTCGCAACGAGTGGGCGCGTTCGGGAAGTGAAGGAAAAAGTGGCTGCCAAATTGAAAAATGAAGCCACAACTTTGATGGATGAAGGCGAAAAAACGGGTAATGATGGAAAAAGTGTAGAAGCCGCCCGCATTTTGACCCGCGCAAAAACGAAATTGGAATTGGAAGTCAAGCTAAAACCGTCCGAAGATGCCAAAGCGCGTTTGAAAAAGGTGAAAGAACGCATTGCACATTGGGATTCGGTATTTGGTGTAGGCTCAAATGGGTAATTGCAAACACATAGGGATATAGAAAACATAGAACATTGATTTTCAATGAATTATGTTTCCTATATCTCTAAACACTTTTCAACTTAGCGTGTATCGCCGCCTTCCGCCTTCCACCTTCCGAAATCAAACGCTTTTGTCTAATAATTCCAAAAGCCGAGTGACTTGCGCTTCTGACAAGGGTGCATATTTTGTTTTCTTTTTTTCTAATAATTTGCACCATTGCTTGGGTGCAATTGTCGTTTGAATTGCACGATTTGTTTTTATATATTCAAAAGATGCTATCCATAATTGAGTTTCTTTCAATGAAATACTTGCAATATCTGCAATCAGTTGATGGTCTGCCTGTCTATGCCACCCGTGAAGCAAACTCAAAAAGACTCGAGTCTTTTCGGCTTCAATTCGTGCATTTTGGGCGGCTTCAATTCGTGCATTTTCGGCATCTATTTTAGCATTTTCGGCTAATGATTGAGCATTTTCAGCGATTGTTTCAGCGATCATAAGTTTATTTTCGGTCTCCTGAAGTTTCGCTTGCCATTTGGAAAGGATCACATTTGCTTTTGCCGTTGCCTCATCTCTGCCTTGCCGATAGGCTTGTCCGAAGATACCTTTATTGGTTGCTAAATCCATTTTTTGTCTAATCTTTGGTGAATGAATATTTTTTAAGATGTTGGTGACGATATCAAGGTCTAATTCGCCATTTCCAAGAATGTATGCAAACACAGTACGCCATAAATCTTCTTTTTCAGGGTATTCCTCAATAAATTTCACAATTTCCTCAAAATGATGGTTCAAAAAATCCAAATTTTTGTAATGTTTCATAGCGAGTAACACACCACGCAAGGCATTGTACTCTTGTAAAATCCGAATTTGTGCATCAGGCAAGCCCGCCAAATTGAACACAAAGTACGCAAATTCGGGCACAAATTGCAATAAAGAAAAATGCACATTTGGAAAACAATTTCTAAAGGGTTTTTGTTCCCAATTTTTTTCATTTTGATTGAAAACAATCGGAATCACAATACTTTCGGGTTGTTTTTCCGTTTTGTTTTTGCGCTTGATGGCAACAATGTATTCCAATAATTGCAAGCGCATGTCAAATTCCGAAGTCGGCATCTTGCTTTTATGCTCAAATAGAAACGATACATATACAATTTTACCTGTTATATCATCTTTCAATTGGCAGCGATAAATGACATCGGAAAAAAGCGGATGCAATTTACTCGAAACATGTTGTGCGTCATCCAAATGTAGCGTGTCCAAATCCAACGAAATGTCTGGAAATTGGGGCATAAAATAGGTTTTTAAAAAATCACTTGCATTTTCCTTGTCTTGAAACGCAATTTTAAAGAATTTATCATGTGCTTGAAATAAGACCCGTACTTTAGGTTTCCTTTTTTTACGGATAGTACGCGGCGGATTATCCAATTTTTGTTTTACCATAGTGGCTGTTTGTAATTTTAAAAATGGTTTAATAACGCTGCAAAGGTATTTATTTTGTCGAGAAATGAATAGGCTTTCAAATAAAAATTGCGTTCACTGCAAAAAATGAACGCAATTTTAATACAATTTCAGTAAAATTCAATCGTAATTCAGACTATTTTTTTCCAATCGTCGTAACCATCTCTATCCAAAAATTTTTCATAACTTATTTGTACTTCCTCCAAAGCTGCTTCAATTCCAACTTCCAAAATCGGTTTACTATAATGGTGTGTTCCCGTTCCATCGCTAAAAAAACGCCCCGAAGGGTCAATCATCACATACGAATCTTTAATTTGCTCATTCGTTTCAGGTACCATTTTAACTTTTGTAGCTGCATTTTGATTAATTCTCAAAAATGTTTTAAAATTATCGTCCGAAATCACAAAATCATAATATTGCTCTTTCCAAATGTAAGCCTTGATATTCAGGAGTTGAAGAATAGATTCGTTTAATGTTTCATCTGTAACTATTTTGTTAGACATTGTTTAAGTTCGTTTTTCATACCTAAAATGAAAACAAATATACAATGATTTAGAATCAAAATACTCAAAATACATTCTCAAATTGTTAATAAACTCATTTAAAAAAAAATTAAGATGTTTAACAAAGATTTGTAATTTGTTAACAACGGATTATTGAAAAGCCCCATACCTTTGTATCGTCAAATAACGAATCATACATTCTATTATATCGTTTTAAAGAAAAAGTCTCTTTGCATCAAATTAAAAAAAGTATCATGAAAAAGTTCTTAGCACCATTGTTTACTCTTGTTGTTTCATTTTTCGCGTTGTCCCTTTCGGCACAAAATAAAGCTGTTATCAGCTTTGAAAAAACCGAAATTGATTACGGTACGATTCCACAAAATAGCGAAGGTATTAGAAGTGTCAAATTTAAAAATACAGGTGATCAGCCATTAATTATTAAAAATGCACTGCCAAGTTGCGGTTGCACAGTGCCTACTTTCACAACAACGCCCGTCATGCCGAATGAAAATGGCGTTGTAGAAGTGAAATTTGATGCTGCGAAAATTGGCATGTTTCACAAAACCGTTAAAATCTTATTGACAGATGGTACAGAAACGGTTTTAGTGGTTCGTGGAAACGTGGTTGCAAATGGCGGTACTGCCGCTGCTGGTTCAAGTACTGGTAGCCGATAAAAAAAAATGTTTTAAATAGAAAATAAAACGGTGTTTGTTCACTTGTTTTCTCCCAACTTTTTGCTTTGATAAATGTGAAAGCCTTGTCTAAAAGGCAAGGCTTTTTTTTAGATGGTGGCGTAGATACTTCTTTTTTTTTAAAGTGTACATTAGAAACAAACAATTGTGATTCATTCAAATACAAATTAGTATAAATAATATCTTACAATTTTAATAAAAATGCTTCCACATTAACACCCTGTTAACATCGCAGTACCTCAAAATTCCCTTATATTTGTATCGTTAATTTAAATATATAATATTTAAAAATATTTTGAACTCGATTTCATTCAAAAATATCATTTTTAACAAACTCACTCACAAGGTTTTTTAGATTTCTTAGGTTTCTTAATCAAAAAAGCATGAAAAAATTATTATCAATTGTATTCGCATTAGGGTTTACGTTTAGCGTAGTCAAGGCTCAAAATGCTCCTGTGATGACATTAGAGAAGAATGAAGTAGATTATGGCACGATTGTACAAGGTAGCGACCCTTTTCGATTTTTTAAATTCAAAAATACGGGTAAAGCACCTTTGGTAATTCAAAATGCAGCGGCTTCTTGCGGTTGCACCGTGCCAGAGTATCCCAAACAACCGATTATGCCAGGGGAAGCGGCTGAAATCAAGGTGCGTTATGATACAAATCGTTTAGGCGATTTTACGAAAACCATCACTTTGACAACAAACGAGACCACACCAAGTCGCGTTTTGACCATCAGAGGGAAGATTTTAGATAAATCAGGTGTGGCTCCACCAAGTAGTCCTTCGGGACATTAAGTGGAAAATCACCTTTCAATTATGGAAAAGGTTTTAGGAAATAATTCTGAGTTTTAGTATAGTGCCGAGCTGGTCAGATAATCCGAAAGGATCATCTGACCCGTTTTTTTTTAGGCACTTTACATTTACAATTTCCGAATCTTAATATCATGTACCAATTTTAATTGTTCAAATTCTTGCATCTTCTTGATTGCCAATGCATTAGCCGTTTCTCTTTCATTGAACATCAAATCAAAATACACCGCATAACCGCGTTCTACGGCATTCGTACAACTCAAGGAGATACAATTTGCAAACATATTTTGTTTCAATAATGTCTCAATGCGCGCTTTGGCAGAGGCAAAATTAGGGTAAATGCCTTCTTGCACAATAAATTGTTCGCCTTGAATCTCCGCCCGTGAACAGGGATACGCATTGAAAACCCGATCCGCCGCCGAATAAACATATAATCCTATCGCATCGCCCGAAAGTTCGGCAACCGCAGGTTCCGCGCCTTTGGTTTGTAAACCATCATTTGGAGTCTGCGTTGGACGCGGCATTTCATTATCTTGATAAGATTGAGTCATTTTGCCATTGGAAATCCCTTTGCCATACTCTGGATAAATTAAATATTCTTTATTTTCGGGTTCCATCAACGTCGCGGCTCGCTGCATACTGTCTTGATAACGACGATTGCCATCCAAATTAACCACTGATTTTTTTTGCGATTGCGAATACAAAAGCCCCGTCAACACCATGCAAGACGTAAAACTGACCACCATTTGAGTACTATAAGGCTTATCATTAAATCTTTCCGTCACTTGACGCAGAAAACGAACAGGATGTGTCAATAATTTACCCATTCGGGCGAGGTTTGAATTTTTGACCGCCGCAGGTACTTTATCCGCATGATCCGCTTGATTCAAAAAACTGAAAACGCCCCGCCGATGTTCAAAAACTTCTTCTCGAGCAGGCGTGATAAGCATTTCTAAATTTTCTTCCGCATCTACCCGAATTAAGCCGAAGCCATTGCGGACACATTGTTGTTTAAGTTCCAGTAATGCAATATCTTGTACATTTTCAAAAACGTTATATGATATTGAGATCCACTGTTCATCTGCAAAATATTGTTTAAATTGTTCAATGGCATAGATGCGCCGATAGCGCGGCAATCGCCGCAAAACAAATATAAATCCTGCTGATAATAGAAATAAGGCTAATGCAATCAGCGCGATCGTTTGAAACCATCCCCAAGATTCCAAAGTCCATCGCCCCGATGACCATGCCAATACGATGCAAAGCATTGTCAAAACGCTTGCAATCGAAAAGGCATCCCAATTTAATTGTTTTTGTTGCCGTGTAAACACAACTTCGTATGCTTTATCGGCAGAAGTTGCCTCAAATGTTGCGACGAAAGGTGTTCCATCAGGTTTTGGGAAGGTCAAATGACCATCTACAATGTGCCCTTTTTGGGTCATCAAATCATAACTGACGACGGTTTCGCCCGCACGAGGGCGATATTTATAATACGTTTTTAAGAAAGCGAGAGTCGCTTGTTTGACTGTTTCCTCTGATGAATGTTTCATTCGCTTTGATTTTGAATGATTAAGTCGTTTTGAATGATGAAGGATGAATACTAAATGATGAATTGGGAATGATAAATTTTATAATTAATTGATTATCAATTAATTATAAAATTTATCATTTCTAATTTATCATTCATCATTTATCATTCATCATTCAATAATTGATATAATTGAATGGTTTCGACAGCGGGACGCACATCGTGAACACGTAAAATGTTTGTTCCATTAAGAAGTGCGACCATATTTAATGCAGTCGTGCCGTTCAAGGCTTGTTCGGGCGCGATTTGAAGCGATTTCCATATCATGGTTTTGCGCGACAATCCCGCCAACAAAGGTAATCCTAAAATTTTGAAAATCCCTAATTTTTTTAACAAAATAAAATTCTGTTCAATTGTTTTTCCAAATCCAAAGCCTGGATCTATGATTACGTCTTTGACACCCAATTGTCGCAAAATACCTACTTTTTGTATCAAATCGTCCAAAATGTCCATTGCAACATCTTCATATTGCAGATTTTGTTGCATCGTTTCAGGCGTTCCGCGTGTATGCATGAGGATGTAAGGCACTTTTAAATCTGCAATCGTTTCAAACATTTTGTTATCCAACGTGCCGCCCGAAATATCATTAATGATACTTGCACCTTCTGAAACCACCATTTTAGCCGTTTCAGAAAAAATGGTATCAACCGAAACAATTGCGTTCGGAAATTGTTTAACCACAGCACGCAAAGGAGGCATTAAACGATTCCATTCCTCTTGAGTCGAAATCAAGGGCGCGCCAGGACGAGAGGACATCGCGCCCAAATCTAAAAAATCAGCACCTTCCATTAACATCTGCTCTGCCCGTTTTAAGATAGCTGTGGTATCTTTGGCGCGGCTTTGCTCATAAAACGAATCAGGCGTGATATTAATGACTCCCATAACCATGGGTTTTGTCAAATTTATCAAATTTCCTGAACAATTTATCGTAAAATTGGCTTTATTCATTTAAATACGTTTATCTTTGATAGAAATTTATTTTATATACTAAATATTGTACTTATGAAAAAATTAGTTGCAGATTACGCCCGCTACAACCTATGGGCAAATGAACGAGTTATATCGGTCTTAAAAGAGATGGATACTTCATTGATAGACAAAGACTTAGGAAGTAGTTTTCCATCTATTCGCCAAACTTTACTCCATATTTGGGATGTTGAAACCCTTTGGTTACAACGTTTAAAAGGTGAAAATCCGACTGCATTCCCAAGTAAAACATTCACGGGCAGCCACGAAGACATTTATGAAGGCTTGATTGCGGCATCTCGCGCATTCATTAAACACATTGAAGAAGTGCCTGCGACTTCTTTTACACATGTGGTTCCGTTTAGAACTTTTTCGTATGGCGAAGCCAAAGAACAAATTTATAATATTATGCACCATTGTTTGAACCATTCGACGCATCATCGCGGACAAGTGATAACGATGATGCGGCAATGCGGGGTGACTCAATTCCCGCCATTGGATTTTATTTTCTACCGCCGCGATAAAAATAAATAAGGTAATGATGAGTGATAAATGATGAATCATGAATTTGCAAGTAATTGATTGTCAATAGCTTACAAACTCATGATTCATCATTCATCATTCGTCATTCATCATTCGTCATTCCAATTCATCATTTATCCTTCATCATTTCTTGAAATATTCAAAACTTCTTTTAAATTTGCCTCTGATTAAAACATTATTTTTTATCAAAATCCAAAACTGAACCATATCAATGAGCGAAGGCGGCGCACAACCTAAACCTATGCAATCCAGCCCCGAAAGTAGCGGCGGCAATAAGAATATAGCCATCTTGATAGGTATTTTAACCGTCACGGGTGTCTTGGGTTATTTTATTTACAAAAATAAAGTGGACGGGATTGGCGGTACGGTCAGTATCCCAAAAGCGATGCAAATTACGTTCACTCCTGCCGATTTCAAACCGAATTTGGATGAGGAAACAACTTTACGCATCCTTTCCAACCCGCAAAAGTATAAAAAAGAGTTTGATAAATTGGTTTCTGATTTCAATATTACTTTATTGATGCATGTTGCAAATCGGATGAATCTTACGCCTTCTCAAAAAGAAGATGCCGTAAGTGCTTATAATCAACAACATCCATATATACGGCAAATGTATTATAATGATTTCACCGCTTTACAAGATACATCTTCACAATTGTATCAAGTTTTCTGCCTCTTGCATACTCACCTATGTCATGATAAGATTTCGTTATGACACCTGAACTCACGCAAAATATAGTCTTCTTTGCTCTTTACATTTGGTCAATTATCTGTAAGGGAATTGC
>JBEEMZ010000234.1:0-7875 GCA_041192405.1 Bacteroidota bacterium | reverse complement strand
GTCGTTAGTGCCTTGTTTCAACCGTTTTTTTAAATATTATTATCTCTCAAAATTTAAATTACAATTTTAACAGACACGTAGAATCTAAAAAACGTTGAAAATCAATCTTTTTTAGCCTGTCGTTTCTTGGTTTTAGGCACAGGCTGTTCATTGAAAAACGCTAATAAACTCATCACTTCCCATTCCGTCACCGCAGGTTCTGCGGCTAATTCATTGACTTTGAGCATGATTTCAGCAGGCGTTAAGCCCTCCGCTTCGCCCTCCTGCATCCATCCAAAGCGTTTGAACCATTTATGAATCAAACTTGGAGCAATATCCAATAAGGCACTAATATGGCTCACAGGGGTTTTGCGCAACGAACCGAGCCAAATGGTTTTCAGCATGCGCAACTTATCCCCTTTGGCGACTCCTAAAATTTCGCCTTTCGATACTAACACTTCATAAGTGGTCATAATTTCCTTTTTTGATTGAGGTGAAATAGAATCCATTAAAGCCAGAATTTGGTCAATCGTCATCTGGAACGATGCCATAATATAGAGCAAATAGGTTTGTAAAACCATTTGCAAATGGGGTTGATTTTGATAGAACTTGAAGATTTCGCCAAAATATTGTTTGATTTTTTCCTCATCTTCGTTGCATTGAAACATTAAAAACAAGGCTCGCAACAAATTATCTTCGGGCAGCCCCAAAATTTTGGTCGGCGGCTCGCGTTGTACATTCGTTAACAAGAATCGGTAATTCGGAATATGAACTAAAAATTCGGGTGGTACATGCGCAAAAAAATGATGAAAATCTCGGGTCTCCCAAATTTTACCACCAGGCCCTTGATGCACCACAATCGGCAAAATGCAACTAAAGGGTTTATTGCCATGCAAATCCACCAACCAAATGCAGCAAAGATACAGCAAAAGTTGAATAAAAATCTCGCGGTCGAAACTTTTTTTATGCTCCAAGAGCACAATAATTTTCAAAGGTTTTCCTTTAAACTGCCCTTGCCAAACGACATCCGATTGCAATTTCTTGAGTTGTGCCATCACATACTCTGTATTGTCTAATTCCAACGAATTGAAATCAATGTGTTGCGTCAACTCTGTTGGCACAAATTGTTCCAACAGAAGCAGAAAAGCAGGTTTGTTTTGCATCGTCGCTCGAAAAACCTTATCATCAATCTGGTGCAGATTGATTTCGTCGGGTGTTAAACCCGTCTGGGTTGTCGTAGAATTGTTTGCCATTGTGATGGATTTTTAAAAACACTCAACAAAGAACCTTTCAAAAAGTTCACAATGGCATCAAACGAGTTAGGAATGAGAACGTTTTTCAAATCCTTTTTACATTGGAATCTTTCTTTTTCGTCAATCAAAATTTGAAATCGAAACCTAAATTAGTTGTTATAGGCGTAATCCCCATTCGGTTTTGAAAATGCTTTTGCGACATTCTCCGCGTCGTCGGGTGCTTTAATGGATACCAACCAATCGTATGTTGCGTGGATGAGGGTGTACGTTCCTCTGCCGCCTTCGTATTCACTCCCAGTGGTTGTCTTAAATCCATTTCGATTTAAATGCTCCGCAAGCTCTGTTGCAGCCATTATGGTTCCGTTACTGCGTAGGAAATTCGCTAAACGTCTAACATACTCTTTATTGTGCATAGATCTTTTTGATTATAAATATATTGAAAAATTATTTTATTTTAAATTTTAAATAGACGAAGATAAAATCAACCAATTCACCCTATATTGCCTTCAATTTCATTCGATTTTGGAACTTTTGCAGGACATATGCACTCCAATTTCGATTCGGATGAGTGAATTTGCAATACCTTTGCCCTCAATTCCATTCGTACCAATCCAGCTTGTCCACTACGAAAATACACAATCCTCCCACAACTCGTTGGCTGAAAGCCCACTCAATATTATTTATAGATAAAAAATGGTTGAAACGATCGCACTGACGCAGCCCCTCGCAGTTGAGCCGTTGCGTTGGGGTTTGCGAGGGGTTGCCGCGCAGTGCTTTGTTGTCAACCGTATTTTCAAAATATTATTACTTACCCAACTGACAACTAATAATTCTCTTTTTCGCACGATTTTCAGCCTAATTCACTGCGATTTTTACAAATTTCTTGATTTCTTGTTGCTTTTTTATACTTTTTTTTCAAAAGAGGAAAGCCGTTGTATCAAGCAAAGCTCTCAGCGAAAATCTATTGAATGATTTAAGCTCATTTCATTGATACCACGACTTTCTTTTTGTTGGGATAGTTCCCATGTAAAAGTCCGCTACTATTTTACGACTATTTTTTCTACTTGAATGCTGTTTGTTGTATAGTTAAAAATTTTGGCAAAATAGATTCCACTGACATATCTTGAAATATCTATATTCAAATCTTGTGTAAATCGCTGTTGGTGGTAAATTCTACCTAAGCCATCTGTCAATGTTACCTCACGTTCTAATAAATCATTCACTCTAAAGTGCAGGTCGTTTGAAGCAGGATTTGGAAAAACAAATACTAATTTTTCAGTAGGAATTGAATTTTTCTGCAATTTAGTTAGATCCACTTTGTATCGTTCCCCTCCAATAACGTCTTTACCGTTGTATTGAACAATATCAAATGTATATGTTTTCTTTGCGGGGTTTGTCACTTTAGAACGAATGCCTAAATCATCCCCAACGACTTGTACACAAAGTTCATTGAGTTCTTGCGGTGCAAAATCCAATCCTCCTATCCAAGCATTATCCTCCGTCACTTTTAGGGGTTCCGTTGCCAATTGCACCACACCATGCCCAATTCTTCCATTATTGATCCACTCCTGTTTTATATCTGGTGTGAGATACAAATAAATATGAGCTTGCTGAAATAATTGAGCATCTTCTATGGTAGGGGTTTTTATAGCAAGTGTAATGTGTTCCATTGGCTGTGCAGTGTAGTTACCTACAAAAACACAATCTTTCGTATCATCCGCAATGCCTGGCACATCATTCGTTAGCGTAATATTTTTCAAAATAATATTATTACTATTTTTTAAATTTAGGCTTAAATTAGGAAGATTAGAGGTGGTATCATTTACATTAGGACAATTCGTACAAGCAATTCGAGCTAATAAACAAAAATGGTTATGCCGCCAGCCTGTTCCGAAACAAGTTATGAAATTATCTGGATTCGGAGGCTGCCAAGCGTACTCCATAATGGTGTAATGTTGTATCGGAATCCTCGTATGAATATCGGTAATTGGATTATCCACGCTTCGTATCAATTGGAAATTGGTTGTAATTCCTGCTTGAGTGTATGGAATAACGCCACCCATTGGCAAATTGCATAATTGAGGGTCAAGCGATACACCATTAAAAGGTGGTGGCCAATTTAAACCAGTAGAGGCTTGTGACCAGTACAAAAAAAGTTTATAGTTAATCGAATCAACAGGTGAAGATGGTAAACCACCTCTATTTCTAACTTTTACATATACGTACACAGGACGATTGGCTGTATATTCAGGATTCTGATGTTCTTGATTGGCAAATCCATCTGCTTGATTTCGAACCCAAATATCATCAGAAATCCAGAATTGTGTCGTTTGCAGATTGGGTTCATTCCCAACATCGTTCGCATCATCTTTCATAAACAAATTTGACAAGAAACCTTGACATTTTTTTTGGTAATCGTAATAAAGATCATCCACAAAAGAATGCCATAACCAAAAAATAGCTGCTCCAGGAGAAGCTCGAACATTTGTCATTGTGCCGCCAATACATACATGAATTTTATTGTGCTCACATTCAAGGTCGCGTGCAAACGCATCCACATTGGTTGTGGGTAGAGGAAACTGAGATGGGTGGACGCTACATCTATTCCCTGTTTGAGCTCCTGACAGGTAACTGCATAAATTTTGAGGGTCGAAAAACCTTGAAAAATTAAAATTATTTGCCAGCGCATTGGGATTATTAGCAGGGGTTTGATATATAAGTGGGTCAAAACCATCGCTTTGCGGTAGTACCGCGTTTGCTCCCCAAAAGGCATCAGGAATATTATTCACAGGATTCCATTTAGGTAATGGGAGAAATTGCGTTTTTCCTTTGCTTAGAATAAAATATTCTAATCCTTTAATGTAGGACCTGTGCCAATCCAAAAAATCTTTTGTAAAATTGTGTCCCGCATCTATTTCGTCGAAATGGTGTGCTATAATATGATATTTGCGTTGCGGCTCATTTGCGGGCGGATTGGGGTTCATATTTGACTTCAAATAATCCATGATCAAATTTCTTAATTCCACTTGCTGTGCATTGGTGAAAGTAGAAATGTCAGGTCTTCGCCCTTGCCCATAACAAAGCAAAACGAGGGAGCAGCAAATGGGCAACAAAGCCATTCGCAATAATAAATTCCTTTTCATAAATAATTTGTTGTTTGAATGGGAAACTTTTAAGGTTCCACGTTTATAAATAAATTTAAATTAAACAGAAATGCCTATGAAAAAAACAGTTGAACTTGATGAAATATTTTTTTTACTTGATATTGAATCTGAGAACGCATCGTTAAAAACACATTTTTATCATTGCTAAAATTGGTATTACTCCATAATTTACATTTTTTGCGGGTTTGAAATTTTAAACCATCCACATAGAGATAATGACAATAGGGATAAGATGGACAGTAAGAATTCCCCGAACTTATGGACACATATACTGAATCGGGTTGCTGTGCATTTTTCCATAAAATCGGCACGTTAAAAGAGGTGTATTGAGCAGTTGGCGGCAATTTGTAAGTTAGAGTAGCGAGCGTGTCGCGCTTATGGCGCGTATATTTTGTAAATGCAATTTCCAAAAAGCCAAATCTTTTGGTAACGCTATCAGATACTTGACCCACCAGAAATTTGTAATAACCACTAAAACTTACAGGACGATTGGTAATTCTACCACGATAACAGACTCCACTGGCTGAAATATTGTAATCATGATGAACGACCAGAGCATATTTGCCGCTGTGAGCATCCGTTGTTCGTTTCACGCTGTGACCATATTCTGGTTTCCAGCCTTGTGGCATTCCATATGCCATTTCTTTAATTTTAAAACTTGCTTTTTCGTTATTCATGTCAACATCATTACCTTCATAAGCAACAACTTTTTCCCAATTTTCAAAATCAAAATCAAGTTGTTGTGCATGAATCGTTTGCAAGGAAAGCATTAAAAATATTTTTAAAAAAAATTTAATGTTATACATCATAATTACTTTGATTTTAGAAAAACAGATTTGCCCTTAACGTCTTTCCGCTTTGAAATTTTAGCAAGACATCTACGCCCCAATTTTGATTTGCATGAATGTATTTGGTACGATTCCTGCCGCAATTTCATTCGTACCAATCCAACATTTCCACTACGAAAATCCCAAACGCTATCACAACTCCTTAACTGAAAAACAGTTGAATATTATATATATGTAAAATATGGTTGACAACGATCGCACTGACGCAGCCCCTCGCAGTCGAGCCTTTGCGTGGGGATTTGCGAGGGGTTGCCGCGCAGTGCTTTTGTTGTCAACCGTATTTTCAAATATTATTACATCTCGAATTGAAAACAGGTTCTCAATAGTTCTGCACTTTTTCAATCTCAAATCATTTCAAATCAATGATTTAGAAAACGCTGTCATTCAATCACTATACAAATCATCGTGTGTGAAATAGTCTGGAAGGCGGTAGGAAGCCGCCGATTTTGATTTTTTAGAACTTAAATTCTTTACGTCTTTTTTAGAATCGGCTCCCGATGCTCCCGATTTTGATTTTTGGGAACTTACATTTTTTTCGTCTTTTTTAGACTTGGCGACCGAAATGCTCGGAACTTCTTTAGGCTTCGGCGCAGAAGGCGGTTGTACCTTTGGAACCGTACCACTCGTTTTTGTTCCCGTATCGCTTCCTTGAGTCATGGAGGTCTCTCGAACGTCCAGATTCCCGACCTTTTTTTGAGCGTGAATCATCCGAATTGCTGTTTGCGTTTGAGTTCGAATGAGTTCGATCTCCGTTTGCAGAATCCTTGCGCCAACATTATTGGCAGGATTCCCTGGGTCAACGATTAAAATCCCTGATTCGGACTTTGGTGCAAAGACGATTTTGGGATGCTTAAAGTAGTGCCAATCCACAGGGACGATGGCAACCCCCGCAATCATTTCAAGCATTTTATAGAAACAAGCCAACAGCACCTCTTCCCAGGATTGGGACGGTTTTCCGAAAAGAGCCGCCGCCGCTACTAATTCCAATTGATAGCTGGACAACGGAACGTTGTAGTGATCTCTCCAATATTTGAGCACCCGAATTAAATCGCCAAAATAGGGCATTTTACGTTTCTGTAATTTGACATACTCGACCTGAAAGGGGGTACTGGCAGCACTGTAATCGGTTAGATTCGGGACTTGACTCAGTTGCAAGGGGGAATTAATGTCATAACTGGGCAAAATATCAAAACAAAGCCGACCAATTGGTTTTTGAAGCGTTAACTGAATCGCTTTCGATTTCATTCGGACTTCCACCGCATCAGGAAAATTCCCTTTCATTAACTTGAGCACATAATTACGGACGCTCTCCGACTCCGCCTGTTTCTTTTTATTGAAAATGTACACAATATCCGCTTCAAAATTCCCGCGTACCATCGTCCCTTTGGCAAACGAGCCGCCTGGTAGACACTTTGCAACCGATAAATGACTATCGTTTTGCAAAATTTTGGTAATCACATTCAGATTGCTCTGTAAGGCATCTTCTTCATTTGTGGTCGGTCGCAAATGAGTTGCGATATATTGGTTAATCTCCATTCAACTAAATTCGACAGTTATGTTGCAAGCAACGTTTAAAAAAAAATTTAATTTTTATCCTCAGTTGTAGGACGTTTTTGCCCTAACTTTTTTGGATTTTGAATCCTTTGCAGGACTTATACACACCCATTTCGATTCGTAGGATTAAATTTTGTAAAATTCTTGCCCACAATTCCATTCGTACAAATCCAGCTTTTCCACTACGAAAATCCCCAATTCTATCCCAAACCATTAACAGAAAGCCCGCTAAATATTATGTATATGTAAAATATGGTTGACAACGATCGCACTGACGCAGCCCCTCGCAGTCGAGCCTTGCGGGTGGGGTTTGCGAGGGGTTGCCGCGCAGTGCTTTTGTTCGCATATTTTTTTAAATATTTATTCCCTTTCGGATTGAGAACAATTCTACGCAGCCCTTTTAAAATATTGGACATTTCTTATAGATTTGTTCCTTAAAATTTGGAATTCTCAGAAATTATTAGTTTCTTTGTATCCTAAAATAAAAAAAAATGACGACTCTTTTAAACATGCGATTACAGGAAGCGCGATTCGAAACGATTCAGCATTTGCAAAGAGAGTTTCCAAATGCTCAGTTGCGCATCGAAATCGGCAAACGAGATAATACTCCTCTGTTGCTCGAACACCGTTTTTGGGAGATCATCCACCTATTGGATTGGAGCGATCCCGAAGACGACGACGCGGTGTTGGCACCTGCGGTTCAAGCCTTAGCAGCATCTCCAGTTCATTATATTTACTTATTCGCCGATATGTTGGCGATTAAATTGTTCGCATTAGATACCCGATCCTTCGCAGAACAAATCGGAGCTGATGCGTATAATCCACCGCGCTATTTTTCACCCGATAATTTTTTATATGCTCGTTGTTGTGTAGTTGCCAATGGGCAACATGCTTATGAAAGCGTCTTGCAACACCCTTCTTTGATGCCCAAAGATTTGACCTTTGAGGCACTCTTAAGTTTGGCATCCAAAGCGTATTTAAAAAAAACGGGGCAAAAATGGGATTATTTACCTTTAACCTCTATTGAAACCTATTCAAATCGAATGGGTTGGTCTAAACCCAAATCCTAATGCTTTT
>JBEEMZ010000233.1:0-7955 GCA_041192405.1 Bacteroidota bacterium | reverse complement strand
TAGAGTTATAAAAAATCCTTGAACATAATATTTTTTAGGAAATATAATTTTTTCATGACATATTTTGGATTAATTTAATTATATAAATTAATGATTATCAATATTTTACTTGCTATATTCTATACAAAACTCATTTATGAGTTGGCGCAAGCAGCAGCTCGCGCCAACCTTTTGTTCCTTTTTTTTGTCACCAGCGGCCTTATCCGAAATACCAGCCTTTGCCCATACATCGAGGACATTTCTTGTTTCCGTCGCAAGCACTACAGTCGCCATACCAGAGCCCTTTTCCAGTACCGTCACATCTACTACAGGTTCTTCGTCCGCCACAGGAGTCACATGTAATTTTAGTTGCCATGTGAAACACCGTTTTTGGATATGAGTCTGAAATAGATGGAAGACTCAATCCTGTTTTCACCTTTGTAATTAGAGGAATTGGGAGCAGGTTATAATTTACTACCCTTCCTAATAATAAGGTTTGTTGCATTTGCATCTTAAATCAATTTTACGCCTACACTAACGCTTTCGGCAACTGCGGCTTACTTCTTTGTTTCACAGTTTCAGCTTTTCCTGCGATTGGGTTTTCCCAATGACTCTTATGAAGTATTTTCGATTCATTCAATTCTATATACACTACTGAGTTGTTAAAGTTGTAATATGTTTTTTTCCGCAGATTTTTCCGCAGATTTTCGCAGAAAAAGAGTCCAAAAGAAAATCTGCGGGAAAAAATAAATTGATAATCAATTATTTACATATTAAATTTTTAACAACTAAGTAGTGTAAATTCTATAAAAATCAATGGTTATCAATATTTTATTTGCTTTGATTTGCCATCAACTATTGAGTTTTATATAAATTTTGAACGGAACATCGAAACCTCCTTTTTAGAGGAAATAAAAAATATAGTACTACTGTAAAATTACTTTTAGTTTAAAAATCAATTTGCCAGACTGACTCAAAACCGCCCAATCGCTACTCTAAATCCTATATTTGGATTCTAAGCATCGGAAAAAGCATTTTAACATCTGCAAACCATTGTAAGCGTTTCAGATTTTTTTCAAATGCGGGACCGATTGTAATTAATTTCGGTTGGCACGCTGTTTTAATCGAAATCGCTTTGCCATAATTGGCTATGATTTCAGTCGTAAGGAAGTTCAGTGCACAACTTTTGCTCACTTGCAAAAACAATCCTTTTAAATTTCGCTTATCAGCCTCGCGCAAAAACTCCGTCAAACCAATACTCCGCGTATATTTTTCGCCCGAAATCGTATGAATTGTAATGAGTTTGCCGTCAGACTGCGCCGAAACACTGTATTCACTGCTTTTGCCCTCGAACACAATTCGATGAATCGTCAAAGGCGATATTTTTATCTTTGGATGTGCCTCGTCTTCCGAATCGAATTCGAACCATTCCACCATGCTTTCCTGTAAGAAATACGCTGACAAATCGCTTACTAAATTCATCACCATTTCTAATTGAGCTATTTTGTCAGCCCCAATGCCGTTATTGAAAAAAGTACTTGACATAAACATTTATATTTTTTTGTTTCTACCTTCTTTATTCCAATTCGTGCGAAAAAGCTACCCTCCTTTTCCAAAAAAAATTCATTATTTTTTATCGTTCTAATTCAAATAAAAGTACCACACAACTTAGGTTTTCTATATGCTTTATTCCAATTCGTGCGAAAAGCCTACCCTCTGTTTCAAAAAAAAATTCAAAATTTTGGATCGTTCTATTATCTTTATTCCAATTCGTGCTTAAAACCGACCCTCTGCGTCAAAAAAAAATTCAAAAAAGGGCAAAAAAAAACGCGCTGCAATTTGCAGCGCGTTTTTATCGGTCTAACGAATATCTATCGGCGGCGGATTCTCCGCACATTGTACAACCAGATGCGTCTCGTCTTTGTAACGCATCATGGTTCCCCTCGTCGGATTATTCGCGTCGTGCCACATAGCAGACTCTCTATTAATTCTAAAACGGTTTGCCCCTGCGGGAACCGTCAACAGACCCGTTCCATTCGGCTCAATAGTCGTTTTTATACTGTAATCATTTTCTAAAATCACTTCAATCGCCTTGCCTGTTTTATTGCGAAACCAGATTTCGCCTGTCCCCTTTTTAGTACAAGGTTTTGTCTCGCCGAGACATTCCTGATATCCTTCCCGAACTTTTTGTTGTCGCACCTCACGGGGAGGATGTTCGGAATCACCATTCGGAGACATCCAATTCGTCGCACCCTTTAAATCCAGTTCAGACGCTTGCGCCCGAAGCAATGCACAACCTGCAAATTTATCAGCCGCTAATTCTTCCGCCCGACAACTCACACCTTGACAATCTGTTAAACCATCTAAATTCACCTGATGCCCAATTTCGTGCGCCAACAAACATAGACTTGGATAATAAGTCGGTTCATTTTCATCAACAGACCCAATAAAATTTGGGTTATACAAAATATAGCGTTTCCCATCCGATATTAACGCAAGCGCATTATCAATATCGTTCGTAGCCAAAATCATAAACCGATCTGCATTTACGCCCAATAATTTTAAAACACCACCGATGATCCTTTTAGGTTTGGGTCCCGCTTCCCGAACATTGTACTCACTTAGCGTTGAAGTGCCAACGGCGGTACAAACTCGCGTTTTTCGGTCAGGCTTGATAATTTGTTGAGCCTGTGCCATGCTGCTGACCAATAGCAAACTCCATACAATTTTATTAAACATGCTATTTTTATTTAATTTTTTCGATTAGAGGAATGAATTGTTGCGCTTGCTCGAAATAAACCGATTCTTTTGGAATCTGTTTCGCCACTTTCAACGCCGCTTCCCAACGCCCTTGTTGCACGTAGCCCAAGAACAAATACCATTCAACACCTTGAAATTTGTAAAGATTTCGTTGTTCATAACGCCCTTCTAAAATTTGTATCACTTTTTTCGTTTGCGGCGGTTTGGCGCATAATCCATTGATAGCGCGATATAAACGAATGGCATTTTGATTTTTCACAGGCGAATCGTCTTGACTAAACAACTGTTCTGCTTTTTCAAATTGTTTTTGTTGATAGGCTTTTAACGCCAACAATTCATTGCCATCCGCCGTAAACTCATCTGTACGGAGTTCAAGCGGTTGCAAATGCAGGGTTAACTCGTTTTGAACTGCCTGTTGTGCCAAATACCTTGAACCGCCCCACCAACTCAACCCAATCATAAGCATGAGTCCGAATCCGAACTTTATGAACCGAGTCCAACTCTTTTGAGCCCGTTTTGCAGCAGCGGATTGATTCAAAGCATCCCAATTTTGATGGGCATAAGCCGTCAAAGCAGTCAGTTCTGCTTTTTGTTTCAATACCCCGTCGAACCAAACCGCTTCTTTCAGCATTGGATCCTGTTGCATCAATGCTTCAAACTGTTGTTTTTCGGAAGGTATCATTTCATTGTGGAGATACGCTCGAATGCGCGTTTCCCATGTTTCATATTGAAAATCCATCGTTTTAAATTGAAAATGAATGACTTACAAATTATTTTTTGGTACTTTTAAGGAATATATAGGTTTGCCTCTTCACTCTTTTTAAGCGTGCATTTCCGAATCAAGCCTCTGACTTCACCTACTTTTTTTTCAACATAACCTTGACTCGTGTTCAATTGCTTGGCTAAATCGTTATAAGCAACTGCCTTATCGTAATAAACTTCAAACGCATCTACATAAACTTTCATGGCTGATGACACTTGAATACGCATTTTTTCAATACATTCGTTTAAAAAATCAACAGGTTTTAAAATATAATTGGGGTCATTTTCCTCTAAAACCGCTTCTAAATTCGGTTCTAATGCAACTTTTGGAATGTGCTGAGGCAACTTTTTGTAAAAATCAAACAAAATATACTGGGCAATCCTGTAAAGAAAATTTAAGGTTTTCCCTTGTTCCACAAAATTTGGGTGCGCCATTAGATGCGCACCTCGACTCAGCGTATTAAGAACTAAATCTTTGTACACATCGGGGTCAGACACCCTTTTAGAAAAATAACGTTCTAAGTCGTCGTAATAAACCCAAAGTTTTGCTAATTTTTCTTTATCCGTTTCGGGCAGTACTTTGGTCTTTTTCGAATTAAATATTTTATTGAATAGCATACAGTGATAATTTTTTCCAAAAATAACAATATTTTTGCACAACGATTCACCAATCCAATTTATTTTTTATGAAATACATCTTTGCAATCTTATTTTTAGGCGAATGCACGCAATGTTTGTCACAAAGAACTTGCCCTATCCTATCGCCTCAACTGAATTGGGGCGGCGATAATGCAATCCTTCACTGGGAGGTTTCGCCGAGCGTCAACAAAGGAACGCTCAAATTAGTCCGAGCCATGCAGCAACAAGCCCAAACGATTGTCACTCATGTCGCTCAATGGAATGTACCACAAGACAGGTTTGCTTACGAATATGCTGATGCCGCGAGTATCGTGCAAAAAGACCAGTGTAAATATTCGTTAGAATATCAGAATGAAAAACAAGAAAGCGTTTGTACGGTGCTGATCAAAAGTAAAAATGCAGGAGATGGTTCTAATTATTCTGTGTCACCGCCGCAAGATTGGGCGATTTTTAAACAAAATATTCAATATAAAATTGAAATTCATGGTAAAACCGATAAAACGGTTTGGATAAAGCCGCTTTTGCAAAATACACGGCATATTCCGAATGAAGAAAATAGTTATTATTTTCGTTTTGGGAGTGAACTTTATCGAATGCCGCCGTTGCCAGATATGGAGGGTTTAATTCGGCTTAAAACGCCTTTGCAAAATAAACCTGCCAATATTCATAAGTATCAAGTGGTTTTAGTTCAAGGCAAAGAAATTGTAGGAATTTCGCCCGAAATAGAAATTTTGCAATAGTTGGTATTGTAGTCGGGCAATTTATTTTCTGCTAAATCATTGTTTTTCAATTGTTTAGTAGGAAATAAATTGCCCAACTTAACGCAAAACAGGTTACAAGCAACGTTATTCGACATTACCCATAACCTGTTTTGCCATTTCGGAATCTATTGATTCTCAACCAATTCTGAAATCAACTCTCTTTTTAGTGCGCTGTTTTTTAGCTATTAAAATCGTTAATCTACTTTTTGGGTACGACGACTTTTTGTTTTTTTAGGCTGCTCTTTGAAAAACGCTAATAACGCTGTGACTTCCAATTTTGTTTTAAACATTAACACATTTAGCGATTTCAGTTCCTACGGAATGATATTTTTTTTGTCATTCCGTAGGAACCAAAATCGTTAATTATCTGTAATCGTATCTTGTTTTTTCCGATGAAACGCCCAAAAGATAATCGGAAATACTAAAAGTGTCAATATCGTTGCTGTAATCAAACCGCCGATGATGACAATTGCCAATGGTTTTTGCGATTCTGAGCCAATGCCTGTCGAAACCGCCGCAGGTAGTAATCCAATAGATGCCATAAATGCTGTCATTACAACAGGTCGCGTCCTCACTTTAACCGCTTCCGAGATAGAAACGTTCAAACTCATCCGATTTTTAAGGTTATGATGGAATTCTGAAATCAAAATCACACCATTTTGAATGCAAATCCCCAATAATGCGATAAATCCAACGCCTGCCGAAATCCCAAAATTCATGCCCGTCACATGGAGCGCGACGATGCCGCCAATAACCGCAAACGGCACATTGGAAAGCACTAACATCGCGTCTTTCGTATTGCCAAACATGATGAATAGTAACAAAAAGATGCCAATTAAACTGATTGGCACGACTTCACCAAGTCGTTTCGTCGCACGAACTTGGTTTTCAAACTCGCCTGTCCAACCAACCGAATATCCAGTGGGCATTTTCACACCCGCCGCCACATGTGCTTGTGCATCCGCAATCGTACTACCTAAATCCCGTTCCCGTACCGAAAATTTGACACCAATAAAACGTTTTGTATTATCCCGATAAATAAAAGCGGGCCCCGTTACCGTCTTGATTTCACAAATTTCTTTCAAAGGTATTTTCGCGCCACTCAGCGTCGGCACTTTCAAATCACTCATATCATGTTCATCTTTCCGATACTCTTTTCGATACCGAACCCGCACATCAAATTTTTTCTCCCCTTCATATTTTTGCGTAGCGGTTTTGCCACCAAATGCCAATTCCAAAACGGCTTGTGCATCCGAAAGCGTCACACCATAACCTGCCATTTTCTCTCTATCCAAAATCACAGAAATTTCAGGTTGCCCAACATTCCGAAGAATACCTACGTCTTTAACACCTTGAACATTTTTAATTTGGTCAATAACCCTATTTGCCAAATCATCTAATTTTTCCAAATCATCACCATAGATTTTAACGGCATTCGACGCGTTAATACCCGCAACGGATTCTGCCACATTGTCAATAATCGGTTGCGAATAATTATAATTGATGCCTTGATAATTTTTCAACTTTTTATCCATCTCCTCCACCAAACCATCCATTGTAATTTTGCGTTTCCAATCATCTTTATGCTTCAAATTGACCTGCATTTGAACATAGTAAAAACCACTTGGGTCGGTTCCATCATTACTACGCCCGACTTGCGACAAAACACCATTCACTTCTGGAAACGTTTGCAATTCTTTCCGCAAAATCGCCGTCATTTTAACGGTTTCCGTCAAACTCGTACTCATCGGCATTTTTGCCTCCACCCATAACGCCCCTTCATTCAATTGCGGCAAAAATTCCGTCCCCAATAAAGTAGCCGAAAAAAGAATCGCAATCACGACTAAATGCGAAACCACTAAGGTTGTAAATTTATGTCTAAATGTCCAGTTGAAGCCCTTCTCAACAATCCGATTCCAAAAGTTTACAAATGGATTATTCACTTCTTTCACATTTTTATTGAGTAACAGGTGTGACATCACAGGCACTAAGGTCAAGGTGAAAATCAATGCACCGATTAACGCAAATCCTAATGTGTATGCCAAGGGCGAGAACATTTTACCTTCCACTTTTTGAAAAGCAAAGATGGGTAATAACGCCGTTATGATAATCAGTTTGGAAAAGAAAATCGCTTTTCCCATTTCGGTTCCTGTCTTTTTAATCAAACTACCTTTTGCCAAATGATTGAACGCGACCATCCCCATTTGATGCGCTTTATGGTCGAGCATTACAAATAAGCCTTCCACCATCACCACCGCGCCGTCTATAATGATACCAAAATCCACCGCGCCCAAACTTAAAAGGTTGGCACTCATCCCTTTAAGTTTCAAACACAAAAACGCAAACAGCAATGACAATGGAATAATGATTGAAACGATAATTGTTGTGCGCCAATTCGCCATGAAAATCAAGACGATGACCGTTACCAAAATAATCCCTTCCATTAGATTGTGCATGACGGTTCCAGTCGTGTAATTCATCAAATTATCGCGGTCGTAAAACGTCTCCATTTTCACATCTTTGGGCAAAATGCGTTCATTCAGTTCCGCAATTTTCTCCTTAATGCGCCCTAATACTTCTTTTGGATTTTCACCTTTACGCATAACGACAATTCCTTCTACGACATCATCATTATCATTCAAACCGACTTGCCCAACTCGCGGCATCGAACTTTCATGCACATCTGCTAAATTTTTAACCAAAATCGGATTGCCTTTCGCGTCATCTACAATGATATTTTCAATATCTTTAATAGATTGCAATAAACCAATCCCACGAATTACATACGCTTGTCCATTTTTTTCAATCACGTCTCCCCCAACGTTCAAATTGCTTTTAGAGGCGGCATCAAAAACTTGTAACGGCGTAATATTGTATTTTGCAAGGCGATTTGGGTCAACACTGATTTCATACGTTTTCTCTTGTCCGCCAAACGCAACCAAATCCGCAACTCCTGGAACAGAGCGTAACTGTCTGTCAATCACCCAGTTTTGAATGGTTAATAATTCTCTTGTATCTCGATTATTGGCTCTCAACACATAACGAAAAACTTCA
>JBEEMZ010000232.1:0-8018 GCA_041192405.1 Bacteroidota bacterium | reverse complement strand
TAGGTGCATTTATTTTTTTGATTTTTTTGCAAAAAAATCAAAAAAATAAATGCACCTATCTCCATTACGCTCTCTCATGGCAAAAAATGCTCTAATTTTTTTAGGGTACCTTTCAATAATTAGAGACACTCTTAAATTCATATACAATAAAAAAGGTATCCATTAACTTTGTTAACAAAATGCAAACATTTTTTTTTATCGTATAGATTTTTTACTATCTTTTAAAATGTTGAAAATAATAACATTATGAATACCTAAAAAAAGGGATAACATTAGAATAAATACTATGTACTTTTTTTTTGCCTACAAACTGGCATGATTGTTTTTAACTTCCATATAACATACCTATTTTTGCCCCCGAAAACTAAACGAGCCAGAAAAGCGTTAAATAGTTTTTAAAAACAGACGCTTATTTCGATCACTATCAAAAAATGTAGCTGCTATGAGACTTATTCAATTAGGTGCGATGTTGTTATTGTCAACAACCCTTTACGTTGCGAATGCGCAAACGCCTAAATCTGCGGAAACGTCCGACCCGAAAGCGAAAACCTTACTCGACAAGGTGCGCAAACAGTATGATGCGTATCAATCTATCGAGGCATCGTTTACGTTGACGCTCGAATTGGCGGAACAAAAACCTGAAGTCCAAAAAGGGACTATCGCGCAACAAGGCGAAAAATATCGCTTAGAGTTGAGTGATAAAACCATCATTTGTGATGGCGCAACGGTTTGGTTTCACAATAAGCGCAATCGGGAAGTGCAAATTAATACCGCGACTTCAGGGGGAACAACAGGTTTGTTGTCACCGCGCGAGTTGATGCGCATTCACGAACGCAAAGATTTTATCTATGCTATCACGAGTGAAGGCGTAGAAAATGGCAAACCTTGCCAGTTTGTGGAATTTAAGCCAACGAATAAGGGCAATGAGTATTCCAAATTGCGCTTATCGGTAGACAAAAAGACCAACCAAATTATCGGAGTGAAAGCATTTGGAAAAGATGGTTCGCGTTATACGATGGTTATCAATGAGTTAACGCCGAATAAAACGTATCCGAATGGTACTTTCAACTTTGATAAATCCAAGCACCCTGGAGTTAAAATTGAAGATTTAAGAATTGATTAATCCAGCAGAACGGGACGCAAGTGATAAACTTGCGTCCTGTTTGTTTAGATACTCCTTTAATGGTATTTTTCAAATGGGCTCACAAGCGCGTTTAGAGGCATCTAAACGCGCTTTTTATTGGGGAGTACAATCATTTAAATAAAATTTAATGAAATATATATGTTATTTTTAACCGAAAAACCGTCACAATCTGAACACGTATGGCGATAAAAATGTTTTTTTTTGAAAAATTATTAAAAAAAATGATTTTCAAATGATTTCAAGATGAATTTTACAATGAATTGATAATCATTCTTTTAGAAAAGATAGGAGCTAATAATTTGTTAACTAAGATAATTACTTTGTTAAATATTAAAAAAAAAATCATTTTTTTTAAATATTTTTTACATAAATATATGTAATTAATAAATTTGTTGTATCTTTGCATTGTCGTCACAGTTAGGGTTAAATCGGTCAGTAAAAATTTTGAAATGAACTGTATTCTTGTGATATGAAACAAAGGTGGTTCATCAACCTTAAAAATCATAAGTCATTGGATCTAAAATCATAACCGTTATTTTTTTGCAAAGGTATTCATTAAAAAAACCGATTTTAACTTTTTAGCTTTTTTTTTGTCTTTTTTACATATTTATTTTTTATATTGATAATTGGTATTATATTTGCACATTATTTAATACGAAGATAAAATGAATGTAATCTTAGTTTTAAAATAGAAATTTCGTTCTTAACGAACTTTAAGATAGTGTTTGTTCATAGTGTTTGTTTTTTGTTTTGTCCCTGTCAAAGCTATTGGCAGGGTTTTTTTTTTGTTTAAAAGGGGGCGAATTCCAAAAAAAGCGTAAATTTGGGCTTTCCAATCACCTTTTAAATTTTTTCCATTCTAAGAAATGCAACTTTTCACCCGATATTATGATTCTCCATTAGGTATTTTGGAAATTTCTGGCACGGATTCGTATTTAACAAGTGTTGGCTTCCAAGATTCAGTTAAAAAAAAGACACCAAAATTGCCGTTGACTGAAAAAATGGGGCAACCAATTGAAGATTGTATCTTACAATTGAATGAATATTTTGCGGGCAGTCGTCAAAAATTTGATTTACCGATTCGGCATGAGGGCACTGTTTTCCAGCAAACAGTTTGGAAAGCATTGGAAACCATACCATTCGGTATGACAACTTCTTATATAGGTTTAGCGCGACAGATTGGCAATGAAAAAAGCGTTCGGGCGGTCGGCACGACGAATGGCAATAATCGTTTTGCAATCATCGTTCCTTGTCATCGGGTCATTGGCAGCAATGGACATTTAGTCGGGTACGCGGGCGATATTTGGCGCAAAGAATTTTTGTTAGAGCATGAACGCAAATTTAATAAGTAGTGTTTGTCATTTTGAGGTTCCTACGAAATGACAAAAAGTATTTTCCAAATTTAAAAAAATCAAAATATGAATGATAATTCCAAACTCTGGAATCTGGGCGAAAAAGACGCTGGGGCGAGTCTCAAAAAAGAGCTTGAAAAAAGTATTTTAGTCGGTTTGATTCACGGCGGTCAATCTGAAACGCAAGTAAATGAATTTTTAGATGAATTAGAATTTTTGGCATTGACGGCGGGCGCGGTCATTCAAAAACGCTTCACGCAACGGTTGCCGCATCCTGATAGTCGCACATTCATTGGTTCGGGCAAGGTCGAGGAGATTCGCGCTTACTTGGAGAAGCATGAAGACATTAATATGGTGATTTTCGATGATGATTTGACAGGAAAACAGTCGAATATTTTAGAAGAATCCCTTAAAGTCAAAATTTTAGACCGAAGTAGCTTGATTTTGGATATTTTTGCGAGTCGCGCACAGACGGCGCAGGCGCGTACACAAGTCGAATTGGCGCAAATGCAATATTTATTGCCCCGATTGCGCGGACTTTGGACGCACTTAGAGCGTCAACGCGGGGGGATTGGCATGCGGGGGCCTGGTGAAAAGGAAATTGAGACGGATAGACGGATTGTTCGGGATAAAATTGCGTTGTTAAAAGAAGACTTAATTACAATTGACCGTCAAAATCAAACGCAACGCAAACAACGCGGCGCGATGATTCGAGTGGCATTAGTCGGCTACACGAATGCGGGAAAATCTACTTTGATGAATGCTTTGAGCAAAGCGGATGTTTTTGCAGAAAACAAATTGTTTGCAACGCTTGATACGACGGTGCGCAAAGTGGTTTATGAAGCGATGCCGTTTTTGTTGTCGGACACAGTTGGATTCATCCGAAAATTGCCGCATCACTTGATTGAAAGTTTTAAATCAACGCTTGATGAGACGCGTGAAAGTGATATTTTGGTGCATGTCGTGGACATTTCGCATCCACATTATACAGATCATATTGAAACGGTTCATAAGACGTTGAAAGAATTGGGGGTGATTGACAAGCCGATGTTGATGGTTTTCAATAAATTGGATGTGTATCGCAAGGCATATTATGATGATATGTTGGATCCGCAAACCAAATTAGATTTAGAAGCCGAATTAAAAGAGAATATGAGTACCAAATTTCATTGTGATAATTTGTTTATTTCTGCGAAAACGAAAGAAAATTTGGAGGTATTGAGACATGTTTTGACGACGATGATTAAAGAACAATATGTGGTGCGTTATCCACATCAAGCAAAACAATGGTAACGCGATTTCGGAATGTGGATTTCGGGATATGGGTTTGAGTTTCATAAATCATTGAAAACCAATTCATTCCGAAATCAGCAATTTCCACTTTGGAAAAAGAAGTTCATGCAGTAACTTTATAAAAAATTATAATACGTGCGCTACATTTCACCGATACGACATTTAGCAATAGATACCAACCAAGTGGATGCGACAGGTAATATGCCCAAATCCATTTTGAGCTTGGCAAAAAAGCGATTGTTGGCAGAAATAGACTTGTCGCCGACCCAAACCGTTTGGGTCGGTTCGGCAGAAATGACTAAGAATGATGTCTTAAAATGGTTTGAAGCATTGACTCAATCAGGTGAGCTAAGGTTTCACACCTTGATAGCGCGTGATAGTATTTTATTGGAATTTTTAGAAAAACAGCGTTTAGAAGCAGGTGCGTTTTTCAATTGGGATTTAACGGAAAAGGAAGATGATCATTTTATTTCATTTGTAAGTCCTTATTATAAAACGAGTTTTAAGAAAGTGCTGGTAGATGCGCTTGAAAAACAGCAAGCTCCTTTAATTGATACGTTGTTGCATTACAACCCGATTTTAATGACGGGCTTGGATGAAGATTCTACTTGGTTGAAAATTCATCATTATGTAAAGGATAAATTAGAACGTTTTGAAGGCATCGTGTTGGAAATTAAAAGTAAAAAAAATTATACCATAGATGAGTTAAAAAAATATTATGATACAGATATGTTATTGAGCCTCAATCATTTACCTGATTCGTTTCAAAAATTGAGGGATGATTATGGCGTTGCGCTCATTAATTTATCAGGTTTTTCGTGGAATAATGGCAAATATAATTTTGCGCAAGAAGTCATTTTGATTGCGCAAACGTTGGAATGCAGCCCCCGCGAAACGCACATGATACAAGAACGGATTAAATGGTATGAAGCTAATTTCCCTGCGTCTGCTCGGAATGATTCAGGCGGTTGTGCTTTTGTTGGAAAAGATTTGATGCAAATTGTTTTTGGATTCGTATTATTTTTTAATCTGATACGACTGATCAGTACTTGTGGTCGGAGCAACCATTCCAATCCAAGTTTGTCGCAACCGATTTACAAATATCAAGATATGACGACTCAAAAAATTCATTTTTTGCCGAAGGATCAAAAACGCAAAGAGGTATTAGATTCATTGAAAAACCATATTTTGTCAAGACCGAGTGGTGCAAATACACGTGCGTTACAAGATAGTTTGGCACAATATGTTGAAGAATTGTCGGTTTTGGAAACAAAAAAAGTTAATATGCAAACATTAATTCAGCATCAAATGCAATTGGAACGCGCTGTTTTCAAACATCATTTGGATAGTGTTAAGGTTCCGAAATTGCCTAAATCTAAATTTGAATCACTTGAAAAGCATTTTTAAGGAGACTTTAACCAAATGGATCAACATAAAGTCATCTTTTTTGCGTCTTAATCTTATAACGATTTGCATTTATTAAAATCACTAAAAAAATGGTACTGGCTTTGAAAACATATCAGATTTTAGCAATATTCGCAGCATCCATCCTTTTCGGCGCGGCTTCGTGCAATCGGACAACGGCTAAAAAAACGACTTCAACGGCATCAAAAACGGTCGTAAAACCTGCGCCTACACCCAAACCTGCTCCAAAAGAGGAAAATACGCGTCCAATGTTAGTGGATTTCCGCAAAACGGATGAATTGGAAGCGGTTTTGAAGCGAGCAAAAGCGGAAAATAAATTAGTTTTCGTTGATTTTTATACGAGTTGGTGTCTGCCGTGTAAGATTATGGAACAAGGCGCGTTCGTAGATTATGAATTAGCGGAGTTTATGAATAAGAATTTTTTAAATGTGCGCGTGAATGCGGAAGATGGCATTGGCAAAACGCATAAACAGAATTTTATAGTTTTCGCCTATCCGACCTTGCTGTTTTTGAATGGTGATGGCACTGAATTGATGCGCAAAGAAGGTTCTTGCTCCATTGAGGAATTGAAAAAAATGGGGCGAACGGCTCTTTGGAAACAAAAAAATCCACAGAATTAAGATTTTTTGAAAAGATAAATTATAAAAGGCGCAAATGGTTGGATAACGATTTGCGCCTTGATTTTGTTTGATATTAAAATTACTTTTTACAAATCATTGATTATCAATGCAAACATGAGTCATCCCGAATTTCGATTTGCAGTAGCATCGTAAAACAGATTTTGCGGATTGCAGGATTGAAACGGATTTGGGGATGACTCATGTTATTTTTACAAAGCATTTTATTAAACCACTTTTCCACCTTTCAAACGCAAAATCCGTCCTGTTTTGGCAGCCAAATCCAAATCATGCGTTACCAAAATCAAGGTTGTACCCGCATCTCTATTCAAATCGAATAACAATTTCTCTACTTTTTGCCCCGTTTCAGCATCCAAATTACCTGTTGGCTCATCCGCAAATAAGATTTTCGGTGCATTGGAAAACGCTCGCGCTAAGGCAACGCGTTGTTGTTCGCCGCCCGAAAGTTGCGTCGGATAGTGATGTCCCCTATCCGCCAAACCTACTTTTTCCAACCAATTTTTCGCTTGACGCGCCGCATTGCGTTCGCCGCGCAGTTCCAACGGAACCATCACATTTTCCAACGCCGTCAAAGTCGGAATTAATTGGAAGTTTTGAAACACAAAACCAACATATCTATTGCGAATCGCGGCACGTTCATCTTCATTTTTGTCGTCGAGCGATACGCCATTCAATGCGACTGACCCCGTACTCGCCCTATCCAAACCCGCGCACAAACCGAGTAAAGTCGTTTTGCCACTGCCCGAAGGTCCGACAATCGCAAAACTTTCGCCCGCACCCACTGAAAAACTCACGGAATCTAATACGGTCAACGTTTGCGCACCATTTTGATACGTCTTAGTAAGCTGATTGACTTCTAACATGCTGTTTAAATTTAAATTTTTATGTTTCAGAAACAAAAAATGATTTTAAAAAGTTGTGAATCAAAAAATATTTCCTGCCAACAATGGATTTTCACAAAAAAAAAGAGACATTTGTAGCGATTTGATAAATCTGACAAATCGAAAATCGGATAGCTGAATATGACAAAGGAATCTACGCCCCTGTCGGACGACAGAAAAATGGATAATTTAACCGAAGAACAACAAAAAGTTTTACATTCCATGCGCGTTAGTCGGATGATTTTGCCGATAACGATTGGATTATGCGTCGTCGCCTATATGCTTTATCGTCAATTTGATCCTATAGCGTTCCAAAAAATACATTGGACAGGACGGACTTTTAAGTGGATTGGCATCGCTTTTACGCTACTGATGATGCGACATCTTGCGTTCGCAACGCGCATGTACATCCTCTCGCATGGACATTTTTCATTCAGAAAATGTATTGAATTAATATTCATATTTGAATTTAGCTTATGCGTAACACCCACAACCTTAGGTGGTTCTGCGGTTTCATTGTTTGTAATGACACAAGAGCAACTCTCCGCAGCACGAACAACAACGATTGTTTTATACAAAATTGTATTAGATTCCTTTTTCTTTATCAGTACATTGCCATTCCTTTTTTGGGCATCTGGTTCTAAAATGATTCGCCCTGATATGATAAATGTTTTTGATATAGATTGGCGAGCGCGGATTTTTTACGGCTCGTATGTGGGCATGGCACTTTATGGCTCGTTCTTTTTTTATGGCTTATTTGTGAACCCGACTTCAATGCGCCGTCTTTTGAGCGCGGTAACATTATTTTCTATATCGAAGCGTTTTCACGAAAAAGCAGTTCATTTGGGCGATAACTTAATTTTGGCAGCCGATGAAATGAAAAATATTGGTTGGAAACGACATTTAGCTGCATTTTTGGCGACTTGGGCGGCTTGGGCTTGCAAATTTTTGTTGATTTCGGCATTAATTGTGGGCATTCATCATCCGCCGATGGATTTTCAACATGGATTATTATTGTATGCGCGATTGCAGGCGATGTTTATTATTATGGCGTTTAGTCCAAGTCCAGGCGGCGCGGGTTTTGCGGAATTTGTATTTGGCGATTTTTTGAGTGATTTTGTGAATATCCCAAGTGTTGCGTTAATCATTGCGTTGGTTTGGCGGGTGATGTCGTACTATTTGTATTTGGCGGCGGGCGCGGTTATTGTTCCAAACTGGATTCGAAACGTTTTTTTGCAAACACATAAGGACATCGAAAACATAGAGCCTTGATTTTCAATGTTCT